>NZ_JAKVLR010000001.1:2000211-2333579 GCF_022484265.1 Companilactobacillus sp.
TAGCATCGATTCCGTTAAGTTGGATAATGGCAGGACCAATCCGCAGAACAGCTATTATACCGAAGATGAATTGAATGCCATCTTCAGTAAGATTTGGAAAAAATTGCGTAATGATAACAAAGAACTTTTTCCATTGGAACGAGTTATTCAGGATTCCGCAATTTTTAAAGCCTCGCCATTTCATAAGCTGACAGTCGAGCAGCTACGTGCAAAAGATGAGATCTTGATGAAAATTGAAGAAGCATTGAACCGTGACAAGTCAGGACAACTGATTTTGATCAATGGGAGTGCAGGAACCGGGAAAACCGTATTATTGAGTAGCCTATTTTTTGAATTGGCTAAGTCCTCTCAAACTGATGATAACAAGATCCTTGAAGGGTCGAATAATTATCTGTTAGTTAATCATGACCAACAATTGAAGGTGTATCAACAAATTGCCGAAAAATTAGATTTAAAAGGCGATGGAACGGTAGTCTCGAAACCCACAAAATTTATCAATGATCATACTGAAGATGAAAAAGCCGATGTGGTTTTAATCGATGAGGCGCATCTGTTGTGGACACAAGGAAAGCAGTCTTATCGAGGAAAAAATCAATTGCAGGATATCTTGAATCGTGCCAAAGTTGTTGTCGCCGTGTTTGATGAACGTCAAATTTTGTCGCGTGAACAATACATGGATTCAGAAGACATGCATAAATTAGTTCTAGGTACGCAGATTGAGGGAAATTACATCAAGCTACACAATCAAATGAGGATTAATGCCAACTCTGATACAGTCAATTGGATTCGAAATCTTATCGATAACCAAGTCGTGACTAATATTCCTAGGGATGATAAGTACGAACTTAAGGTGTTTGATAATCCAGAGAACATGTATGAAGCCATCAAGGAAAAATCTAAAGATGTCGAAAATGGTATCTCCAGGATGTTGGCAACTTTTGATTGGCCATATGTAGACGCCAAGAAACCAGATGATAGTCAATATTGGAACGTGACTATTGGAGATTTTTCAATGCCATGGAACTTGCAGTTGCCAAGGATACGAGATCGTAAAATCAACTACAAGAATTTATCGTGGGCTGAACAGCAACAAACAATAGATGAAGTAGGGTCAACTTTTACTATTCAGGGATTTGATTTGAATTACGCTGCTGTAATCATTGGACCATCCGTGAAATATCGAAATGGCAAAGTTGTTTTTGATAGAACGGCTAGTCAAAACAAGAAAGCCATTCAAAAAAGGACCTACAAAGGCGAGAAAATCGATGCCTCAGAGGACCTTTTAAAAAATGAGTTAAATGTCTTAATCACCAGAGGTGTCAATGGATTATACGTTTATGCGGTTGATGAACAATTGCAAGACGCCTTACTAAAAGCACAAAAAGGGGATATAAACTAATGACTGAAAAAACTACCATGCAAAAGATCAACAAATTCAGAGATGATCGAGATTGGCGAAAATTTCATAACGAAAAGGATCTAGCTATTTCAATCTCACTCGAAGCATCAGAGTTACTAGAGTTATTCCAATGGAAAAAATCTGATGAAGTAGTAGCCAAGAAAAAAGAAAGACTGGAAGAAGAATTAGCAGATGTCTTAGTATACAGTTACATGATGGCAGATAACCTCGGAGTTGATGTAGATGAAATTATCGATAGCAAACTTAAGAAGGATATCGCTAAGTATCCGGTGGAGAAGAGTAAGGGGAATAATAAGAAATATAACGAATTTTAAATAATTGACAATATTTAATCGTGAGATAACTGCATTGTTGTGGATACTGCTTTTACAAAATCATAATTTTTTAGTTTAATATTATTTGAATAAATTTTGAAATCACAACTGAAAATTTTACACACCTTAAATTTTTTGATTTATTCAAATAAATGATATAAAAAATAGACCTATCATGATAATCGGGGGAGACTAGATGAATTTAACTTTTCTTGTTGGTAATGGTTTTGATATTGCAAATGGATTACCAACTAGATATGTAGATTTTTTTAATGGATTTCAGCACAATCCGGATAACAAATTATATGAAATAATAGATAATGATGTTGAAAAATGGTCAGATTTTGAAATTAATTTGGGGGAATTTACAAAAACTGACAAATTTAAATTATTATATGAACAAAATAATAAAAATTTTAATACAGATATCAACGAGATAATTTCAAATTTAAATGATTACTTGATTGAATGTGAGGATAGTGTGAACTTTCATGAAAGTGATGATTTTCTTGAGAAAAGGAATGATGATTTGATGAACTTCACAAGAGATCTCAAACCGATTCAATCCCAAAAAATTGATGATTTGATATTTAGTTCAAATGTAACTAATGTTAATTTTGTCAATTTTAACTTCACAACATTGTTGGATAAAATATTTGATGATATTTCGGATTTTCCAGTTGTTGATAATGCTAATGAAAAGAAAACGATATTTAAAATTGGAAGTGTGGTTCATCCACACGGAGAGATTCAATTATATCCGCTTATTGGAGTGAATGATGAAAGCCAGATTGAAATTTCAGAATTAGATGAGCTAGCTAAAAAAATATTAATAAAACCAGTGGCGGTTGAAAATATTGGAAATGGCATTGTTCAGAAAATTGAAAATGGAATTAATAGGAGTGATGTGATATATATATTTGGGATGTCTCTAGGAGAAACTGATAAAATTTGGTGGGAAAAAATCCTCCATTGGATGATAGAGGATAAGAAACATATACTTATTGTATCTAATTATTCTCCTGATTTTAGTTATGTAAATTTGATGGATATGTTAGTTAATGAGGGAGAAATCAAATCTAAGTTAATCAGATATTTATCAGATAAAAGTAACGAAGATATTTTTGATAATCAATTATTTGTTGTAAATAATCCATCAATATTTGAATATAAGAAATACATACAGAAAAAGAAAGATGAAATATCTGTCAAAGATTAAAAAATTAACATTGATTTAATCAAATAATAATGTTTTAATATTCACAATTATTCAAGAAAGGAAAAGACAAATGACATATAATTATACGCCAGCTAAATCTCAAGCCTTTTTCGGCTTTGCAAACTTTAGGTAGCGTCCGTATTGATCCTAGATGCGGACGTCCCACACGTTCGTGTCTAAGGTTAGCGAAGTCAACTTTGTCTTGGCCAGCTAGACACGTGAAGTCTAACTGGCATAATTCCTTTAATTGAAAACTCGTCAATTAAATAAGCCAGCTAGATTTCTAATCTAGTTGGCTTTTTGTTTTCCTTAATTTAATTGAAGAGGCGGATATCATGAAAATTCATACATTAGGACCAAGTGCTACAGATAGCTATGCGGCAGCAACTCAGTACAATAAAGAAGAATTGCTAGGTAAGGCGAAAATTATTGGTCATCCAAGTTTCGAAAATATTCTCACTAATCTAAACGCATATTCACGCGATTATTTATTGATTCCAGCAGCATTCAAGTCACCCAAGCTTCAAGAAAGTTGGGGCGATATTCATTATGAAAAACTCGATCAAATGGAGTTGGAGAATTGCTTCATGACAAATCTAGATCCATTAGTGGTAGTTAAGAATACTGATGTCGACAACGGCATCGGCTACACGCATGCAGCCACCAAACAACTTCTAGAACAAACTGTCGGCAACGGAATTGAAGTCATGACAGCACCAAGCAAATACGATGCGTATCAACGATATTTGGCGAACGATGCAGAATACGTCTTGACGAATGAAAAGAATGTCACGCTAAATAGCAATGAAAAAATCATCAAGAGACTAACGCCCTCGATGGTATGGTGTCTTTATCAAATAGCATAAAAAAATCGTCCCGAAGGACGATGATTTAATGGAAAGCTATGTCTGAAGTACGTTTTACCCATTCATCAGTAGAAACTCTAAAGTATTGGTTCCCTTGAGGATCGATGGCAACTTTGTCAGTGTACCAGCTAGTATTGCTTCCGAGCATACGATTTGAAACTTTACCTGTTTGACTATAAAGAGCTTGATTGTTTGATACAACATCTAAGGTGTGGTAACCAGATAACGTTGCGATATCAAGTAGCCATATGTGTGAGGTATTGGAATCAGGAACATTGACATCAGCTAATCCTGATTTTTCATCCCAAGAATATTTGGCATATGAACCTAATCCAGCACCATTAAAATCTGGAGCGTATTGCTTATAGTAAAAATCAGAGTTTTGTGCAACTAATGCATCCAAACTAGATTTATCGATTCCAGTTTCAATAACCACAACGTAATTTTCTGTACCGGGTTGTTGTGCGACGCCTGCCCCAATGGAATCAACAAATGCATCTAGAATGGTTTTTCTATGACCATAGTTTGCAATACCAGTATCTTCCCACCAAGTAGTGACTGCTTCGTTAGATATGGCCTGTACGCTTTTATTTGATCGATTGCCCATAGGAAGCATGGCTAAATTCTCAGAACTAACTGCATTGTAAGGCACAATTCGAGATTCATCTTTGCCGGCATGATGGTCAAGGTGACCTAAATTGGCCAGATATTCAGCTCTTTCTTGAGCATAACTGTCCAATGTTGAGTTTTCATTGAATGCAGGAAGACCGTTGCTAGTTCTGATTGTATTAATCGTGTTGATATTACTTTTGCGATAAGCACTAATATCAAGATTAGAATCTGCCTGGACTTCTTGTGTTCCCCCTAATGATCCAACTGGACTAACAACTGAAGACACTCCCAAAATTGCTGAAGCTGATAGTGCTAGTAATGCTATTTTTCCAAATTTCATAATATGATATATTCCCCTCAAAATATAATTTTAATAATAATTATATCAGAACTTAAAGTTAAGAATATGTATACTTCAAGAATTAATTTTTCATCATTTTTCATAATTATTTCGAGGTTGAACCTATCCCACAACGGAATTACGATTAGTTTGAAATGACTATGATGGGATGGTGATTTAAATGGATATTGAAGAAGCTACTGGCAACAAGATCTTGAGGCTGAATAATGGCCACTTTGTTCCTTACGGAATGGTGCCGTCTAAGTTTATTTTGAATGGTGAGGAGTTTGCTGTGGAATCCTGGGTGGACGTCTTTGTCACATCGCTAGATTATATTACGGAAAATGATCCGCATTTATTTCACAACTTGATGAGCGACAAGGTATTGTTCAAGGATGATCCAAGCCGATTCGTTGAACCAATCACTTTAAAAAATGGGTTGACCGTAGAAACTCATTTTGGCACTGACGATATTTTTAGCAAGATCAAATCAATCTTACAGAGTACTCGTTGGGATTATGAAATTCAAATTGCATTGTAAAAATAAAAAAGCCATCCATGGCAATTTCTCAAGCTAATGTGCTTGAGTGAATGTCATTGGGTGGCTTTTATTATTTACTTATCATTTGCACGGTACTGCGACCATCGCCCAACTTCTTGATATATACTTGTTGGCCGATGGTGTTTTTCATCGAATCGATATGGCTGATGACCCCGACCATGCGGTTTTCACCAATGGTTTCGAGTGCTTCCATTGCTTTATCGAGCGTTTCATGGTCCAGTGAACCGAATCCTTCATCAACGAACAAGGCATCAATTTTTACGCCGTCTGAAGATGATTGAACGACTTCACTTAATGACAATGCAATCGATAGGGCAGCAATAAATGTTTCGCCACCCGAAAGAGTATTAGATGAACGTGAACGTCCAGTTTCGTTATCGAAAACGTTGATATCTAACCCATGGTCAGTCCGTTTGTCTGACGCCTCATCGGACAATTCAAAGGTATAGCGATTGTTCGATAGCAAATTGATAAAGTGGTCGTTGGCGTAATTCAGAACTCGTTGTAAGTAGTTTTGAACCACGTAAGTTTCTAACTTAAGCTTGCTGTCGTTGCCGTCCTTTCCAGTCACGATGTTGTACAGGCTAGTGATCTCTCCAAATTTCTTAGCAAAAGTACCTTGGCTCTTGATGATTTTTTTAACTGCTTGGAAACTTTGCTTGGCATCATCTAAAACTTTCTTAGCGTAGGTAACTTTACTGATGATAGCCTCTTTTTGCTCGTTCGCTTGGTTCAAGGCTGTTTGTAACTTGTCCATGTCAGGCTTTTCTGTATCTTTTAAGTCAGTCTGCAACTGTTTGATTTCCTTATCCAAACGAGTTTTGTTTTGTTGATAATTGGAAATAGCAACTTGCAGTTGCGATAAGGCATCGTGGTTGATCTCGTCGATCCAGCTACGTAAAATTGCTTCATCATTGGTCTTAGCATCGGCAGCTTCTAAGGCCTCCGTTGAACGTTCAGTCAACTGCTTGATTGTTTTGTGTTGCTTTGCCAGTTGTTCCGACAGATCCTTCAGGCTAGTCTTGCTTTGCGACAAAATGAGGTTGGCATCTTGCATATTCTTTTGTGCAGTTTGCAAGTCAGTCTGAAATTTCTGGTAACTTTGTTCAAGCTTCGATTTTTCTGCAGTTAGCTCGGCGCTAGTATTATCAGTAGCAACATCTTGCTGTTCGAGGTCGCTCTGTAGATTATCCAACTCAGTCTTTTTAGCAGTCAATTGTAGGTTCAGCTGATTGACCTTGTCGTTGCTAGTCTTGAGTTGCGTCTCTAAGTCGGCTATCTCTTTGGCAGTCTGGTTACCCGCAGCCATTTGGTCATCGACATTTTTGATTTGTTTGTCAAAGGCTAGTTTGATTTTTTCCATTGAAAAAGTTTTCGGGAGGTCAAATTCGATATCTCCACTCAACTCTTGATACTTGTCTGCTAAATTTTTATCAGCAACTTGAACTTCTTGGGTCAGCTTTTGTAAGTCGGCCTTAGCAGTCTTCAAGTCGGCAGAGACTGTTTCAAAAGCCTTGGTAGCTGAAGCTAAATTGTTTTGTGCTTGATCGACTTCATCCATCGCTTTCTTCAATTCGGTCTCATCGGCATCAATCGTGTGGACCATATTTGAATGGTCAGTTGCACCACAGACAACGCAAGGTTGTCCATCGACTAATTCCTTTTGTAATTGTGCAATCATCAAGTCCTGACGACGTGTGATCTGTTGACCATAAATCGTTTGTGCTTTTTTAACATCTGCTTGAGTAGTTTTAAAACGAGCCTGCAATTGTGCAACTTTATCTTGAGTTTGAGCAAGTTGTTGATGAGCATTCTTAGTTTCATTTTCCAAGGGCGACAAGGTCTCAACGAACAATTGTCGATGGACAGTCAATGAATTGCGGGTTCGATTGAGTGCTTCGCCAGAAACTTGCGTCTGCTTTTTCTGATCGATCTGACTAGCAAGTTCTTTGACGACCACATTCTGCTGGTCAAATTGCTTTTGAAATTCTACCAATTGTGGTTTTCCTAAAGCTAACTTTTGTTTGATTGATTCAAGGTTTTCAACCTTAGGAATCAAGCCGGCTAGTTCTTGGCTGCGTTTGTTCTGCTTTTCAAAATCAGCAGTCTGCTTGGTCAATTCATCGACTTGTGACTTAGACTTTGAAAAACTTTGTTCCGCAATCGAAACCTTGTCAGTTAGCTCGGTCTGTTGTTTGAGATTCTGCGAATATTCATTAGTTTTATTGTCTAAATCCCGAATCGTATCTTGCAACAACTGCGCCCATCGCAATTCTGACAAGTGAGCTTGTTGCTTTTGATATTCGTCTTCTTTTTCAATAATATTAGTCTGATAGTCGGTCTTAAATTTCGCCAAGTCGGTAAATTTCTTTTCTAGATCCTTGCCAGCTTGAAAATCTTTGTCGGTGCTGGCTACGGCTGCATCCACGACAGTTTTCTGCTTATTTAATGAGGCAAGATTAGTTTCGCGTTCGCCAACGTATTGTTTGAGCAAGACGACTTTTTGCGTCGTAGCTTCCTTTGCCAAAGCAGCTTTTTCCTCATCAGTCCAAGCAGTCGACTCCAACTGGATCTTCAAGTCAGTATCGAAACTCTCATTCTTTTTCCGAGCAGAATCGTACTTATCTTTTAATTCCTGAGTGAATTTGGTAAACAGCTGCGTCCCAAAGATTTTTTTCAAAATCGGTTCTTTATCATTGGTATTTGATTTCAAAAATTCGGAGAAATCGTTTTGCGGCAGGAGGATGATCTTCTTGAACTGATCCGCAGTCAGATTGAGGATACTGTCGACTTCATTGGCAACGTCGACTGGCTTAGTAGCGATACTAGAAATTTCTGTGCCACCAACTTCGTCAACGATGGCAAGCTTTGCGGTGGCGGTATTCTTAGTTGTTCCAGTACCACGTTTCTTGGCGAGAAATTGTTCGGGTGTGCGGATGATTCGATACAGCTGATTGCCTTGTTCAAAGTAAAAGGTCACGCTAGTTTTTTCATCAGCTGGTGCGAATTGGCTCCGCAGTTCTTTAGCATTGCGGTCGCCCGTTGTCGTACCAAATAGGGCATAGGTCATGGCATCAAATATGGTCGATTTTCCGGCACCGGTATCGCCGCCAATTAGGAAAATCGGTGCTTCTTCGAGTTCACGAAAATCGATCACTGAGTCCTCGTGAGGACCGAAATAATGCATTTGTAAGTAAACTGGTTTCACGACTAATCTTCCTTTCTTAAGTCGACGAAGATGCCATCGACAAGTTCTTTTTGGTCCTTAGTTAGGTCATTGCCAGTAATGGTTTTAAAAAATTGGTCAACGATATTATCCGGACTGAGTTCGCTGAGATTTTGTTGAGCCACGTCAGGTCTGTCTTCACGTTTGACGTTTTCGTAATCGAGTTCAACCACGGTCCCGTAAATTTCTTGAAGTTTAGCCCGAACGTTGATGTGCTTGCTACGGTCGAAGTCCTTGACGGTGATGGCGAACCAAGCCTGGTCGATCGGTTGCGTCTTGTAAAAAGTCGGATCAAGCAAAGTATCCCAATTTTCTTCCAATACTACTAAATCAGTTTTTGGCTGAATCTCAAAAAAAGTCCGTTCGATTTTGTCAGAGGTCACTTCAACAATATCGACTCCTTTTCCTTGATTAGCCATCTTAGCTTCTTTAACGTTGAATTTTACGGGACTTCCAGCATAGCGGACATTTTCAGCAGGTGAAGCATTGCGTGTGTGGATGTGGCCCAGCATTACATAGTCGAATTTTTCAAATTGTTGTGCAGTCAGGGTTGCTAGTCCACCGACTTTTGACGTGGTTTCACTGGTGAGCTCAATTTCTTGATCGGCACTAGGAGAGACGGCAAAGTGGCTGATCAACACGTGTTTTTTGTTGGGGTCGAACAATTTCTCCATGTCAGGCAAAACTAGATTCATCGCATCAGTGATCGTGTGGATATTTTTAACTTGGTCAGCATCTAAACCTTGTTCTTGGTAGTAAACGCGAGCGTCCATGGGGTCAAAAAACGGCAGCATGAAAATTTGGACTTCCGGAGTTTCGACTGGCGAAAAAGCTTCGTCTAACAAAGTAGTCAGGTGAAAGTCGCTTTTTTCCATCCACTCGTTGGCGAAGTTTAATCGTTTGGCTCCATCGTGATTGCCAGAGATTGCATAGATGGGCAGTGAGTGCTCGAGGTTGATCTCCTGCAGCATGCTGTCCAAAGTCGTGACGGCGTTGGTGCTAGGAATGGCACGGTCATAAATGTCGCCAGCGATGACGACTGCGTCAACTTGTTGGTCGATAGCAATTTGCAGCATTTCCTTGAAGGCGTGCTTTTGTTCGTCCAACAGCGAATAGCCATTGAGCGTGCGTCCGATATGCCAGTCGGCTGAGTGTAAAAATTTCATACTAGTCCTCCGTATTCTTGGTATTTAAAGTTTTCTTTTCATTGGTCAGATATTGGAATTCCGCACCGACAATTTCTTCCGCTTTAGGTGAATTGTAGCGGTCAAGTTTGAAGTCGATCTCCTTTAAGTTTTCCGTCAGCATTTGTTGCTTTTGTAAAACCTCACGCTTATGTTTTTTCAACAGCGTTTTGCGATGCTCGATCGAACTAGGACCTTGCATGACGTCTTCGATGTAAGAACGAATGTCCTTGATCGCCATGCCAGTATTTTTGAGGCAGACGATAGTTTTGATCAAATTCAAATCCGCATCGGTAAAAATTCGATATCCAGCGTCGTTTTTTGCCACGAAAGGCAATAGTCCTTTCTTGTCGTAATAACGGATTGTCGAGATCGACAGGTCGAAGTCTTCGGCGACTTCTTTAATTGTGTAAGTTTTGATCATCAGACCACCTCAATTTTTTTAAAAAACGTTCTTGCCCTAAACCATGGTTTAGAGTTTACACTCTTGTTATTCGATAGTTAAGAACATTTTCGATTCAATGGAGGAAATATTATGACAGAAACAGTTTTGGTGACCGGTGGCAGTGGATTTCTCGGTCTGCACATCATTGACCAATTATTAAATCAAAATTATCAGGTGAAGACGACTGTCCGTTCTTTGAAGAAGCAGGATAGCATTCTTAATACATTACGCAATAATCAGACGAAAAATCTCGATCAACTAACTTTTTATGAAGCGGATCTTTCAAGTGACCAGGGTTGGGATGAAGCGATGAGTGGGACTGACTTTGTCATGAGCGTAGCTTCGCCAGTGTTTTTCGATCAGCCCAAGAATGAAGCTGATGCGATCCGTCCAGCAGTTGAGGGAATAATCCGCGTGCTTCAGGCTGCCAATCGGGCACAAGTTAAGCGAGTAGTAATGACTTCAAACTTTGGTGCAGTTGGGTTCAGCCGTAAAAAGTCGAATCGTCCAACGACTGAAGCGGATTGGACCGATGTTGATCAGAAGGGAATTTCTTTGTACGAAAAATCCAAGTTGATCGCGGAAATGAAGGCCTGGGACTATATCGATCGGCCTGAGGTCAATTTGGAATTTGCGACCGTCAATCCAGTTGCTATGCTTGGTCCATCATTAAATGGCCACGTTTCGGGAAGCTTTGATATCTTGAAGGGTCTGTTCGATGGCTCGCAGAAACGATACGTTGATTTACCGCTGAATATCGTTGACGTTCGTGACGTTGCCGACATTCATATCAAAGCCATGCAGACTCCAATAGCCAACGGTCAACGATTTATTGCAAGTGCCGATGGTGAAATTTCAATCGGTGAGATGATCCAGCTTATTAAGAAGCAACGTCCAGAATTGTCTGATAAAATAATCGACAAGAAATTGCCAAATTGGCTGATCAATTTAGCTGCAATCTTCAATAAGCAAGCTCAAGGTGGCAAATTATTTATAGATATGAACCGCAACGTTTCTAATCAAAAAGCTAAAGAAACGTTAGATTGGCATCCGCTTGCTAACAATGAAGAAATCGTGCTGAGTTCGATCGACACGATGAAAAAAGCCGAGATCATCTAAGATCTCAGCTCTTAATCGTATAAACCGAATTCGATATCGCGTTTTAAGTTGTCGTTAAAATCATCGGATTCATCTTCATCGAAATCGTCGTCAGAAAAGTTGGGCGACCAAGTCCATTCGCCGTCTTCATCGATCAAACCATGTTCGAAGTCAAAAATATCATCGTCCATCGGATGGATCCTCCTTTTTTCTTTTAATTTTAGCAAGGAAGAAGGCCAAACCCTAATTTAAGTTTTTATAATATTCAACAAAAAAATCGTCTTTTTAACGGACGATTTTTTGTATTTATTTAAATGTATTATTTGTTATTTAGAAGAAGTAGCTTTTGAAACCGGAGACCATGTCCAGTCACCTTTTTTATTCATATCTGCTTGCTCTAAAACTGCTACATTGGAATTTTGTGTCATGGATGTACCTCCTTTATTTCTTATTCCATTGTAACAATACGGTCAAATATAATGGTTTAATTTAGAAAAAAATTGATATTAATTAATGGGAATAAAAATATGAGATCTATTTGGAGATAGAATTTCTTCCTAACAAATGTAATACTGCTGTATTTGATTTTTTAATAGACATAATTTAAAGTTAACTTTAAATACGATGGATTTAAAACTTTTTAGGGAAAACAGAATTTTGGGAGACTAAATATGTTCAAGAAATGCTCTATTTGCGGGAAGAGTTCGACTTTTTTGAAGGGGAGTGTCGAACTTCTCGATGGAAATGTTTGTAAGGATTGCCTTAGAAAATCTGGATTGAATGAGATACGGGCTAAGTCGATGTATGTTGCTGAATTTTCTAAACACATCCAGGCTGCACCGGTTGTTCCGACAACGATTAGTCGAAGTGATATTCGAAAAGCTAATCGCAAAGAAAAGGAACAGAAAAGATTAAAGGCTCGTAATGATGCCAAGCAGGAACGGATTGCTCAAAAGGAAGAGTATCAAACTATTTTGGCCAACATGAAGTCTCATGATGCGGTCAGTATTGAAAAACTATTGTTCGATGATACTACTTCAAAAATGTTGATCAAGAAGTCATTGTTGACGCCATATCGTCTAGTCGACTATTCGGAAATAGTTGGTTTTCGAGAAAATGTTCAAGGCAGTCAAAAGAGTAAGCATCATCGGATCACCCGCGGAGCTGTTGGTGGAGTTCTACTTGGTGGACCAGGGATGGTCATTGGAGCTTTAACTGGCGGAAAAGATTTTCAAGTCGTTAACCATTTAGGAGTTGTGATCACTTTTTCCGATGGTACCAACTATGAGGCCAAAATTATTAATAGCGAAACTAAAACACAAGGCTTCATATACAATGGTCTGATAAAAATTGAACAGCAACTGCAAAGTAAGCTTCAATCTATTATTGATCAGCCAAAGCGGATCGATGCGCAGACACAAGGTTTAACGACCAATTTTGAACAAGAAAAACGTGAATTGCTGGAGTTGAAAGAATTGGTCGATGCTGGAGTTATCACGGAAGAAGAATTCCAGTTGAAAAAGAAGAAAGTACTCGGTATCTAAAATATTTTAGAAAATTCAAAAAGGACACGCTCCCGACAAATGTGGGAAGCGTGTCCTTTTCGTTTTGAATGCGTTGGAATATGAATATTTAAATAGATAATTTTTTTAAAAAAAGGATATTATCTAATTAGGTTGTGCGAAGGGAGTAATTACCCCTTCATAGCGACTTAGCAAGTCAAACGAATGATACGTACCCCTCGAATAAATGAAACTTGTGGAGGTATTGATCATGAAAAATTTGGAAGAGATGGAGTTGGAGGATACGGTTAATATTGCCGTGGCTATCTACGTTTTGTCAGTAGCAGGGGTAAACTTTGCACGGGCATACGCAGAAATGAAAAAGGCTAACCGCAAAGGTTAGCCTGATCTCCATCGTTCTGAAGCTTGTGTTGAAGTCATCAATCTCACACATCGATGGCTTCTTTTCGTTTGTAATTATAACAGATTGTTTTAAAAAATGGAACGTACGTCGCCCGAGGCGCGTGCGCTACTGTCTGAAGTGTTGGCTGCGCCAACGAACGACTAAGGATGGGAACGTACGTCGCCTGAGGCGCATGCGCTACCGTTTAAAGTGTTGGCTGCGCCAACGAGCATTCAGGGATGTTAGTCATTCAAATTATATCTTAGCTTCATGTGTTCTGATCCAAAGATCACCATGTCGCCGAGTAGTTTCGTTTGACGTTTTAATGAATCCTCAGCTAGCTTGTTGTTTGCTTCTTCAAGATATTTTTGAATGTTGGCACTGCTTTGTTTCTTGATGTCAGCATCTGTGTCGTGTTGGATCTTGCGATATGAACCCATAGCTTCGAGTTCGAAGGTATTTCTGAAGTCAACGTACAAGTCGTAATCAGTGTCGCCTAGTAGGGCAGTTGTACAACTTAACCAGTACATGTTGTTGAGGTTAAATTCGTCGTCAGCGTCTTTATAAGTAGCAGGGGTGTCGTTAACGTTTGCGTAGAATGGCACAACTGAGTTGAAGGTATTAGCACCGAATGCTAACCAGTGGATACCAGCAATTTCGTCGGGAACGTTATTTCTGATTTGCAAGATGTGAACATCGTGGTTTCTGTTGATACCGATTGGACGGAATTTAGTCTTGTCTGATTCGGAACCGTCGCCATAGACATCATATTTAGTGTTTTCGTAATGTGAACTCAAAACGAACTTAACGTCTTCGATTGAGATCTTACGGTTAGCGTGGCAGATGAATGGCAAGTCTTGTTCCATTGGGTCTTGTTCTGCATCTGGAGTGAAATATTTTTGACCAAACCAAGCACGAGGGTTGTTGTAAACAGTATCTTTAATGCTTGCACTACCAAAAATGTGACGTAGGTTGTAAATGTTTTCGTCCGGATTCAAATTATTTTTTTCAATGAAATCTTGTAGGTCTGCTGAAGCTAAAGTATCAGCTGAATCAAAGTCGAAGACATCGATGTTCATGCGGTTAGGGGCTACAACGTAGGCATCGTCAGGGATACGAACGGCTGCCCAATGGTGTCCACCAATAGTTTCAAGCCACCAAACGCTGTCTTTATCAGAAAAAGCGATTCCGTTTGGTTCGTAAGTTCCGTATTCTTCAAGAAGTGAGCCAAGACGTTCGACACCTTCTTTAGCGCTGTGGATGTAAGGAAGTACTAGTGTAACTAAGTCTTCTTCACCAATTCCACCTTCGACGTAAGGGTCGAGTCCTAAGATGCGTGAGTTAGTTGTGATGGTTTCGGTAGCTGACATTGCAATGTTTTCACTGTTGATACCAGCAGCAGGCCAAATACCATTAGTCAAAATTGAGTTAGGAATTGAAGTGTAACGTAGGGGATTGTCAGGAAGTTCAACCTTAACCTTGCTAATAACTGATTGGTAGTGTTTAGGTTGGTCTTCAGGATTGACCACTACAAAACGTTCAGGATCTAGAGCTTCATGACCATCATCATTTCTAGAAATAATGGTTGAGCCGTCGATCGAAGCCTTTTTACCAACTAAAATTGATGTACATGAGCCTTTAATTCTTTTTGTCATTTTCAGAGATACTCCTTTATTCATATTACGAACATTATAACGTTTTTCGCCAAGGTTCTAAATGTTCAACCCGCTTTAGGCAAGATATTTAACTATCGAGTTAGCTTGATGTTATATTTTTCGTGAAAAGAGGGTGATACCGTGCGGTATTTTAGCGACTCTTTGCGTATTTTTCTAGAGAGCTTCTCAGTTATCTTATTGATCATTAACGGAACCATGATGCCGACAGTACTGGGAAAAATTTTATTCGTTCTAGTGCTACCTCTTTTGATCGTCTTATATTGGGCCGAGTTCATGGCACCTAAGTCAAAAAATCGAGTGAACGAGTTTACCCGTTTGATCTCAGAAATCGTCATCTTTGGTGGTCTGACCATCGAAACATTCGGCTTGGATAATCGTGTCTTTGCGATTTCATATCTTATTCTAGTAATAATTAGTGAGTTATTCGAACATACAACTTCAAGAGTATTTTTCAAAAAGCATCATCGTGTTTCATAATTAAATATATTCTCTAAAAGTATTGAAATTAAAGCTTTTTAGAGAATATATTTTTTGTTTAAGTTACAAAATATTCGTTACCAAATCTCCCTTCATATATGATAAATTTGAAATGGATAGATAAGAATCAATCTTTTTAAAGCGCTTACAATATATTAACTTGGGGAGAATAGAGATGAGTTTTTTAGCAACAATATTTGGTAGGGATGTTTTGTCGCACGATTTAGCTGATGCACATGCTAATCATTCGTTGCAACACTTGCGTGTGGGGTCGCATACTTTTAATATTTCGACTGAGATCTTAGATTTGCTTTGGTTTGGGGACGGCCGTCGCAAGAATACTGAGGAATTTGAGGGCGATTCGATTTCTGAGCCATCAGAGATCATGACTCGTTCACAAGTTTATAAGGAAGATATCGACAATGTCGGTAACTATCCGGAGTTTCGCAATCTGACTCCAGGACAGAAGTATCGTTTCTTGACTTGGCTAGAAGATATCGAGCAAAAAGAAGATATTGGATTTGCCTATTTATTGCTATACGCTTTGGAACGTCGCATCTGCATGGGCAGCATGGTCGAGCCGGCAGTCAATTTGATCTGCAAATTGCATCAACAAATTGAAGACGAAGAGTTCGTTCGCCAATCTTCTGATGCATTGGTATGGGCAGCCTATAAGTATAAGCGAGTCGAATTTTTAAACTGCTTGAAACTCGACAGCATGCCAGATGAGACACAAACGCTGGTAAAATTATATACGCACGGCCATTTGAACGGGCACGACATCATGTTGATCTCCGAGAAGATTGGACTAGATGATCAACGTTATGTGACCGGTAAGCCACGTTTGTTTGAAAAAATTTTGAATGATAAGTTGGCTAAGAAATACGAAGAAGGCAATTTTTCTATTAAGCACATTGATCATGCCGGCAAATGCAACGTCAATGTCTTGCTGTCGAATTTCTCTTTGCCAAAGGATGAACGTAAGATCAAGGTTCCTAATTTACTGGAAAATAAGAACGTTCGTAAGCCATTGCTGAAGATGCTAGAAGAAACTAGCGAGGCAGTTAAAATCGAATTAGTTGGACATTATAAAAGTTATTACTCATAAAATGTAGGTCAGCCACGAGGCTGGCTTTTTTGTATAGGGTCAAATTTGGTTAAACAATATCATTTATATTAATGAATTAAACCGATGATAATCAAATATAATGATGTTAAGGTAGGTGACTGT
This sequence comes from Companilactobacillus sp., assembly GCF_022484265.1. Classification (NCBI taxonomy): domain Bacteria; kingdom Bacillati; phylum Bacillota; class Bacilli; order Lactobacillales; family Lactobacillaceae; genus Companilactobacillus; species Companilactobacillus sp. The sequence continues at coordinate 2,016,787 of NZ_JAKVLR010000001.1, forward strand.
GATGAAAAAATTAGTAGTGATCGACGTGGGCGGAACATCAATCAAATATGCTTTGTGGAATCAACAGACTCAGGAATTAACTAACAAATCAAAAGTTGATACACCTAGGACCTTGAAAAATTTTTACCTGAAGCTGGAGGACATTGTTGCCGAATTTGACGGCGAAGAGTTAGATGGAGTATCCATTGCTATACCAGGTGCAGTAAATCAGAGAACTGGCGTGATCGGTGGTATTTCAGCATTACCTTATTTGCATAACTTCCTGATTAAATCGGAAATCGAGAAGCGACTAAATTTAAAAGTCAAAATGGAAAATGATGCTAACTCTGCTGCATTAGCAGAAATGAAGTCCGGTGCCGGAAAAAACTTTCATAACGTGATTTTCTTTGTCATTGGCACAGGTGTTGGCGGTTCAGTCGTGCTTGATCGAAAAATTGTTCACGGCACGCATTTGTTGGGTGGCGAATTTGGCATGACCGCTTCGCATCATAACAAGCGGCTCAGCCACGTTGCCACGCTAGTGCATATGGCCGAACTGTATAACGAACAATACAAAAAGAACCTGACGGGACGTCAGGTTTTAGAACGTGCTCATAAAGGTGACGAAGGTGCACTGCGGTTAGTTAACTTAATGTATCACAATCTAGCCAGTGCTATATATAATGCTCAATTTTCGATTGATCCCGAAGTGATTATCATTGGGGGAGGCGTATCCGCCAATCCCATCTTCATCAATGATTTGAACTTCGCCATCCGTGACCTCACCAACAGAATCGGCCAAGTGCCAATGGTCCCACAAGTAATCGCAGCAAAGTATCATAATGATGCTAATTTGATCGGGGCAGCTTATAATTTTTATGATTAATAGTCCTCTTTTTGAATACATAACCAGACAGACAATCAAAAAGGTTGTCTTTTTTAATCTGTAATCTAACTTTAATTGTTTGTACACGTTTACATAACAATGATTTTATACAATAAAATTGGTGTATAAATTTTTTTTTAGGGGTGAAAATTATGGAAAGTCGCAGTACAAGAAATTCACGAAATAACAATAATCAAAATCAGGGGAAGACTAAGAAACCTTTTTACAAGAAATGGTGGTTTTGGATCTTAGTAGTTATCGTTATTGTAATATTCGGTAGCACTCAGTCTCATGGCAACAGCGATAAAGAGGCCAAGACTGATTCAACTAAGTCTGAAAAAGTCGATAAGAAGAGTACTTCATCGAATTCATCTGCAAATAAAGTTCCAGCGGACTATACTTCGGCTTTGAACAAGGCCAAAACATATTCAAGTATGATGCACATGTCTAAGCAAGGCATTTACGACCAGTTATCTTCAGATTCAGGGGAAAAATTTTCCGCGGAAGCATCACAATATGCAGTCGATAATTTGAAGGCTGACTATAACAAGAACGCTTTAGAAAAAGCTAAATCATATCAAAAGGATATGTCTATGTCGCCAGATGCAATCAAAGACCAACTAACATCGTCTTATGGTGAGAAGTTTACTGAAGACGAAGCAAATTATGCTATTCAACATTTAAACGATTAGGTCAATTGATAAGAATATGGGGATATAAATGGATACTCGAAGATCGAGACAATCAAGAAATTCAAGAAAGCATAGTCAAAGAAAACCACCTTTTTATAAAGATGTCTGGTTTTGGCTATTTATAGTTGCAGTACTATTTTTATTTGTTCCAGTAATCGTTCCTGGAAGTAGCGATGACACAGGAACTGGGCATACTAAGATTAGCCAAACAGCGTCGTCAAAACCGTCTACTAAATCAGACGATGCTGATGATTCTTCGGATTCAGGGGATGACTCTGATTACGACTCCGATGATTCAGATGAAGACACTTCAAGTGATACCGGGAAGACATCATTTGGCGAATCGATGGAATTTCAATCTGGTGAAAAAGTTACAGTTGAATCCGCCGAAGATGATAATTCAATCGAGTTGTTGGATGCAAAAGATGGCGAACATCCAGTAGCGGTAAAAGTCACAGTTGAAAATACGAAATCCTCACCATTGGATTTCAATCCAAATAGTTTTGACTTATACGATAGTCAAAATGAGATAGCCGAATTGAATGCTGAAACCTATGATAACAACATTCCGGATAGCATAGCAGCTGGAAAACAGGCAACAATGGTCTTTTATTACGGTGCCAAAGGTTCTGGACCATATAGTGTTACTTTTGGAAATGCTACCTGGGAATAAACCAACCTTATCGATAAAATGTCTATTTGTAATCGAACCTTAATTATTTAAACACAGTCCGATAATACAAAACTCCTACAATGAAAGCGTTACATGGATTTTTCTGGGGAGGAGAATTATGGACAATAGTAATTGGAGGAGATCGCATCAAATAAGCTTTTTAAAACGCCGTGCGCCATCAAAAGTTTTTTATCAAGCATGGTGGTTTTGGACAGTGGTCGTAATGGCTGCTCTCATACTTTCAAATAAGCAATATCGCACGATGATCATTCATGAATTTTATGCAATCGGACGCGCGGTAGGTGTGGTTTAAAACAGAATAATATTGCAGATTTAACTACTTGCAATCAATCAGGACCTCTCATAAGAGGTTCTTTTTTTATGCCTAGGTATCATAAGAAATCCTAATAATGAAATTACTGAAAACTGAGTATTTTAGTAATGCATGATGATATTATTCAGAGGAGAACAAGATGCCAAGTACAGAATCAGAAAATGAGCTGATCTATCCACCCATTCCAAATTCAAGTGATGGAGGTAATGGTTTCATGGGTAATTATGTTACCAAAGATGAATTCAAAGCAGCTGAAGACAATTTAGACAAACGCTTCGATGCAATTGATATGAAATTTGAAGAAGTCAATAAACGATTCGATCAGGTGGATCAAAAGTTTAAAAGAATAGATGAGCGATTCGACAAAATTGATTTTAAGTTTCAAAAAATTGTTGCAAGGTTTGATCATTTGGATGCAGAGATCAGTTTAATAAAGGAAAAATTCAAATTTACCGATGATCGGTTCGATTTGTTGGGTCAAAGAGTAGATTATTTGGAGAAAACGGTAATCGTATATTTAGGCATGATGACAATTATGATTGCAATTCTAGCAATTATGACAATTATCAGGATATATTTTTAGATAAACTTTGAACTTAAATCATAAAGTTGGAATCAATTCAATTGCGTAATTTAACAGTAAATTACGTTTTAATTGGAGGGATCTATGATGGAGTTCGATGAAAATCAATTACCAAAACCGGTTGAAGGGGGAACAATAATCATGAGCGATAAATACGTTTCGCACGATCAGCAAAAAGATTTTGAAAAAAGCATGAATCTTAGATTCGACACAGTTGATGGCAAGTTAAATAACTTGAATGATAAAGTTGATATCAAAATTGGCAATTTGTCAGATAAATTTGATATTAAGATGAATGACTTGTCAGACAAAGTTGACACAAAGATAGATGGATTGTCAGATAGAGTTGATACCAAGATTGACGATTTGAGCGAGAGAGTAGATATTAGGATTCATAGTTTGTCAGATAAAGTTGATCTTAAATTTAATAATTTATCAGACAACTTTGATAATAAATTGAATAAAATGCAATCCAAAACTAACTTCAAGTTAGATAATCTCAATAGTAAATTCGATAACAATTTAAGCAGTATGAAAACTGAAACAAACATGAAATTCGATAAACTCGATAATAAGTTAGATACCAAATTTGAGAGCATGCAAGCAGAAAATAGTTTTAAATTCGATAAACTAAACACGAAATTTGACAGCATGCAAACAGGGACAAATCTGAAGTTTGACAAGCTTAATGATAAATTCGATACCAAATTTGAGAGCATGCAAGCAGAAAATAGTTTTAAATTTGATAAGCTAAACACGAAATTTGAATCATTACGCAACGAATTCGTTAGTTTAAAAGATGATATATCGCGTGAATCTATTCATAGAGATAAACAGGAAAAACATTTAAGAACATCAAATAACTGGACAGTTGTATTCATGTCGTCAATTCTCTTGTTGATTTTAGGGAAATTGTTTATATGATGCATATCCAATGAATAAACTGGTGGGCTTGAATAAGAACTTATCGATGTTGGGGGAACCCCAACGAGTAGATGTTGATATATCTCATTAGGAACTAGTGAGTTGTGATGTTGGGCAAAGCTCAACGAGCCCTTTAAGCCAGAGTGAACCAATAGTATCTCACGAGGAACAAGTGAGATATGAAGTTGGGTGAAACCCAACGAACCCACTCAAAACCAGAGTGAACTGACTACCCCAAATCTTTGGCAAGAAAAAGTCGCATTCCTTCTTTCAAACAACAAAAGGGGATTTTGATTTAAACCAGATTAGACGGAGGACGGAAATCGCGTGGGGACCAAATGCTGAGATTATCCTTAGCAATTTATTGCTTAGGATAAGACCAAGCTTGAAGACAAGCCGTCACGCAGTGACACTTGGCTTCAAGTTGTGTCCAGCATGTCACGGATCCCCGAAAGCGATTTTCGTCCGGAGTCGGACCGCATACCGCATATAAAATATATAACGAAATATAAAAAAAGCCCATGATCCAACGACCATGGGCGTAAATACTATCTAAATATCATCACTGATATATCGGCATACTTTGCCATATAAGATGCTTGAGAACCAAAATGCTTTCTAACACCCTTACGAGCTTCTGAACCAATAACCAATAAATCAGGATTAAATGCAGGAATGACAGACTTGATGATAGTTTCACCAGGAGCACCCTCGTCAACAACAGCAGAAACATTATTGACCCCAGCGTCCTCAGCTAACTTTTTATATTGGAGAACGTGCTTTTCAAGATCTTTACGTTCACCATGGATATAATCCTTACTCAAAGCCTCATATACGTTCATCGTATTGTCTTCAAGAATTGATGCGATGATCAATTCTGAGTCATCCTCTTTGGCAGTATGAATTGCATATTTTAAAGCTAAGAGTGAATCTTCGGAGTCATCGACACCGACCAATATTCTTTTAAAAACATTATCACTCATAATTTTCTCCCCCAGATGGTAATTATTCAGCGTCAGCTTCTAAATTTTGTTGTTCAGCATAACGTTTATTACCACGATATAGTTCAAAGATTGTCCAAATCAACAATGCAACAACAGCAACAATTAAGATATATGCAATTGTATGTGCAATTTGTGTTTGCATAGCAGTAGGCTTGTCACCGAAGAATGCTTCGATAGCATCTGGTAAACCTAGCATGTTAAGGAATGTTAATCCGACAACGGAGATCCAACCTAAACCTTGAATCCACCAACTATTTTTGAAACGGTTACCCATTTCCACTTTGCTGTCAGTCATCAATAGCAATGGCAACATTGAGAATGGAAGGGCGAAGGCCAAGAAGACCTGAGAGTTATTCATTAAATTATTTAAAGCAATGTGTTCTTCAACGGCAGATTTACCACTGAACATAACCACACAGATAAGAACTGGTACGACTGAGATCAAACGTGTTACTAAACGACGTAGCCAAAGTGGCATTCTCATGTGGACGAAACCTTCCATGATAACTTGACCAGTCAAAGTACCTGTAATAGTTGAGTTTTGACCTGATGCCAATAGGGCAACGGCGAATAATGTAGCTAGAACACCTGACTTAGCAACACCGATCAATACGGGGTTACTTAATGTTGATGTATCTTTTAAAGCATCATATAGACCGAAGAATGAAGGGTCTTGAACGGCACCATTCTTAAATACGGCCACACCCATAACTAATAGTAGGGCGTTAACGAAGAAAGCAGCTGTTAATTGGATATTTGAATCCCAAGCTGAGAAACGAACGGCTGTAGCAACGTCTTCTTCATCGTTGTGATCAACAGCTCTTGTTTGTGAAATAGCAGAATGCAAGTAAAGATTATGAGGCATAACAGTAGCACCGATGATACCTAATGCACCTGAAAGTGGTGTCATACCGTTAACAGAATGTCCACTGGCAAAAGTATCAGCTGATGGAACTAAACCTCTAACTACGGCTCCCCAGTTAGGATCTGATAGAGCAACTTGATATGCGAAAACGAAAATAATAACAAGAATCAAAGCAACAACGATAGCTTCGATTTTTCTAAAACCAATCTTTGTAAGTAAAAGAAGTAACAGAACATCAAGTACGGTGATAAATACGGCTACTACCAAAGGAATATTGAATAGCAGGTATAAAGCAATCGCCGCACCGATTACTTCGGCGATATCTGTGGCCATGATGGCCAACTCGGTTAGAATCCACAGAACGATTCCCAAGGATTTACTAGTTCTAGCTCTAATAGCTTGAGCCAAATCCATTTGAGTCACGATTCCTAGTTTAGCCGCCATGTATTGCAAAAGCATCGCAACCAAACTCGAAATTAGGATTACTGACATTAGTAGGTACTGGAAGTTTTGACCACCGGTAATAGATGTTGACCAGTTACCTGGATCCATGTAACCAACGGCTACGAGGGCACCGGGACCTGAATAAGCTAAAAGTGTTTTCCAGAATCCCTTGCCCTTTGGTACTTTAACGGTACCATTGATTTCTTCCAAAGATGGGCCATTTGCGTATTGGATCAACCCGCCCTTAGATTTCTTATTATCTGACATATATATAATTCCCCTTTCTCTTGTCGTATACATTCTAAAGCATCACTTAGCATATGTGAACCATAAAATTAGGCAAGGCTAACTGACCACTTATACCACATAAACATATTGAAACCGCTTTAAACATTGGCAATACAATGTTCGTAATGTTGTACATTTGGAAAAAATTAGTCTAAAATAAAATAATAAATATTTTTAGATGCAAACAAACAATAAGAATGTTGATTGATAGTCAAATAATTTAAAAAAAGTGAGGTAGATAATGGTGAAAGTCATTGTTGCAATGGACTTATCCGACGTTCCCATCGTGGACAGCGAGACAGAAATTTATACGGTTTTAAGTAAAAATAATAAAAAGTGGGCAAATGATCACAAGGGCGTTGGAATCCAATTTATTAAGATGCCAGCGTATATTAAAGTTGGCGATAAAGTAGTAAATACCTTTGTGCAAAAGGCTTTAAAGATCAAAGATAATTACAACGATATGCTGAGATTCGTTTACTTTTCACATTTAGTTTCCTATTATATTTCGCAAAGAAAATTTGATTTAGTGGTGTTTGAAAATCAATACCTTTGTGAAAAAGTGTTAATGCAGTTTAATAATTCAGAACGTTATCAAGACCAAGTTGAGATATTGTAGTAAAAAAGCGAAAATCTTTGGATTTTCGCTTTTTATGTAGTGAGGAATCGATTTTTTCAAAAAGACTTTCAAAAGTCTGGACCATTCCATATAGTAGTATTTAGGAACTGAAATTTTCAAACTTAAATAATAATATGGGAGCTAAGTCATGGAATTAAACCACGTAATGGCCGTTGTTTTTCGATTGTTAGAAGCTGAAAAAGAAAGTCGCACGGAACTATGTAAAATTTTGGATTGTCAGCCTGAAGAAATTTCTGACATCATTACGCTACTCAAAAAGTTAAATTTTGATATCAAAGTTAGTTCTGGACGGTATCCAACCTATGCGTTGAACACGCAGATCGTGATGTTCAGACGATTTGTGCGACTAAATCAATTTTTGGCATTGAATCAAGCCATTACTAATAAATCGATTCCCATGAACAAACGCTCCCTTGCGAATTTTGTGAAAAAATTAATGGATGAAGCTGACCGTTTGCCTTATGGCACTTTATCATACCCAGATTTGCACGAAGCTGCCCATCTGATTAATCTAGACATCGCTTCAAACGCAGCCCAAGCGTATCTAGCTAGTCAGAAACATCGGGTCTTAAATATTCAGTATTACGATACCAAGGGTGTCTTCACGACACGCGATATTGAACCGATGGAAGTGTTCTATCAAGACCACGAGTGGTATATTTGGGCATTTTGTCGTTTGCGTAATGACCTCCGGATTTTTAAAGTCGAATCCATTTATGAGTTAGAAACCACGCGAACCAAGTTTATTCGCAAACCATTTGACTTAAAAAACGGAACCGAAGATCCGCGGTCGTTTCGAGATCGTTATCTAGTCAATCTAGAATTCAATCCATCACAACATGCATTTGTTAATAAGACGTTTAAACGTGATAAAGTAGTAAACCTGCCAGACAGAATCTTAGTGCTGGAAAAAGATTTTTATAATGAAGAATTTGCAATCAAGTGGCTACAGACAGTCAAACAAAAGTTTAAAGTTCAGTCGCCCAAGGCATTGCAGAAAAAATTGCAATAACAATAAATAGAAGTAAAAAGGTCAATTCAGTTGAATTGGCCTTTTTACCAGGATAATTCTGTGAAATTGCGTTATTTTGTTCTCTAATTCTACTTTCATACCGTAAACTTCAAAACATCTAGCAATTAATTGTCGATGATGCTTAAATCAAGTTAGTGATGAATTTTACAAGTGATTCTTGACTTACCAACCTCCAGATGAAGATCAGGTCTTGGTTAAGAAGAATGGAGGTGAATCGATGCCAGAACAATTTTCTGCTGTAAAAAATTGGCGGTTAAATATATATTCATTTTTGACCGGTCAATTTGTTTCCGGGATAACTAGTATGATCGTCCAATACGCTATCATCTGGTATTTGACCAAACGGACTGGTTCAGCCACGATTTTGAGTGCTGCAACCTTAGTTGGTATGCTGCCAATGGTCTTGCTGAGCCCTTTAGTCGGCCCCTTCGTTGACCGTCATAATAAAAAAGCTTTACTGATCATACCAGATATTGTTTCCGCATTAGCCGCGATTTTACTGAGTATTGCCGGCTTTATCGATCACAATATACCAATCTGGATAATTTTTGTTGTGCTATTCATTCGGTCAGTTGCTCAGACTTTCCAGATGCCGACGATCCAATCAATGATGCCGACCATGGTGCCACAAGATCAACTGACTAGGGTGAATGGACAACTAGGCGTGGTCCAAAACTCCAATTTGATAATCGCCCCAGCCTTGGGTGCATTGTTATTTGCTATCATACCGCTACCAATTTTAGTATTGCTAGATCCACTAGGGGCAATGTTTGCGACACCGATCAACCTCTGGATCAAGATTCCCGAAAGACCGATTTTTAATGAAAAAATTAAATTGTTGGCAGACGTCAAATTTGGTCTGACTAAGTTAAAAAGTAAACGTGGCTTATGGATGCTGACGTTGTTGGGAACGTTGTATACGCTATTTTTCATGCCAGCAACCACGATGTATCCTTTGATGACGATGTCATATTTTCACGGGACAGTCGGTGAAGCCGGAATCATTGAAGGAATCTTTTCAGCCGGAATGTTGCTGGGTGGAGGCATCATTGGCTTATTTGGAAAGTGGAAAGATCGAGTGACTCCGATCCTTTGGTCAATGCTTTTTCTAGGAGTAGCCTTTATCTTCAGTGGCAATCTACCAGGCAACTTTCGTGGATTGATCTGGTTTGGCATCCTCAATGCAATAGCCGGAATAGCGTCGCCATTTTTCAGTACCTTATTGATAGCGATGCTTCAACAAAGCTATCCTTCAGAGATCCTGGGACGGATCATGGGAATATTTAATTCATTGATGAATCTATCAGGTCCCGTCGGACTGATTTTTGCCGGACCTTTAGCCGATTCAATTGGGGTCAACAACTTGTTTGTCGTATCCGGAATTGGTACGCTACTTTGTGGATTACTAGTTTTGACAGTGCCACTCGCCAGAAGATACGATGCACAATTGCAAGAAACAATTGATGAGGAAAAATGAGGTGTTAGTATTCTAACTAAAAAGATAATTACTAGACATTCAAATGACTATCAACTGATGAAAAAAATGTATTTTGAAGCATTCCCCAAAGAAGAACGTGTTCCTTGGATGTGGTTAATGATGCAGTCTAGAAAGCAATTTATCGAATTTATTGCTTTTTACGATGACGACCAATTTGTTGGTTTTGCCTATATCATCAGTCGTCAAAAACTGACGTACATCTTCTATTTAGCAGTCAATTCTGAATTACGCGGTGGAGGATATGGTAGTAAGATCCTTCAAGACATTTTTAAAATGTATGAGGGCCAACACTTTGCAATCAGTGTCGAACCAATCGATGATACCGCCGACAATGCAGCACAACGTCGCAGTCGGGTGAAGTTTTATGAACGAAATGGCTTTACAATGTCATCAAAATTGGCACTGGAACAAGGCGTTAAGTATTCGATGATGTATCACAATGGCGACTTTGAAAAACAAGACTACATTGATCTTATTGCCTATTATGCTGGGATCTTCTCAGGCATCTTCAAAACGGAATTTATCGATTAAGCACCGTGTCAGCGAGTTGTTGATACGTATCAGTAAAATAACTATTTTTTAAAAAGACTAGGTTGATCGGATGAGAAATATTAAATCCGTTGAGATCGAGTCTTTTTAGTTTGCCGTCATTTATTTCAGTTTCCACCAATGATTCATAAATAAAACTGATGCCAGGAGACTGCTGCAATAGTTGCACGATGACCGATGGACTAGCGATTTCGATAATATGCTTGAAGTCATTGATCGAAAAATTTTGCGTGCCAAGCCAATGTTCTAAAATTTCGCGACTACCCGAGCCAATTTCACGGACGTAAAGATTTTTATCGAACAAGTCGACAATGTTCTTTGAGTCGAAATTAAGAGCAGGATTGCTGACGCCAATGAAGTTCTCATTTTGTAAAAAAATCGAGTCGAACTCTGACTTGTTAAAATTGCCTTCAATCAAGCCAAAGTCGATCCTGCCATCACGAATATTTTGAAGGATGTGAGTTGTGTTATTGATTTCCGAAGTTAAAATATGAAACTTGCTGGAAAGATTTTGGATGAATTTTGGCAACAGAGTAGTGCTCAAACTCAAGGTGCAGCCCATCTTCAATCGATTTTGGTCTGCGTTAGTTTGCATAGTCTGAATGACCTTGCTAGTTTCAATGTCGATCTGCTTAGCAAGTTCAGCAAGTTTGACTCCTTGTTCAGTCAATTCGATCCGGTGGCCGTTATTATTGACGAGATGGAGATGTAATTCGGTCTCCAGTGAACTAATTTGCTGAGAAACAGCCGGTTGCGTGATAAAAAGCTGCTTTGCAGTTGCTGTGTAAGATCCCGTGTTTTCAAGGATAATCAAGGTTTGATAACGTTTATCTAGCATATTCGACCTCCGGTATAAGTAAAACTTATGATGTAGCAAGAAATACTAATTTTTACTTATGATACTTTTATATTACTATTTAAATTACGCAAAGGGGGATGAATATGTACGTAAAATTTTTCGAACGTGGATTTATTTATGCATTTTTAATGACTTTGATTTGTTCAATCATTGGAACGCTGCTAGGTGGACTGCCATACTTGTCGATCATTGGTGCCTTAGTTATTTCATTGATTTTAGGGATGCTATTTCAAGTTTATCGACCAGCTATTGAAAAAGCCGAAGTTGGAATTGGCTTTATTTCTAACAAATTTTTGAGACTAGGAATTATTCTCTTAGGATTCAAACTCAACTTGGTAGATCTGGCTCATGCAGGAGTTAAAACAATCTTGGTCGCTGCCGTTGTTGTGACAGGTGTGATCATTTTGACATACAATATTGCGCGTAAGTTAGGTGTCAACAAACGCTTGGCAATTTTGACAGCCAGTGGAACAGGAATTTGTGGAGCCGCCGCCGTGATGGGCGTGTCGCCACAGATCAAAGTTGATAAAGACCAGGAACATAAAAAAAGAAACGAAGAAGTTTTGGCGGTCGCTATCGTCGCAATTTTAGGAACAGTCTTCACCTTGATCGAGATTTCGATCAAGCCATTGTTGCATATGTCTCCTTCACAATTTGGTGTAATGGCAGGTGGGTCATTGCACGAAATCGCCCATGCCATCGCAACCGGTGGAGCTGGCGGTCCGGTCAGCCTTGACGCAGCCATCATTACCAAACTTTCAAGAGTGTTGCTATTAGCTCCAGCTGCTTTGATCATTGGAATCTGGTATCAACATTCTGAGAAAAAAGCTGATGATGCTACTAAACAAAAATTGCCGATACCTTGGTTCATGGCGGGATTCTTAGCTGCCAGTGTGATCGGTACCTTCGTACCAATGACAGCCAACGTTTTAGACTTCTTAGTTAAGCTCGCTTATCTAGTACTAGGGATGGCGATGGCAGCTTTAGGTATGACAGTCAATTTCAAAGCTTTCGTTAGCAGTGGGAAAAATGCAGTTCTAGTTGCATTGAGTTCATCAGTAATTTTGTTACTATTTATGATTGTGGTAAGTAAAACTTTTTTCTAAAGTAATAATTTATCGAAATTTCTATGAAAATTCATAATTTAGGACTAAAATCTAGGCTTACGGAAAACCTAAATGTGAGGTAATTAATTTTGAAGAGATTTTCGATTCAACAAATCAAGAGTAAATGGATCTTATTGATCTCGATCGCAATATTTTTTATTACCTATCTAATAGACTTGATGAGTCCTCGAGATAAAATAATCAGTTTCTTTGTAGTTGGGACAGTACTGGCTACATTAGTCGCAGCCATCTGGGCAATTGTCAATTACGTGGGACACCTGCAAGTGAACCCACTTTATAAGACGGAGACAGACATCAACAAGCATCAGCCAATCTTTCAGGTGCACAATCATCAGTATTTGTTTTTCTGGGGGTCGCTTGCAGTTCTAATTGGAATGATCTTGTTCATCGTCGAGTTCTTGGTCCCAAGCTTTCGAACAGTGATAATGGTCGATATCGGCGTAACACTAGTGTGTTACGGAGTCGGTTTTTATCTGACGTTTTTCATGTATTTGTTACTAGATAAGTTATTGGCAAACAAGTAGAGCCACTTCTAAACGGAGGTGGTTTTTTTGTTGGTCGTGTGAGACCCGACTCCGGACGGAAATCGATTGCCTTTCGTCTGGAACGTAGGGGAGACACTTTGAGCTATTTTCAAAAACCGAAAACATCTCAAAGCTGCCTCTTATTGTAAGCCGGCGTCATCGCCGACCAACAATAACTTCCCTACTGAGCCGGGCATCGATTTTCGTCCTCCGTCTAAATAGAGTCAAGTCAAAGTCCCTAAATATATTTGAAATAAGGAATGCGACATTTACTTGTATAAACTTGAAGTTAGTCGACCAAATGAAAGTTTTTGCCTGATTTTGAACAATGGAGGAGTAACCGCGACGCCATCAGAATCAAATAGAATCGAGATTCAATTCAAAGTTATAGGTGAACTAGAGTGAACAGACAAGTCCTCGGTAATTTCTAACACTGCCGACATACCTTCTTTCTATAAGGGGGGAGATTTGATGATATTTAGACGGAGGGGTGGTGGAGCGCTCGGCCTCAGTAGTGAAATAAATTATGGAACGTACGTCGCCTTTGGCGCGTGCGCCACTGTCTAAAATGTTGGCTACGCCAACGAACAATCAAGGATGCCAGAGCCGAAAGAGCGGAACCACCCCGGAGTCGGCCCGCATACCGCATTAAAAGTAGTTTAGGAAAGTCTTATACAACCACAATTCAAATCACTGGTATACACATCCAAAGTGACGTATTATGCTACTATTGTCTCAAGACTAATTAGGTATAAGAGAGGGTTTATTAATGTCATATCCACAATTAGATTTAGAAAATGCAACTGGCAGCAAAGTTACTATCAAAACAAATCATGGCGACATCAAAATTCAACTATTTGACGACCTAGCTCCAAAGACTGTCAAAAACTTCATCGGCTTGGCTGAAAAAGGCTATTACAATGGTGTTATTTTCCACCGTGTCATTCCTGATTTCATGATCCAAGGTGGCGATCCTACTGGTACAGGTGCTGGTGGCGAAAGTATTTATGGTGGTCAATTTGAGGATGAGTTCTCAAATGAACTTTTTAACCTTAATGGTGCCTTATCAATGGCTAACGCTGGTCCTAACACTAATGGCAGTCAATTCTTCATCGTATCAAACGAGAACATGCCTAAACGTATGTTGAAGGACATGGCTTCGGCTGGTTATCCTGAAGAGATCATAGCTGAATACAAAAAGGGTGGTACTCCATGGCTTGACCACAGACACACTGTTTTTGGGCAAGTTATCGAAGGCTTGGACGTTGTCAAAGAAATCAGTAAAGTTAAACGTAACAATAATGACAAGCCAAACGAGGATGTTGTTATGGAAGAAGTTACTGTTGAAAAAGCTTAATAGAGCAAGATTAAGATCTGACGATGTCAGGTCTTTTTTTTGAGTGAAATTGTTTGCAAATATCTCAAATGTGATTTAGTCTAATCAGAATTGTTATGATTTCAAACAAAGTTTTTACTATTTAAAAAATCTGTAATGATGTCACCTTGTTTGTAGTATGATAACTATTGGTCTAGACAAATACAGTCTTTAGTAAAAAATACAATTTTAGATAGAAAAGAGTGATTTATTGTGGGAGTCTTATTAGCACTGATTCCAGCCATTGGTTATGGTGTTCAACCGCTGATTGCAACTAAAGTCGGAGGAAGTCCTTCTAACCAAATTTTTGGAACTGGATTTGGTGCCGCCATCGTCGGAGTAATCATGTGGGCGATTTTTGGAACCGCTAGCGGATCTGGATTTTGGTGGGCATTTCTAGCTGGAGCTTTATGGTCATTGGCTCAAGCAGGACAATACGTGGCCTTTACCCAAATTGGCGTTACTAGAACGATGCCAATCTCAACTGGATTGCAAGTTGTCGGTACATCGTTGATCGGTATTTTAATTTTTGGCGAATGGAACAAATCTTATTCCAAATGGGTCGGAGCAATTGCTATCTTGCTAGTTGTTATCGGTGTTGCATTAACAGCTATCACTGATAAAAAAGAAGGCAATTCAGCCAGTGCGTCAATTGGACGTGGCTTAGCAGTTTTGGTTCCAACAACAATTGGATATTGGGCTTACAGTGCCTTGCCAAAAGCATTAGACTCAGTTTCAGGAACACATCTACTTTTTCCAGAAATGTTAGGAATCTTTGTGGGAGCAATCATCTACAACTTAGTTAGAACCAAAGGGAAGAGCTTCGCACAAAAGGAAAGCTGGCAAAACGGAATCATCGGAATAGTGTTCGGAATTTCATCGCTAGCCTACATTTTCGCGGCAAAAGATGCCGGAGTAGCAACGTCATTCGTAATCACCCAAATGAACGTAGTAGTATCAACCTTAGGAGGCCTATTCATACTCCACGAAAGCAAGACCCCAAGGGAAATGAAATTCACCCTGTCAGGCTTAGCCTTAATAGTAGTTGGAAGCGTCATGACAGCATTCCTATAAAATCCATTGGAATATGAATGAACAAAAATGGATAAATTGCATCATTGAAATCGTAAGTGACGCATAGCGTCGCTGAGAAAAGCAATATGGTTTTTACAGCAAGTTTAGGATAATTAGCTCGCATACCTTCTTTCAACATACGAGGAGATCTTGACTTAACTCTGTTTAGGCGGAGGACGGAAATCGCGTGGGGACCAAATGCTGAAATCATCCTTAGCAATTTATTGCTTAGGATGAGGCCAAGCTTTAAGACAAGCCGTCACGCAGTGACACTTGGCTTAAAGTTGTGCCCAGCATGTCACGGATCCTCGAAAGCGATTTCCGTCCGGAGCCGGCAATACAACGCAAACCAACCCAAAATAAAAAGCAATCTCACGAGTCGCTCGAAACTCGAAGATTGCTTTTTTTTATGGCTCAGACGTCCTATTTAAGTTCGTCTGTCTTGCCATAATGATGTCTAGCATAAGCATAAAATGGAAGGCCAAGAAGTGTTACAGCCAAACCAAGCAATGCCAAACCAGTTTGTGTGAAGATAGTTGAAACGACGATGAAGATACCACCCAGGATCGCAATAATTGGTGTTACTGGATACCAGAGAGCCTTGTAAGGACGTTTCATTTCAGGTTCACGTTTTCTTAAAATGATTGTAGCAGCGAATGTCATTGTGTAGAAGATCCAAATTACGAATACCAACATGTCTGTTAGTGTATTGAAATCTCCGATAAATACCATGACACAAGCAATAGCTAATTGTACCAATGCAGCAACGAATGGAATTCCGTATTTTGAAACTTTCGAAAGTTTTTCGCTGAATGGTAAAGTCTTGTCTTTAGCCATTGCGTAAGGGATACGAAGTCCAGTCATAGTGTAACCGTTAATTGCACCGTAGACTGAGATCAAAATACCGATAGTAACTAATCTACCACCGAAGTCACCAAAGATTACTTTGGCAGCGTCAGCAGCTGTACTTTCGTTACCGATGATACTTGCAAGTGGTAATGTCTTCAAGAATACAAAATTAATAAAGACGTAAATTAAAGTGATACCAAGGAGACCGAAGATAATAGCACGTGGCAGATCGCGCTTAGGGTTCTTCAATTCTCCAGCGATATTACCAACTTGAATCCAACCATCGTAAGCAAACATGGTAGCTAGAAGTCCATGACCTAAACCAGTCATGAAGTTGATATCGTGACCTGCTTGAATAGGGAAGAGTGGAACGGGTGCTCCGTCCTTAGCAAACAAACCAACGATGATGATTAAACCGATCGGGATCAATTTGAAGACAGTTGTAAATGTCTGGAAGTTACCAGCAAATTTAGCTCCCATCAAATTAATTCCTGTAATTGAGAATGCAACCAATAATGCTACGGGGATTGACCAACTGCGGTCAACGCCGAGCAAATGGAGCAATTGAGTACTGAAAACAATCGATAACGCGGATATATTAGCGGGGAAGTAAATAACCATTTCAGCCCAACCAATCATAAAGGCTGAGGTTTTTCCGTAGGTGTGATGGATGTATTCCACCATACCACCGGTTTCTGGAATAGCAGCTGAAAGTTCAGCTGTTGTCAAACCAGCGGCAATGGTGATCAATCCACCGATCAACCAAGCCAGAAGGGTCATATTAGCTGATCCGGTTACTTGCGTTACAACGGGGGTCTTAAAGAAAACTCCTCCTCCGATCGACGTTCCGATAACTGTTGAAAGGGCTGCCCAAAAGCCAACATTTCTTTTGAGCTGTGCGTCTTCGCCCATCGTTAATTCCTCCTATGTCCGGAATTGATTGAGAATGTTTTCACAATCATTCTAACAAAAATAAAAAAATTTAAAAGGGCAAAAAATGATTTTTGTCTAAGTTGTAAGCAAAGTTTTCAAAAAAACAAATTGGATATACCACTGTAAAGGGTGACACAGTAAGCTACGCAGAGTTTTGTCATGATATTTACCATTTGGCATGAAAATAATCAAATTTGTTTTACCGAAAATTAATTTAGGAAAATTTTTGTTAAAATAATCACAAATTTACTGAAAGTTTCTACGAAATAGTGATATCATATACATTGATGAAAGCGATTACAAAACATAAAAGCTTGGAGTAGGGACTATCATGCGACGAAAATCGATTGACGATTTAATGTGTGACTCAAAGAGTAAGCCCAAAACATTAGGGCTTTTCGATCTAACTATTATGGGAATAGGAGCTATCATCGGAACTGGTATTTTGGTACTGACAGGTATTGTTGCTGCCACGGATGCTGGTCCTGCGGTAATCTTCTCATTCTTAATCGCTGCATTGGCAAGCGCACTGATTGGACTTTGCTATTCAGAATTAACGACCACGATTCCTAGTTCTGGAAGTGCGTATGTCTATTCTTGGATTACTATGGGCGAACAAATTGCCTTCTTCTCCGGTTGGACACTTGTTGGAGTTTACATTACAACTACAGCAACGGTTGCAACTGGTTGGACAGGTTATGTAGATTCTTTCTTAAGAGAATTAGGCGTTCATATACCAAGAATTTTGACGGCGGATCCATTTAACGGAGGATTAATAAATTTACCAGCCGTTATTATCGTCTTGTTAATAACCTTGTTATTGACTAGAGGGATGAGCGAAAGTAAAACTATCAACAATATTTTGGTTCTGGTTAAATTAGGAATCATTATTTTATTTATTGTTGTTGGTGCACTTAATATCAATCCTTCAAACTGGAATCCATTTTTACCATTTGGAGTTAGAGGTATTTTTACCGGAGCTTCAACGGTATTTTTCTCATTCTTAGGGTTTGATGCGTTGGCAACATCGGCCGAAGATTGTAAGAATGTTCAGAAAAACTTGCCAATTGCAATTATTGCATCACTAGTAATTTCAACGATCTTTTATATCGTGGTCAGTTTAGTAATGACGGGAGATGTGAAATATAACCTATTAAACGTTCCAGAAGCAATGGCGTTCGTATTGATCACAATTCATCATCCAGGTGTCGCTCAAGTTGTTTCAGCCGGTGCGATCCTTGGTATCTTGGCGGTTATCTTAGCATTTATCTATGCTGCTTCAAATATTGCTATGTCAATGAGTCGTGGAGGATTTTTACCACCTTCAATTAGCAAATTAAGCAAGAAGAGCCACACGCCAAACAAATCATTGTGGATGATTGGATTGATCACCGCAACTTGTTCAGGATTTTTCGATATTAAAAAATTAGCAACGTTTGCTAATGTTGGATCATTATGTATTTTCTTCATTATTTCAATAGCAGTGATCCTATTGAGAAAGCAACATCCTGAATTGAAACGCTCATTCAAAGTGCCATTTGGCAATGTGATCCCAATTGCATCAGCTGTGGTATGTGTGATTTTACTATTTAATTTACCTGGTACAGCCTGGTTAAGCTATATTGGCTGGTTAGCAATTGGTGCAGTATTGTACTTTGCGTATTCGAAAAAACATGTTATCTATTGATTTTTTTTGACGTTATTTGTGAAAACATTAGTTATCTAATCAATGAACACATGTCTATTTTATGAATACATTCATGAAAATGGTTTCCAAGTTATGGAAAACGTTTATCAATTGATAACAAAATTTGGTTAATTTATTTTTATTTTTCAAAAAAGTTTGTTCCTCAAAAATCTAATTTATTTTCTGAGAGAAAGAGATATGAATTTGATATTTTGGAAAAAATATTATATTGGAAAAAGATATGATCTACAAAACGGAAAATCGCTTTCATCAGTAGCAAATTGATAAAAAAGAGATATTTTATTTCAATATTTTGTTATTAAAATATATTTGAAAATTAGATAATTTCTAACTATATTTTAAATAAAATAATTAATTATAATTTACGGAAAACGCTTGCAATACTTGATTTTTTAAGATATATTCAGTGTGTAAGTAAAGTGAAAAATTTAACAAAGAGAGCTCGAAACAATGGCAAATTTTTATATTTTAACTAACAATCCGATGGTCAAAGATAAATATTCTGAAATCACTCATTTTGACGAAAATTTAACAGTTGCAGATATTTTTACCCACGGCCGGGATGCCATTCATCTTGGAGCAAATTTGATAAATCATCCACTAGCTGGCAGCATCAAACCGAATCAAAGTCCTTACAAAAGTTTAGTCTTAAGTGACCGCGAAGGAGACCTCGATATGTTTTCATTAACTTTGATCGAAGGAGCGATTCAAGTTCTGAAAAAACTTCGTCCAAGAGATCAAGGATACAGTGAAAGCACATTAGAAGATTTTCAAGTTATCGATTTAGATTTGCTTGATTCTGCCATTGAGAGTTTACCTTACGAGTACCACGAGTAAACGGACTGCAGATGTCTGCGTATGGAAGGAGAAAACTTTATGTCTGAGTTATATGATCTTTTGATTGTCGGTGCTGGACCTGGCGGACTTGCAGCAGGGATTTATGGAAGCCGTGCTAAATTAAAAACCGCGGTAGTAGATAAGAACGCTGAACCAGGTGGACAAGCAGCAACAACCGAAGAAATGGAAAATTATCCTGGGTTCTTTGAAGGTTCGACCGGTCCAGGAATTATGAAGAAATTTGCTGATCATGCTAAATATTTCGGAACAGAATTCATCAGAGGAAACGTTGATGAAGTTGATTTCTCAGGACCAGTAAAGAAAGTTCATACACAACAAGGCGATACTTTTGAATCTAAAGTAGTTGTATTGTCACCAGGTGCTACACCTAGAAAAATTGGAGTTAAGGGCGAAGCTGAATTAAGTGGTCAAGGCGTTAGTTATTGTGCCACATGCGATGCTGATTTCTTCGTTGACCTAGATGTTGTAGTTGTTGGTAATGGTGATGCCGCTATTGAAGAAGCAGAGTATCTTACAAAGTTTGCTGAAACTGTAACAGTTATCGTTATCCACGAAGAAGGAAATCTTGACTGCAACAAGGCAAGTGCTGAAAAAGCAATGAAGAATCCTAAACTCAAATGGGTATGGAACTCAACCGTTCAAGAAATTGCCGGTGATGGATTAGTTGAAAAGGTAGTGCTAAAGAATATTAACACTGGTGAATTAACAGATTATCCAACAAATGGTGTCTTCGTATTTATTGGTACAGAACCACATACAAACTTCCTTAAAGGAAAAGTTGAATTAGACGATCGTGGTTATCTAGTTACTAACGATATGATGGAAACTAACGTTCCTGGCGTTTATGCAGTTGGGGATGCAAGAGTTAAATACCTACGTCAAGTTGTTACCGCAGCTTCAGATGGTGCAATCGCAGCATCAGCAGCTGAAAAGTACTTGTCAGAATTACAAACATTACAAAATGATGTTCTTGATGCAAGTAAAGAAAAACCAACTATCTTGGCATTCTGGGCTCCACAAATTCAAGAAAGTATTGATTCTATCGCTTCTGTTGAAAAAGCAGTTGAAGAAAAAGATGATGCAGTTGGCTTAGTTAAGTTAGATACATACAGAGCTAAGAAGACAGCCACACAATACAACATTACAGAAATCCCAAGTATCGTCTTATTCAAAGATGGTAAAGACGTTGCCCGTCTAGAAGGCGTAAAGAATATCACTCCCGAAGCAGTTGAAGATTTAGTAAAACCTTACGTACAAGATTTAGTTAAGTAACACAAAATATAAACCCCTTGAGGGGAGGTGAAAATTATGATGGAACATTTAACAAAAGAAAACTTAGAAAGCACAATCGCAGACACAAAAGGACTAATTATGATCGACTTCTTCAGTCCAAAATGTGTACCATGCATGGCTTTGATGCCAGATGTTGAAAAATTAGCTGAAGAGAAAAAAGACGAAGCTACATTCTTTGCATTTGATACAACAGGCAACATGAGAACTGCTATGAAACAAAAGGTTATGGGTATCCCTGCATATTTGTTCTACAGAGATGGTGAAAAAGTTGCTACTCTTGGCAAAGATATTCTTGAAGACAAGGGAATGGCAGCTGTTACAGAAAAATTAGATGAATTAACAGCAAAAGCTTAAATTCAAATAGTTCTGTGATCATCATCAATATGCTTAAGGAGGGATATTATGCGACTAACAATCGGCAACGTCATCATTAACGATATTGAATTCGGCGACAAGACCGAAGTTAAAGATGGCACATTGTTCGTTAATAAAGACGAACTGATCGAAGCAGCTATCGGCGGAGATGAAAGAATCAAATCACTGGAAGTTTACCTTGCTAAACCAGGTGATAACACTCGGATCATTCCTGTTAAGGATGTCATCGAACCACGTGTTAAGGTCGACGGCCAAGGCGGTATCTTCCCAGGTATCGTAAACAACGTTGACCAAGTAGGTTCAGGACAAACAAATGTACTTAAAGGTGCAGCAATTGTTACAACAGGTAAGATTGTTGGATTCCAAGAAGGAATCATCGACATGAGTGGAGAAGGTGCTAAATATACACCATTCTCAAAGACAAACAACATTGTCTTAAAGATGGAACCACAAGATTCAATCAAACAACACGAACATGAAGAAGTTCTACGTTTGCTTGGATTTAGAGCATCTAACTATATTGGAGAAGTAGCTAAGGATCTTAAACCTGACAATGAAGAAGTTTATGAAACAAAACCTCTCTTGGAACAAGTTAAAGAATATCCAGATCTTCCAAAAGTAGTTTACGTATATGCTCTACAAACACAAGGCTTGATGCATAACACATTCTATTATGGCGCTGACGCTATGAAGATCGTTCCTACATTTATGTATCCTACAGAAGCCTTTGATGGAGCTATTGCAAGTGGTAACTGTGTTTCAGCTTGTGATAAGAACCCATCATATGTTCATTTGAACAGTCCTGTTATTAAAGACTTATATTCGAAACATGGTAAAGATATTAACTTTATCGGATGTGTCATTACCAATGAGAACGTGACATTGCAAGACAAGAAACGTTCATCAAATATGACTGCTAAATTAGTAGAAATGCTTGGCGCAGATGCAGCAATCATCTCAGAAGAAGGATTTGGTAATCCTGATGCTGACTTAGTTATGAACTGTAACAACCTTGAAAACAAAGGTATCAAGACAGTTCTTGTAACTGATGAATATGCTGGACAAGATGGTGCCAGTCAATCATTAGCTGATTCAACACCTAAAGGTGACGCTGTTGTAACTGCAGGTAACGCTAACGTTGTTGTTAACCTACCAGTTATGAAGACAGTTATTGGTCATCCAGAAGCCGCAAACGTTATTGCTGGTGCTTGGGATGGAAGTTTGCATGACGATGGAAGCATCGAAGCAGAAATCCAAGTTATCACAGGTGCAACAAACGAATTAGGTTTCAACACACTATCAGCTAAGACTATTTAGTCAGTTAGTTAGTAAACATTAATTTAATAAAAAATAGAGAAGGAGAGAGCATTATGGGTATTCTTGAAAACAAAAAAGTTGCCATTTTAGGCGACCGTGATGGAATTCCTGGTATGGCTATCGAGGCTTGTGTCAAAACAGCAGGCGCAGAAGTTGTATTTTCAACTACTGAATGCTTCGTTTGAACGAGCGCCGGTGCTATGGACTTGGAAAACCAACAAAGAATTAAAGATCTAGCAGACAAATACGGAAAAGACGATCTAGTAGTAGTACTAGGTGGTGGAGAGGCCGAAGCTTGTGGCTTGGCTGCTGAAACCGTATCAACTGGTGATCCAACATTCGCAGGTCCATTAGCAGGAGTTCAGTTAGGACTCGGTGCATATCACATGTTTGAACTAAAGGATGAAGTTGATCCCGCAGTATACGAAGAACAAGTATCAATGATGGAAATGGTATTGGATAAAGATGCCATTATTAAAGAAGTCAAAGAATATCGCGCATAGGAATTCGCTACTTCCCAAACCTTTGTAAAGGAGGAACTAAGATGGGCAAAAAAAGAATTGTTCATTATATAAATCAATTCTTTGCCGGGATTGGTGGTGAAGAAAAGGCCGAAGTTAAACCAGAAAAACGTGACGGTGTTGCGGGACCTGGTATGGCTTTCAAGGCTCAACTAAGCGATGTGGCTGATATCGTTGGTACAGTTATCTGTGGTGATAGCTACTTCAATGAAAATGAAGAAGAAGCTTCAGAAACTGTTCTTGAAATGATTAAAAGTTACGATCCAGACTTAGTTATCGTAGGACCAAGCTTTAACGCTGGTCGTTACGGTGTCGCCGCTGGTGCAGTTGCCAAATTGGTAGATGAGAACTTACACTTACCAGTTGTTGGTGGAATGTATCCAGAAAACCCTGGTTTTGAATTGTACAAGAAACATGGATATTTCGTAGAGGTAGGTAACAGTGCCGCTACAATGAGGAAAGCTATTCCAGATATGGTAAGTGTTGTAAAACAAGTACTTGATGGAAAAGACGAAATCACAGGCTACATGCCAAAAGGTATCCGTGAAAATGTATTCAGACAAGAACGTGGTTCAAAACGTGCAGTTGAAATGCTCGTAAATAAAATTCAAGGCAAGGAATTCACAACTGAATATCCTATGCCTACCTTCGACCGTGTCGATCCAGCACCAGCCGTAAAGGATATTACGAAAGCAAGAATTGCTTTGGTATCATCTGGTGGTCCAGTTCCGAAAGGAAATCCAGACCACATCGAATCATCAAGTGCATCTAAGTATGGTAAATATAGCTTAGAGGGTATCGATGACTTCACACCAGAAAATGGTGAAACGGCTCACGGTGGATATGATCCAGTCTATGCAAATGAAGACTTGGATCGTGTATTGCCAGTCGACGTTGTTAAAGAGATGCTTGCTAACGGTGAAATTGGGTCATTGCACCCATATTGGTACGCTACCGTTGGTAATGGTACATCTGTAGCAAATGCTAAGAAATTTGGTACAGAGATTGGAAAACAACTTAAAGAAGACGGCGTAGATGCTGTTATTCTTACATCCACCTGAGGAACATGTACTCGTTGCGGTGCAACGATGGTTAAAGCTATTGAAGCTCAAGGACTACCAATTGTTCACATGTGTACAATTGTTCCTATTTCTAAGACAGTTGGAGCAAATAGAATTGTTCCTACAGTCGCAATTCCTTATCCACTTGGTAATCCTGAATTGGATCCTAAAGAGGAAAAAGAATTACGTAGAAAACTAGTCAGAAAAGCTCTTAAAGCTCTTGAAACACCTGTTACTGAACAAACAGTGTTTGACAGTTAGAGGAGCTCAAGAGATAAACAACTAGGAGCCGAAAATAATTTTCGACTCCTTTTTATATGAAAAAAAGTATTAGTTCCAATTAATTATTTTTGGAGGTGCATCGTATGACTTTCCCAGTACTTAAAGGAAGCTCTTATACATTAGTCCATACACCAGATGTTTTAGTACATGAAGGTAAATTGCAGGAAAGCGAAATGAGAAATAATCCCGATTCAGATTATCTCAAAGCTATTCCAGATCATTTACGGTCATTCGAAGACGTTGTAGGGTACGGTCCTAATCAAGCTTATATAGGTAATATTCATCCTCGTGATTTAAATAATATCGAAAAACCATGGTATGACCATCCAATGAAAGACGCATCAAAAGATGGTAAATTTGGTTCGATCATGAATGAAGATGAATTCTATGGCTGCATGAAGGCTGTAGATATGTTTGAATTAGTAGTTTTGGAAAAAAGTTTTCAAGAAAAAGTTGCCCAAGAAATGCAAGACGACCCCGTTATTGGAAAATATTGGGTAACACTAGATAAATTAAACGAAAATCCTGCTACTATCGAAGAAATTACGGAATTGATCTCCGACAAAGATGCAAAACCTTTGTATTTCAACAATGAACTAGTGGGATGCGTTAAGAGAGCTCATGAGTTTGATGCTGCCTTGACTAGTGATGTTATGTTCGAAAACTTAGTAAGTAAAGCTTCAGGTGCATATGCACTAGCAGAACTTTTTGCAAAAAATGATATTAAACCTGAAGATATTGATTACTTGATTGAATGTTCTGAAGAGGGATGTGGTGACATGTTCCAACGTGCTGGTGGTAATTACGCTAAGTCAATTGGTGAAATTTGCGGATGCGTAAACGCTACTGGTTCAGATACTCGTAGTTTCTGTGCTGCACCAGCTCACTCAATGGTTGAAGCTGCAGCATTAGTTAAAGCTGGAGTATACAAAAATGTTGTTGTACTTGCTGGTGGGTCATCAGCTAAGTTAGGAATGAATGGTAAAGATCACGTCAAAAAAGATCAACCGCTGATCGAAGATTGCCTCGGTGCATTCGCTGTTTACGTTGGCGAAAATGACGGTAAATCACCAGTCATCAGAACTGATATCGTTGGTAAACATAAGATTGGCAGTGGTGCTGCACCACAAGCTATTATGCAAGCTATTGTTTCAGATCCATTGGAACATGCAGGATTATCAATCAAAGACGTTGATGTATTCTCTGCTGAAATGCAAAACCCTGAAATTACTGTACCCGCAGGTGCAGGTGATATCCCAGCAGCTAACTACAAGATGATTGCTGCTTTAGGTATCATGAAAAAAGTGTTCGAAAAGAGCGAATTAAACTCTGTGGTTGAAAAAATCGGAATGCCTGGATTTGTGCCAACCCAAGGACACATTCCTTCAGGTATCCCATTCTTAGGACATGCTAAAGAAATGATCGAAAATGGAGACATCCATAGAACCATGATCATTGGTAAAGGTAGCTTGTTCTTAGGTAGACTAACTAACCTCTTTGATGGTATTTCGTTTATTGTTGAAGCAAATGACGGTCACGTTGATGACGATTCTGGTGTAGACAAAGACACAATTCGTCAAATGATCGCAGAATCAATGAAACAATTCGCTGATACGCTCAAATAATGAAAAACCATCCTAAAGGAGGGAGAAAAATGGAAAATAACGTACAAAACACAATTGCTGATGTGTTCGATGAAATCGCCCAAGGACTAGAAGACGGTAATTTCGGTTCTAGACCTCGTGTTGGTGTTACATTACTTGGCAGCGAACATGGCGAAGAAGAAATCCTTCGTGGTGCAGAACTTGCTCAAGCTAATGATCCCTCTATTCAAGTTGTTGTGATCGGTACATTGACTGATACAAAACTTGAAACAGTTGCTGCAACTGATCCAGAAGATGCCCATGATAAGATGGACAAAATGCTAGAAGATGGTAGCTTGGATGCCGCTGTAACCATGCATTACACCTTCCCAATAGGTGTTTCAACAGTTGGACATGCAACTACTCCTGGTATTGGTAAAGGGATGTTTATCGCAAATACCACCGGTACTTCTGATATGGAAAGAATTAGCGCAATGGTCAAAAATACTATTTCAGGTATTGGTGTGGCTAAAGCTAACGGAATCGCAAATCCAACAGTCGGAATTTTGAATATCGATGGTGCACATCAAGTTGAAAAATCATTAAGAAAATTAAAAGACAAAGGTTATAACATCAACTTTACGCAAAGCAACCGTGCAGACGGTGGCGTAGAGATGCGTGGAAATGACCTACTTCAAGGTGTTCCTGACATCATGGTCATGGACAGTTTGACTGGTAATATTGTTATGAAAGTTATGAGTTCATTCTTAACCGGCGGTAGCTATGAATCTGTTGGTGCAGGTTATGGCCCTGGTGCTGGTAAAGGATATAACAAGATCATCAATATCATTAGTCGTGCTTCCGGTGCCAACGTTGTTGCTGGCGCATTAAGCTATGCTGGTAAATGTGCTAAAGGGAACATGCAAGCTAAAATAGATGCCGAATACGATGTTGCTGAAAAAGCTGGATTGGCAGAAGTACTAGATGGCCTTACTGCCGCTCCCAAGAAAGATGATTCAGTAGAAGAAGTTAAAGAACCAGCCAAGAAGGCTGTTTCAGAAGCTATTTTAGGTATTGATATTTTAGTACTTGAAGAAGCTGTTACGGAATTATGGAAGGCCAACATCTATGCCACAAGTGGTATGGGATGTACTGGTCCGGTTGTTATGGTGGCACCAGAGGACGAAGATCACGCTCGCGAAGTTCTTCAAGCTGCCGACTACTTATAAAAATAATGGAATACAATTGAGAATGTTTTCTGGCTTGTCAAGTCAAGTCTGAGGAGCCCCTTAAGTATTAGATGCTGTCTAATATTTAGGGGGCTTTTCGTTTGGACGAGGGGAGGTTGCTTGTCGGCTCTGGAACGCTGTGGGTACACTTGAAACTTATTGCAAAGACCGCAACAATTTCCAAGCTGCACCTTCCACTAAGCACTGCTTCGCATTGCTAAGAGGAATTTCACGGCTGAGGCCGAACGCAACCTCCCCTCGGAGCCTAAAAACGTTCAACCCTCGCTTTTTTGTTTTAATGAGGAAGTATGCAGCTATTTGCGTTTTGCTTAGGTTTTAAGGGATCTAACAATTTTTTGCTTAACTAGAAATAGTGATAATTGCTCTAGATTAGAGTTTTATCGACTACTTTTGATTTTTTTCTAACAAAGGTCACATTCCTTCTTTCAAAATATGAGGGGAATTTGACTCAACTCTATTTAGGCGGAGGACGGTTATCGATGCCCGGCTCAGTAGGGAGATAAATAATGGAACGTACGTCGCCTTTGGCGCGTGCGCAACCGTTTAAAATGTTGGCTACGCCAACGAACGAACCAAGGATGCCAGACGAAAGGCAATCGATAACCGTCCGGAGCCGGCAGTGAACTTTAACCAAGCATTGTTCTTCTAGAACATAAATAATGTTATGATTATGTATAAGCAGGAGGGGTTATTTATGGCAATTGTTTGGACACATTTAATCACATGGATAGTTATTACTATCACTACTTTGCTTGGTTTATTGGCTAAATCTCACAACAAGGTTTACCAAATGATCACGCGGGTCGGTTATCTAGTTATTATTGGTACAGGTATTTTATTATTCGGTCACGCATGGACTGTTGAGCCAACTTTATTGATCGTTAAAGTTATCCTAGCTTTCATCTTGATTGCATTGATCGAGATCGGGTTTGCTCGTAAGAACACTAACCGTTTGACCACACAAGCTGTTTGGTCTGTAATTATCTTCCTGATTGTCGTTGCCATTATTGGCTTCGGTCTTTCTGGTTGGTATCCATTTAAATAGAAGTAAAATAGCACGAAAAAAGCATCGACTTGAAATTTCAGGTCGATGCTTTTCTGTTTTCCGATTTATTTATCGAAGAACATAGTTTTTGTGTACAAATTACCAACATATAGTTTGTCGCTAAATCAATTTTTTAAAAAAGTTAATTAGCTAAAGTTTACACCGTTTCCGGCTTGAATCCATTCGTCAGTAGATACACGGTAGTATGTATTTCCTGCGGCATCTTGTGCTGTCTTATCAGTAATCCAAGCTGTATCTCCGGCTAAGCCACGAGTAGCGGCTGTTCCATCACTCTTGAATAGTTGATATACAAATCCTGAAGGTCCATCAAGTGTTACAACGTGACCTGGTTCAAGATCTTGGATGTTTGTTAAGCCGTCTGTAGTCTTATCGTTTTCAGCAAAAGTTACAGAAGATGCAGATACCCATTCGTGAGTAGATACACGATATTGAACTTCACCAGTTTGACTATTTACTCTCTTTTGGTCAGTTAGCCAAGGAGTATTTGGAGCTAATGAACGTGTTGCTACAACGTCTCCGGCGTCATTACATAATGGAGCAATTGATGATCCAACGGTTACGACACCTGATACAGGAGTTGTTGTCCAGTTGTCAGCTTGTCCAACTTTGATTGATCTTAAGTAAGTCAAAGTATTGTTTGTGGTATTTACGTTAGCATTAACAGCATCGTTTCCGTTAATAGTTACTGAACCACCAGTACCTGCTTGCATGCTGCTGTAAATTGTACTTAGGTTAGCAGATGAAGGTAACGTTACAGTTACTTTTTGATAGTATGTTGCGCCAGGTGTACTGAAGGTGTTGCCTGTAAATGTAGCTCCAGAAGCAGTTGAGCTACCCCAAGCTGCATCAGCAGAAGTATATAGGGTACCATCTGGAGTTGGATTTGTTACCGCAATAGTATTGCCGTCTCCATCTTGTACAGTGGCATCCACACTAGTTGTGTATAGTGGTTGGTCAGAACCTGAGTTTAAAGCAACTTGCATTGGATCAGTGTAGGTAAGGGCCAATGTGTTATTAGCTTGGGTTGCAGGTGTATTAGTAAAGGTTAAGTCCTTTGTGCCAACGGCAGCACCTGTACTATCGTAAGCTGTAATACGTAAGGTTACGCTATCGCCAGGGTTAGCAGCAGCGGTTTTAACATAAGTGTTGAAGTCAGAAACATTGGAAAGAACACTACCATCTCTGACACCTTGAACACCAAATGTTACGGCGTCAAGATTGGTAACGTCAGCTGGTAAAATTGTTGATTGCATTGCTTGAGCTACACTAGTTAAGGCAATCAATTGTGTGTATGTTAGTTTGGTGCTTCCATAGTTAGTTCCGATATCAGTGAAACTAGGGAATGGATTGGTGGTTGAAGATGGGTTTGATGCTTGCAATACACCAAAGAATTTATTTAATGATGCTGTTTGTGCATCGGTTAGATTTCCGTTTGTGGTTGCAGCTTGTGCTGTGTTTACATTTGAAATTGAATTCACTGCAGGCGCAGCTGCGGGTGCAATTAATAATAGAGCGGCGGTGGCTAGTCCTGCGTATTTGATATTTTTCTTCATTACTGTAATTCCTCCTGAAAATTAAAAAATTTAGATTTGTATTTAGTAATTCAAATTTAATCTCAAAAGCATTTCGCATTACTTAAATGCACGACAAATATATCATGGTGTTCAGGGGGTCAAAACTTCAGAAAATAAAAATATAATTTACAAAGGATAATACAGGCCAACAGCGACAAGTGATTAATTGAACTTAATTTTTGATAAAAAAGCAAAATACTTGACGATTTTTTACATTAAATGGTTTTTAAATACGTTTTCATTGCATAGCCTACGCCATTGTCTTCATTGGATTTGGTAATAAATTTACCGACTTTTAGAATGTCAGGCAAAGCATTTTGCATTACGACTGGATAATCGACCATCTCAAGCATGGGGAGATCGTTATGACCGTCGCCAAATGCCATCATTTCATTGCGATGAAGATTTTCGTGGTCGATGATGTATTGAATCCCGCGAGACTTCAGCGCTTTGTCGCTAGTGATCTCCAAATAAGTGTCGCTAGATTGCTGAATGCTGACGCCTGGCAGATTTTGTTCATTCAAATATTGTTTCAGATCATGCATCGTCTGCTTGTCGAATAAGATCATCATTAATTTGAAAACGGTGGCGTTTTTCTGTGCAAAAAAGTTATCAGCAGACATCAACGTGGCATCACGATTAGTATAATTTCGTTCTAGTTTAATGCCGTCGTCGATTCGTTCAGAATACCAATGATTAAGGTCATACCAACTGAGGCTGACCGAGTTGAATTTGTCTTGGATGATTTCGAAAACTCTTTTGGCAACTGATAAATCAATT
Source organism: Companilactobacillus sp. (assembly GCF_022484265.1). Lineage (NCBI taxonomy): Bacteria > Bacillati > Bacillota > Bacilli > Lactobacillales > Lactobacillaceae > Companilactobacillus > Companilactobacillus sp. The sequence continues at coordinate 2,047,588 of NZ_JAKVLR010000001.1, forward strand.
GGTTGAGCATCGATGACTTTGATATCGTTGTTCAATTTTTCAAAAATCAGTCCGCCATTGAATCCGATTTGTGGCGTCTTTAAATCTAATTTGTCCATTGCTTCGCTCATTTCCATCGGTGCACGTGCAGACACCAGCGTAAATGGGATGTTAGCTTTTTTAATGATTGAGGCATTTTCGTCTGAGACATAGCCAGCATTATTCAAGATAGTTCCGTCCATGTCGGAAAAAATATGTTTGATCATCAGTTAATCCTTTCGTCGTTAAATAATTTAATTATAAAAAATGAAACGGGTTTTAGGTCAAGTATGATTATGAAATTAGGGAGTAGGTTGCCCGAAACTCTGACAGTATTTTGTCACGAAAAGACTGAATCGAATCTAGGTCGATCGACTGGTGTGCCTTTGGTGTCAGTATCCCCAATAACTGCAGATCAAAATAATTATTTAAAAAGCCTTCAGCTTGCGTCAAAGATAATTCATGCTTCAAAACAGCCTTTAAGACTGAACGAATTCCAGTCCGATTTTCAAAAATGAGAAAGTCAGGACTGAACTTGTTATCGATGAAATTAGCATCTATTGCCGCTTGATAATACCGATTTAGCTCAGTGAAATATTGTTGAAACGAATTCTCAAATTTTACGTACAATTCGGGATAGTTCTTCTTTAATTCAGAGGTAAAAGTTTCAGTTGTCGAACCGAATAGCAGCAATGAGTTAATGATCGTTTGCAAAAAATTATCTGGTTGAAAGTTAGGAATAGGGTTCTTTTTGATAAATTCAAAATGCCGATCAACGACTGATTCAACTATTTCATCTTTATTTTTAAAGTAGATATAAAGAGTTGCTCTAGAGACGTTGATAGATTCGGCCAATTTAGCCATCGACATAGTTTGAAATCCCTTGATCAAAATAACGTGGTTCAAGGCAATTGCGAGTTCTTCTTTAGTATTCATAGAATTTCCTCCAAAAATATTATAATACATATTTACAAATTAGACAATTGGTTGTATTATTTGTCTAGAAATTATGAAACAAAGAGGAAATATCATGAAAAAAGTTATTGTAACGGGTGGTTCAGGATTTGTAGCTAGTTGGGTGATCAAAGAATTCTTGGATAATGGATACGCAGTTTCAACTAGTTTACGTTCGATGAAGAAATCTGACATGATCAAAGAGGAACTGAGTCATTACGTGGATGATGACAAGTTAGCTAACTTAAGTTTTTTTGAAGCGGATTTAACTAGCCCTGAAGGTTGGGTCGATGCAATGAAGGGTAGCGATGGAGTGATTCATGTTGCATCTCCTATGGGGAACGGAACTCAATCTGTTGCCGAACTAGTCAACGTTGCTAAAAACGGTGCCTTAAACATCTTAAAAGCAGCACATGAAGCCGGCGTCGATCGCGTTGTTATGACGTCATCGCAGGCAGCTTCGACTGATAAAACTGGCAGCACTGCTTTGTTGGATGAATCTTTCTGGACAGACATCACGAATCCAGATTTGGATCCATATCGAATCTCAAAGGTCGCTTCTGAAAAAGCTGCCTGGGATTATGCCAATAAGAATAACTTAAAGTTGACGACTATATTACCTGGTGCTATTTTTGGACCAGCCATGAGCAGTAAGACAGTCAGCTCGAACGGAATGTTGGAACAAATTATGAAGGGACAACCAATGCTTCCACGAGTTCCAATGGAAATTAGTGACGTCCGTGATTTGGCAAACCTTCATCGTTTGGCATTTGAAAATGATCAAGCTATTGGCAAACGTTATTTAGCTGCATCTCAGGAACTGACAATGGTCCAAATTGCTCAGATTTATCAGGATGCATTTCCAGATTTAGCAATCAAAGCAAGAGTCGCACCAAACTGGTTGACCAAATTTGTCGCAAAATTTGTTCCAAGTCTTAGAGCAGTCGTGCCAATGCTTGATCGTAAGACTAGACACACTACTAAGGCCGCCGAGACTGATTTAGGTTGGAAACAAACCGCTCCAGAGACTACAGTTGTCGACGCTGGTGAAGCTTTGATCAATTTAGGATTAGTTGAATAATTTTTAAATCTTAGTCTAGTGCTGATGCACTAGGCTTTTTTTATATTTAAAATAGTCTAGATTTTGATTTCACTCTACCGAAAAAATTAAAAAGGTGTTAGACTTATTAGAAATTATTTAATCAAATAAGAATGAGGTGCGAATATGGAAAATAATTACGAAAAACAGTTCCATGCTAATGGGAAAAATTATTCCTATTACGATATTGCGGGATATCTAGCCGAGCATCAGCAGCAGGTGGCTGAAATGCCGTATTCTATCCGAGTTCTTTTGGAGCTGACTTTGCGTCACAGTGCCGAAAAACCAGCCATTAAACAATTCTTAGATTCATTTATTGACTGGGACGATAAGCATGATGAAGATGTAGCTTATAAGCCAGAACGTGTTATCTTGCAAGATTTCACCGGGGTACCCGCATTAGTCGACTTAGCAGCCATGCGTGATGAAGTTAAAAAACGCGGTGGCGATCCTGAAAAAATCAATCCCGATGTACCAGTTCATTTAGTCATTGACCATTCGGTTCAAGTCGATATGGCAGCCAATGACGAAGCGTTCGACTTTAACGTCAAGCAAGAATTTAAACGTAATCATGAACGTTACACCTTTTTAAAATGGGCCCAAAATAGCTTTGATAACTTGACGATCATTCCACCAGACACAGGAATCATTCACCAAGTTAATTTGGAGTATCTATCGCAAGTTATCCGCCAGAAAAAAATTGACGACCAAACGGTTGCCTTTCCGGATACTTTAGTCGGTACGGATTCTCATACGACGATGATCAATGGCCTGGGAGTTCTCGGCTGGGGTGTTGGTGGCATTGAAGCTGAAGCCAGCATGTTAGGTGAAGAATCATACTTCCCAATGCCAAAAGTAGTTGGCGTGAAATTGACTGGCAAGTTGCCAGAAACAGCAACGGCGACTGACTTAGCTTTGACGATCACGAACTTATTAAGAAAGCACAACGTAGTCGGTAAGTTCGTTGAATTTTATGGACCTGGATTAAAGGATTTGCCATTGGCTAATCGGGCAACGATTGCTAATATGGCTCCCGAATATGGTGCTACTTGTGGTTTCTTCCCAATTGACGACCAAACTTTGGCATATTTGAAGTTGACTGACAGAAGTGCTGAACAAATCGAATTTGTTAAACAATATGCTAAGACCAATCATTTCTTCTATGACGAAAATGACGATGCAGTTAGACATTATTCTGAAGACGAGGAATTAGATTTAAGCACAGTTCAAAGTAGCCTGGCTGGTCCTAAACGTCCCCAAGATTTGATCTACTTAAAGGATATGCCAAGCCATTTCAGACAATACGATGAACTACCAGATTTTCCAGTAAATGTTGAAAAAACCGATTTTGACCTTCGTCCAGGAGACTTAGGTATCGCAGCCATTACTAGCTGTACTAACACTTCTAATCCAGAAGTCTTGATTGCGGCTGGATTATTGGCTAAGAAGGCGGTCGAAAAGGGTCTGCAAGTTCCAAAATATGTTAAAACATCATTTGCCCCAGGTTCTCGAGTAGTTACGAAATACTTAGAGATCTCTGACCTGCAAAAATATTTAGACAACTTAGGATTTAATATCGTAGGTTATGGCTGCACGACTTGTATCGGAAATTCCGGTAAGTTAAAAGAAAATCTGCAGAGTAAGCTTGCTGAAAAAGACTATCCAATCGCTGCCATTGAAAGTGGTAACCGTAACTTCGAAGGTCGGGTCAATCCATTGACGAAAGACACGTTCTTAGCTTCGCCACCATTAGTAGTGGCTTATGCTTTGGCAGGCACAGTTGACATTGATATCACTAAAGATCCACTTGGCAAAGATCAAGACGGTCAACCAGTCTATTTCAAGGACTTGTGGCCTGATGCTACTGAAGTCAGTGAAGTTATCCATAAATACTTGAGCCCACAATTATTCTCAACTAATTACGCCAATATTTTTGACCAAAATAAGACTTGGAATGAGTTGAAGTCATCTAAATCAACGACGTATCCTTGGGATGAAAAATCGACTTATATTGCCGATCCACCATTGTTTGAAAACACTGAGACCAGCGATTTGCAGGATATGCGAGTTTTAGCAAAATTAGGTGATTCAATTACTACTGACCACATTTCACCAGCTGGATTTATTGGCAAAACTTCTCCAGCAGGTCAATATTTATTGGCTCATGGAGTCAGTCAACAAGACTTTAATTCATACGGTTCACGTCGTGGCAATCACGAAGTCATGATGCGAGGAACGTTAGGCAACGTTCGTTTGCAAAATCAACTAACACCTGACAAACGTGGCGGATTTACTAAGTCATGGTTAACCGGTCAAGAGACGACAATTTATGACGCAGCCATGGATTATCAGAAACATCATGTTGATACGGTGATCTTAGCCGGCAAGGACTATGGCATGGGTTCTTCTCGTGACTGGGCTGCTAAGGGCGTTGAACTATTAGGCGTTAAAGCTGTTATTGCTGAAAGCTTCGAACGTATCCACCGTTCTAACTTAGTCATGATGGGAGTTTTGCCATTGCAGTACTTACCAGGTGACAACGCAGAAAAATTAGGTTTAACTGGAGATGAAAAATTCTCAATCACACGTGATGACAATACGGCACATGTGATTGCAGAAGATGAAGATCACCGGGTAGAATTCGATGTCAAAGTCAGATTCGATGCACCAATCGACAGCGAATACTATCAGGCACACGGAATTTTGCCAATGGTGATCGATAATAAATTGAACGCATAGAATAAATTTTTATAGAAAAAGATTTTTAACAAGGAGGTATTTGAGATGGATCATCCTAGAGGACTAGCCGGGATTGTTGTTGACGAAACCAACATCAGTTCTACCAAAAATGAAAAACTGACTTACGCGGGTTATTCGGTCGAAGAAATGGCCAAAGCTCACGCTAGTTTCGAAGAAGTTGCTTTCTTGCTCTGGAAGACGCGACTTCCTAGCAAGCAAGAACTAGACGATTTTCGTAAAGACTTGGTAAGCAAAATGGTGTTGCCGGCTGAGACAATTAGACTTTTGCTATACATCGCTAAGGAACCGCAGCATCCAATGAGTATTTTGCGGACTACGACATCGCTTTTGGGTACGACGAATGATGTTGACCACGATGAACCGCCAAAGATCTTGGCGAAAATGTTGACGGCGATTGCTGACATTATCAGAATTCGTGACGACGAACCGTTCCTCGAAGTTGATCCTAACCTTGGCGTAGCCGATAACTTCTTGTACATGATGACTGGTAAAAAGCCAGACGCAGAACTCTCGCAAATGTTTAACACGGTGATGATCTTGCATGCTGACCATGAATTTAATGCTTCGACATTTACTGCTCGAGTAGTAGCTTCGACTTTTTCAGATTATTACTCATGTTTGACGGCTGCTGTTTGTGCCCTAAAGGGACCACTTCACGGCGGTGCCAACGAACGAGTTTTTGAAATGTTGATGGATATTGTTGATAACGATGAAGACCCAATTGATTTCGTTAAATCAGAGATTGCACGCGGTCGTAAGATCATGGGCTTTGGACACCGAATCTATAAGCATGGTGACCCCCGTGCTTATATTTTGAAGGGTATTGCCGAAAGATTGGCTGAACAGACTGACAATATGGGACTTTATAATATTCAGCAACAAATCGCTGACTACATGTTAGAAACGACTGGATTGCATCCAAACGTTGATTACTACACAGCTTTGATCTATCACTGTTTGGGTCTTGAAAAAGAAACGTTCACCTTGGTATTTGCAGCTTGTCGTACATCCGGCTGGCTTGCACACGTCATGGAACAACGCCGTGAAAAAACTTTGATCCGTCCGAATTCAGTTTATGTTGGACCAACTGACCGTAGTTATATTGAAGATACCTGTGTAAAGGAGGCACTCTAGTGGCTGCAGAAAAAATCACTAAACAAAATGGTAAGTTGCAAGTTCCCGATAACCCAATAATTCCCTTTATTGCAGGGGATGGGATTGGACCAGAGATCTGGGCTGCTGCAAAAGATGTCTTCGACAGTGCAGTTCAAAAAGCTTATCACGGTAAGAAAAAAGTTGAATGGAAACAATTATTAGCCGGCGAAGCAGCTTTTGATAAGACTGGCGAATGGTTGCCACAGGAAACGGTTGATACTTTGATTGATAACTTAGTTGCTATCAAAGGTCCTTTGACGACGCCAATCGGTAAAGGTCACCGTTCGATCAACGTAACATTGCGTCAAAAATTAGACTTGTATGCTTGCTATCGTCCAGTGAAATATTTCGATGGTTCACCTTCACCAGTGGTGCATCCAGAACGTGTCGATATTGATGTATTCCGAGAAAATACTGAGGATATCTACGCGGGGATCGACTTTGTTTCCGGCAGTAAGGAAGCCGAAGGTTTGTTGAAATTGTTAGACGAAAACGGTCAGCTAGATAAAGTTCGTTTTCCTAAGACATCTAACTTTGCCATCAAACCCGTGTCTGAAGAAGGTTCCAAACGAATTATTCACGCTGCGATCGAGTATGCTTTTGATCACAACTTGCAGCACGTGACGCTAGTTCATAAGGGCAATATCATGAAGAAGACCGAAGGCAGCTTTAAACAGTGGGGCTATGAAGAAGCCGCCACTTATGGCGATAAGATTTTTTCAATGAATACTTATGACCAGATCAAAGCCGATAAGGGGAAAAAAGCGGCCGACGATGCACTGACCGCTGCTGAGTATTCTGGTCGTTTGATCGTAAACGATGTGATCACTGATAATTTCTTCCAGCAGTCATTATTGCACCCGGAAAACTTTGACGTGGTCGTAACTATGAACTTGAATGGAGATTACATCTCTGACGCTTTAGCTGCTCAAGTTGGTGGTATCGGGATTTCTCCTGGTGGCAATATCAATTACGAAACTGGACAAGCAATTTTTGAAGCAACGCACGGTACTGCACCTCAATTTGCTGGTCAAAATAAGTTGAATCCAACTTCGTTGATCTTGTCAGGTGCGATGATGTTCGCTTATATTGGTTGGAATGAAGTCGCTGATTTGATTCAAAAAGCTATCGCAGAAGCCATCAAGGGTAAGCATGTAACGCTCGACTTTGCTCGCCAGTTACCAGGTTCAGAAGAACTTAGCACTAGTGAGTATGGTAATTTTATTTCAAAAACAATTGAAGGATACTAAAAAACTTCCAGAATTTTTTCTGGAAGTTTTTTCTTTTGTAAATTTTACTCAGAACGCAATGCGGTTGCGGCATCTTTTTTAGCTGCCATTCTTGCAGGGATGTGACCACCTAGCACTGTTAAGACAGTACTGATGATGATCAAGATGATTGCGTGGACTGGATTTAATTGAGCGACGTTTGATAAGTCGGTCATACTCTTCAATAGCATATTAATTGGGAAAGTTGCCAGCCAGGCGATGATGACACCAAGTAGTCCAGATGAAACACCTAAGATAGTGGTTTCAGCATCGAAGACTCTGGTGATATCTTTTTTACGGGCACCTAAGGCCTTTAAGATACCGATTTCTTTAGTTCTTTCAAGTACGGATGTGTAAGTGATGATTGCAATCATGATCATACTTGTGACTAGAGAAATTCCGGCAAAGGCTACTAGGACGTAAGTGATAGCATCCATTAGACCACCAGTTAAGTTAGAAACTTGACCAGCTAAGTCAGTGTAGATAACTTTGTCTGAGCTAGATTTACCCTTGTTATATTTATCAAGGTAACTCAAGACCTTATCTTTGTTCTTGAAAGTATTAGGGTAGATCAAAATACTTGCCGGTTTAGTTGAGCCACCAAGGTAACTAACTAAACTGTCTTTAGTAGTTTTGTCGACTGAAGCGTTAGTTAAGACATTAGTTTCGCTGTCTTTTTGAGCCTTAACGATATCAGAATTCTTATTATCTTGAATGACGTCTTGAGTCAGCTTGTCGCTATAAGCGATTCCTGAAGACAAGATATTTTCAGAAGATTTTGATTTAACACGGAGGATACCGGAGATTTTAACTGTCCGGTTGTTATTGTTGTTGTAAAGCTCAGACAAGTTGGTATTTGGTGCATAAGTACCTGAACCTGTTGATTTGTAGTAGTCATTGTTATTAACGATTTTCAGCTGCGTACCAACGATTTTGTTGAAGTCGAGCTTTTGATTATTTTTAACGTTGATGCCAATATTTTTCAAAGCGTTGATGTTAGTCGAGTTGTCGCGGTCAACGATCAAGACGATATCATTTTCATTCTTAGGCATTGAACCTGATAGAACCGAGTAATGCTTCTTTAAAAAGCTAGTTCCACCGTCATTTGATGATGGGTATACCGACACGCCAACACCAGTCGATGATGCCATGGCTGCTTGCATGCCACTCATACTGTTGCTAGATGAAGTGTCAGCATTTGAGAATTGAGCAGTTTTGACTTTGCCATTTTCTTTGCTGAGTAAGTTCATACCGGTTGTATAAGTGTAAGTCACGTTTTTAGCCAGATCTGGATCCATGTTCTTGATGTACTTCTGATAGTTGGAGGTGATCTTGTTAGTATGCGTAGCTTTTTCTTGCTCGCTTAATTTAGCAGTAACTTGTTTAGATTTGGAAACTTTTTTCTCTTTGGTAGCTTGAGCTGATTGCTTTGTCACAGTTTGAGAAATTGTGACCGGAAATTGAGCCAAGGTATTGCTTTGCGTCTTGTCGATCTGCTTTTGAAAACCTGACGACAGCGCTAAAACAATAGCAATACTGATGATACCAATACTGGAAGCAAAGGCTGTTAAAGCAGTCCGAGCTTTTTTAGTTTTCAAGTTAGTAAATGATAGCTTCAAAGCAGTCCAGAAGGTCATCTTAGTTTTTTTCAATTCAAAGTGGTCTTCGATTTCATCTTCTGTGAACGGATTAGAATCGTTTTGAATCTTACCGTCAGCGAAGTTGATGATCCGGTCTGCATATTCTTTAGCCAAAGTAGGGTTGTGAGTAACCATGATAACTAGACGTTCTTCAGACAGTTCTTTGATCAATTTCATGATCTCTTCACTAGTCTCAGTATCTAGGGCACCAGTTGGTTCGTCACATAAAAGGATTTCTGGGTCATTGGCGATGGCACGAGCGATTGCCACACGCTGCATTTGTCCACCTGATAGTTGGTTAGGACGTTTGTGGATGTGTGGACCTAAGCCGACACGTTCCAAAGCAGCAATTGCTTTTTGCTTCTTCTCATCGTTTCCGACACCGGATAAAGTCATTCCCATTTCAACGTTATCAAGGATACTTAAGTGTCCGATAATGTTGTAGCTTTGGAAAATAAAACCAACTGAATTATTTCGATATGCGTCCCAGTCAGCTTCTGTAAAGTCTTTTGTAGATTTTCCTTTGATGACTAAATCGCCGGAATCATAAATATCTAAGCCACCGATCCCATTAAGCATGGTAGTTTTTCCGGAACCACTAGGTCCTAGGATCGCGACGAATTCTTGTTTTCGAAAAGATACTGATACGTCATCTAGTGCTTTGGTAACGGAGTCGCCGACGTAATAGTATTTTTTGATATGTTTTAATTCAAGCATTCAGAAAATTACCTCTAGTTTAAAAATTTTGTTGGTGTTAAACTCTTCTCTATTAACTTCTCATTGTTGCAACACCTTGTTGTATATATTAGAGCTTTAAAGAAATTGTGCAATCATCACATTTAAACAGTCTGTTGTGATTGAGACATTTTTGATAAATATGTTGTATAAAAGGGGAACAAAAATAATGGTCGGGATCAAAAATAATCGCCGGACACAGTATACTAAAAAAGTTATTAAAGAAGCGGTCCTATCACTTTTAGAGGATAATTCGCCAGAGACAATTACCGTGATTGATGTCTGTAAAATTGCCGATGTTAACCGGTCGACTTTTTACAGATATTACGATGATATTTATGCTTGCATTGATGAAATTGAGGGCGAATTTATCGATGACCTGAAAATTCCAGACAATATGACTCCAATGGAGGGATTGCGAGCATTACTTGAAGCATTTTATAAAAATCCGATTCTGAGCAATCTGGCCTTCGTTGAAGGTAAGACTAAGCTATTAGAAAGATTACATGACGCAATCGATAAAAATCATCCAACACCTAAACATCAACTGATTTTGACTCCTTATACAGAAATCTACGTGATGACTGGTATGCAAGGCGTTTTACGCAAGTGGGTCAAAGGTGGCTTGAAAGAAACGCCAGCTGAATTAACTCAGATTATTTGGAAATTGTTCTTTGCTGAGGATGTTCGTGAGTTGTTTGATATTGAGGATATAAAATAAGAACCCAACTCCATTGGAGTTGAGTCCTTATTTTGTAAAATGCACATTCAAATTTTTCAAAGTAGTCATGTTTTTTAACAGATTGTCGATTGCATCTAACCAAGGCAACAGTAAAGCTGCACCTGAACCTTCGCCGACTGCTAGATCCAAATTGTAGTTGGCTTCCAGATTCAAAGCCTTTAGGGCGATTTGAGTTCCTAGTTCGTGCGAGGCATGAGATGCAATGACATGCTTTCCAATATCAGGGATGAATTTCTGGGCTAAGATGCAGGAAGAGTAGGTCAAGAATCCGTCTAGAATAATTGGAACGCCAGCATTAGCAGCAGCAATGATAGCACCAGCCATCGCTCCGATTTCAAATCCACCGACTTGGCTTAAAATATCTAGCGCGTCATCTTTAGCGGGTTTTCGATCAGCTAAAGCTTTTTGAACTATTTCAGTTTTGTGGATCAATCTTTGATCAGAAATGTTTGATCCACGACCGACGACTTTTTCAGCAGGAACGTCTAAAGCGGCTGCGATGATTGCACTGGCTGAACTCGTATTAGCAATTCCCAATTCGCCGATCAAAAGAACATCGTTTCCTTCCTCAATTGCTTGCTCAGCAATCTCCATGCCGATTTTGATCGAAAGCTCAGCTTGCTGTCTAGTCATGGCAGATTCATGGACCATATTCTTTGTTCCGTAGGCAATTTTTCGGTCGATAATACGTGGATCATTGAAGTCGTAATCAACGCCAACGTCGGTCACCTTTAAATCGCAGTTGAACAATTTGGTTAGAACGCCAATGGTAGTCGTCCGGTCGACTGAATTGATGGACTGCAATGCTGTGACTTGCTTAGGAGTTGCGGAAACTTCTTCTTCAACCACACCGTGATCGGCCGAAAAAAGTAGACAGCATCGTTTACTTACTTTTATGTCGATAGTTTGTTGAATTCCGGCCAGTTTGACGGCTAAGGATTCCAAATTTCCTAAGCCAGCAATCGGTTTAGCGAGTTTATCTAACTTTGTTTGCATATCCAGTTCAGCTTGATGAGAAATAGTGGCAGGTGAGATCGGTATCATAAGAATCCTTTCGAAAGCGCTTTAATGCTTACTAGTATATGTCAGAAAACACCCAAAATTCTCTTTGGAACAACATGTGGCAAGATAGTGATTGAATAAGATATATGATTGAAAATGAGTGATTTTCTGCAAAAAATAGATTTAGAATTTGGTTTGTTTTACTGTAATTAATTTTTAAATAATTATAAATAACAATAACGTTTGTAATAATTTTTTATGCGTATGAGAGCATTTTCTATGGTATACACCACCTGATTGAGCTGTTATTCTGATGTCAGAAAATAGTAAGGGGGATACTATTATGATCAAATCCGTTGGCAATCTAATGACGATTGTCGCAACGATTTTTTTACCAGCTGTCGTAATAGTTTATGTTTTAGGGGTGCCGCCGATCGTGCAAATCGCGTTGATCGCGGTATATGCATATTGTTTGTACAAGATTATGAAGAATTATTTTTTGGCAAAAATCATGGTCTGGAATGGCTATTGCTATTGGTACGTCAAAAGTTTATTAACTGATGACGAGTTCAAAACAGTCGTTTACCATTTAAATTATCAAGACCATTTACGCCTGCAGTCAAAGATTTCAACAACAGAATACAACTTTGTTTTGTCGCAGTTGTCAGTTGCGGACCAAACTGCCATCAAGAATATGAACAAGAAACATTTTCAACTGGCAAACAGATTATTCATGTATACACACAAAAGAGCTTAGATACGGGGGGTATCTAAGCTCTTTTTACTAATCGATCGATTGACGTCTTCGCCAAATCAAATATCCACAATAACCAGCTGTTGCAAGGGAAACAGCAAGCCCAATTTTTTGAATTGTTGTGTAATGATATTGCACAACAACGGTACCGGAACCGGATAGTTTGATCTGAGCGTATCCATTTTGTTTATTCAAGGCTGGGACAGTGGAATGACCATCTCCAGAAACGTTAGCTTGATAGCCTTTGTAATAGAACAATGGCAAGACTACTTTCGATTTATTTTTCGCGTCGAACTTGAATTTGATGATATTCTTAGTAATCTTTTGATTGCTAATTTTTATTTGCTTGGAATCATAGTCGAGAGTTCGAGCTTTATTTTCTTTGACATCATCATAATTGACTTCGCTAGGTAAATATTCGTGACCAGCACCAATCAAATAACTACTGATCTGGTTATAAGACTGGTATGAATTGATCCGCCAAGGGGATGCCTGAACCGTGAATTGACCAAGAGCAAAACTGAGAATCAGCATGCCAATCAATAAGACTGGCGTCGTGTATTTGATGTCGAAGATGTGCAAGTCATCGTTGGCAATGAAGTAGGCGACGATCAGTGAAATGACTGAGAAGAATCTCCAAGGAAATTGGAAGGCCGAAAATAAAGTGTCACGAAGTTGATACCATGGGAACCAATCGGAACAGCTAATGAACATGAACAAAGCAATCAGCGTTAAACTAATATTTTTTCGCTTTATAAGGTTGTAAATCGAATAGACAACTAACCCTACAAAAACAACGAAACCAACATTTACAGTACTTGCGTGGAAGACTTGGTTTGAGAATGAGTGGGAGACTAAATCAGTAAAGGATTGTGTCTGTTGATAGATGAAAATCAACGGGTCAGTCTTTAGAGTAAATTGCTGATCTGCCATTTGTTCTAGAATTGGCGCATAAAATCCAAATACTAGTCCAATCGAAACTATGGCAGCTTTGACAATGGCCATAATTCGGTCTTTATCCCAGAAATATTTAAGATTTAAAATCACGTACATGGCTGCAAAACACACCATCATGAATAATGAAATAATGTGCGACAGACCAATGCCGACCATGGCAAAGGTCAAGACGTACCATTCTTTAGTATTGCCTTTTTTCAAATTGATCAATTCTGACAGTACGAGCGGGAAGAAAATCATGCCCATCAGCTCGCCAATGTCGTGTCTGCTGTAGAGAACTTGCAATCGATATGAACTGAGAACATAGACGAAAGTAAAAATCAGATTATTTTTGGTTGAGAAGTGCAATCTTTTTCCGGCTAAGAAAGTCACAGTTAGTGTTAAAAAGTTGATCCCAACTTGCGTCAGCAAATAAGTTACAACTATCGGCACGCCGAGAACTCTGAGAATTGCTGCGGGATATAGGAATAGATCCGGATAGAAGAGACTAGAAGCGTAGCCCAAGCCGCCACTGAAAAATTCATCAACTTTTGGTAAAAAGTTAAAGTGCTGAATAGCTGTTGCTAAAGCTTCAATCCGATTGATGTGATAACGGTAATCGCCAGTCGCAAAGACGAATCCAGGACGTAAGTTAACGAATAGGACTATCAGAATACTGATGATCAGAAATAAAGTATAGAGATATTTTCGTTGGTGTAATTTTTTTGTTAGATTATGCATGTTATATCCTAGCGTTTTGTATTAATTGATTTGTTTTAAAAAATAATCAACATATATATCACATCTTAACTGATTTAAGGGGACTTTTGGCGACAAAATCAAAATTTGGACAATAAGCCATAAAAGTGCAAAAAAAAGATACCCGCAGGCATCTTCAGCAATTAGATTATTGTTGGCTAGTTGGACGAATGACAATCTCATTCATGGCAGTGTCAGCTGGTGCATCGATTGCATAGGCGATTGCACTGGCGACGCGGTCCGCACTGACTGCATAGTCAGCATAGAATTTATCTAGATTTGCTTTTGTTTCGGGATCTTTAACGTGGTCGGTCAATTCAGTTGCGATTGCTCCTGGAGAAATAACCGTGATACGAATATTGCTTTTTGCAGCAGCTTCTTCTTTACGAAGTCCTTCGCTGATGGCACGGACAGCAAATTTGGTTGCTGAATAAACACTGGAGCCAATGCTGACGGCATGTCCAGCAACGGAAGCAATGTTGATGATCTGTCCGAACTTTTGCTTACGCATCATTGGCAAGACAGCATCGATACCATATAAAGTACCTTTGATATTAACATCGATCATCTTGTCCCATTCATCGACACGTCCCTTGATCAATTCAGAACGTGGCATGAGACCGGCGTTATTCATCCAAACATCGATCCGACCATATTTTTCAATTGCAGCATCGGCTAATTGTTGAACGTCAGTTAAAACAGTCACGTCAGTGACTTGATAAATGGCCGAACCACCTGCGTCTTCGATATCTTTAACGATTTCTTTTAAGCGATTCTCACGTCTTGCGCCAAGGACCAATTCGTTGCCTTGACTAGCTAAAAGTTTGGCAGTATTTTCACCAATACCACTGGATGCTCCAGTGATGACAATAACTTTTTTATCTTCAGTCATAATTGACCTCCTTCAAACACAGTATAAAAATTATATGGTCAGAATAACACTATTTTGATTTGATTTTATTAGATGCAAATCTATTACCAATATAATTTTTAGAAAATAATTCAACACTCGTAAATGATTATTTGTATACTTGGGGTAATCAAAGATTGATCGGAGGTTCCTCAAATGAAAATCTATACGATGGATCGAATTCCAAATATGGAAATAACCGAAGCTAAGGGTGCAGTCCTGAATGAACAAGTTTTTTCAGTTGATATTGTAACTGACACGCTTAGTGGGTTAGGTAGTATATTTGGCGGACATTCCTCATCCTATACCGATGAATATCGCAAGGGACGAGAAGCTGTAGTCAAGGGACTCGAGGAAAAAGCAGAGAAGATGGGTGCTAATGCAATCGTCGGCTTGAAAGTTCAATATGGACAGTTTATTAATTCGGAAATCATGATTATCACGGTTGCCGCCAATGGCACCGCTGTTGTAATAGAACCGTTAAAATAAAAAAACTGGTACTTATCTGTTTAAAAGATGAGTACCAGTTTTCTTTTTAAAGCTATTATGCAGGTTGTCCAACTTTTGTCATTGCGTCTTTAACGGCGTCTTTAATAGCACGACTTGAAGCAGAAGCACCAGAAACTGAATCAACGTCATAAGTGTTTTTTTCAACGATTCGTTTTGGAAGTTCTGCTAAGGCATCAGAAGCTACATCGTCACTTTCGCTTTGTTGCAAGATCTCAACATTCTTGATGTTTTGATTGTCATCAACGGTTACACGAACGACGACTTCGCCACCCATACCGGAATTGCTTTTTCCAAGATATTGGTTGTCGGCAGTTGTAAATTCTTTGTCAGAATCGGCATTGTCGCTACCAAGATTACTTGTAGGAGCAGCTTCAACTGGGACAGATGTTTGTTCTAATGGAGTTGATAGTTGTGAAGTTGCCTTTGGAACAGCAGCATTTTCACCAGCAATCTTACCGAAAATCAAGCATTCTGCTAAGTTTTGTCCACCTTGATATTCATTAGCGTTGATACCACCGAATTCACCAGCACTGTATAGGTGTGGGATCAAATCGCCATTAGGGTCCAAGACCTCACAGTGAGTATTACGACGAGCTCCACCTTGAGTATTCAAGACGTCATGTGTAAGTGGTGCAGCGTAGAATGGTCCATTTTCGAGTGGACTCATAGTCTTAGGATCACGGCCAAAGGCATAGTCTTCGCCATCTTTAGCAAACTTGTTGAAATCTTTGACAGTCTTGTTCAAAGTCTTAGGGTCAACATCGATTGCTTTAGCTAAATCTTTGATTGAATCAGCCTTAGTTAGGACTTTGAAAAAGTCTTTGTAAGGTAATTCTTCTTTATTCTTGATGGCATCATATTGTGCTTGATCAAAAATCAAATAAGGATGAACGTTAGTTTCGGGAACGTTCCAGTGGCCGTTTTGGAAAATGTGGCCGTGACGATTATTTTCACTTTCATTGAAGTAACGTGAACCATCATCACCAACAGTGATAATACTTCCAGTAAAGACTTCAGGGAAGTCCAAAATCAATTGAGCACGTTCTCCTTCTGGAACATCGAATGCGAGACCATGCAACATGCCTAGTGCTTCATAGTTACGCATGTGCCACATGTCAGCTCCGACTTCTTCGGCCATGTGGATACCGTCACCCTTATTGTAAATTGAACCAAGTGGGGCAGCCTTGTAGGCACCAGTGTAGTCTTGCATCATTTGTTTGTTATTTTCAAATCCACCCATAGTCATAACCACACCATTTTTGGCACGGATGTTTCTGATCACGTGTTCACGTTCGATTTGAACACCAATGATCTCTTGAGTGATTGGATCTTGAATCAAATGCTTAGCAGGTGACTTGAACCAAACGTCGATTTTGTCTGAACGGTCCATGACTTGTTGACGAAGATTCTTCCACAATGCAGCGTCCCAAATACCTTTGTGCATCATTAAGACGTCGTTAGTTTGCCCACCATCATATTCTGGATACTCCCAAAGTACAGGCTTATAAATTGGGCTGTCGCCAAACAGTTCTTTACCACTAGTTGGTTCGTCCACGCCTAAATATTTTTTCATGTAGTTAGGCATGTCGACCATACCTTCTACATAAGTGTCGATCATATCTTCATCGAGGTCCATAGGGCCAGTCAGGTGTTTGTAATACTTCTTTTCCTCGTCGAAATCTTTACCAGTATTGATCAATTGAGCGGCATAACGCGTGTTTCCACCTTCATGTCCCTCTGGTGCTGAATCAACGAGCAATACCTTTGCTCCATCGTCGGCAGCGAAACGTGCAGCAGTTGCACCGGCACCACCGAAACCGAGAACTACAACGTCATAAGTTGCGTCCCAGCGTGCAATATTATGTTGACTAACCATGAATAATTCCTCCTAATTTTTAAAAAACCTAAGTTTGTGAAAACCTTTACATTGATAATTTTACTCTTTGTTGATAAAAATTAAAGATTCGATAAACAAATATCTTCAAAATTTTTTAAAATAAATGGTTGCGTTAGAGTGTGGTCGAAGGTATAAATTAATCCTTGAAATAACGAGAGAAGGTTAATAAATGACAAAATTAGATGAAACCTATACTTTAAATAACGGTATTAAGATTCCTAAGGTAGCTTTCGGTACATGGCAAATGCCAGCTGAAAAGACACGCCAATCAGTTTTGGATGCACTTCAAGCCGGATATCGTCACATCGATACAGCTTTAGCTTATGGCAATGAAAAAGAAGTTGGTCAAGCGGTTCGTGATTCAGGAATTCCTCGTGACCAAATTTACGTTACGTCAAAATTACCTGGCGAAACTAAGACATATGAAGGCGCTAAAAAAGATTTTGAAGAAACCTTCAACAATTTGGACATCGATTACCTAGACTTGTACTTAGTCCACGCACCATTCCCATGGGCAGAAATGGGCAAGTCTGAAAATATTGAAAAATATGATAAGGCTAACCAAGAAATTTGGAAGGCACTTGAAGAGATTCAGGCATCTGGAAAAGTTAAGTCGATTGGTGTTTCAAACTTTAATGTTCATGATCTAGAAAGCTTGCTATCAACTGCCAAAGTAACGCCTGCAGTTGATCAAATTCAATATTATGTCGGTTACACAGAACCTAAGATCACTAAGTTTGCTACAGACAAGGACATTTTGATTGAAGCTTACTCACCATTGGCAACAGGTAGAATGTTGAGTAACCCAACAGTTGAAAGAATCGCAGAAAAATATGATGCCAGTGTTGCCC
This sequence comes from Companilactobacillus sp., assembly GCF_022484265.1. NCBI lineage: Bacteria > Bacillati > Bacillota > Bacilli > Lactobacillales > Lactobacillaceae > Companilactobacillus > Companilactobacillus sp. The sequence continues at coordinate 2,065,578 of NZ_JAKVLR010000001.1, forward strand.
AATTAGCTATTGAGTTTGTTGTCCAAAACGGTGCTTTACCACTACCAAAGGCAACTCAAAAAGCTCATATCTTAGACAATGCCAAGTTAGATTTTGAAATCTCAGCTGAAGATATGGAAAAATTGAACAGTCTAAAAGATACAGCAGTCGATATGTATCACCATGGAAGACAAGAGTAAAAGATCAAGAGAGCGTCAAAAACGGGTAGACTCTGAGCATTGCTCAGGATATGACTTATTGCGGATTGTGCAATCAGTTATATCCGTGGCAAGCGGAAGAGTCTGTTTTTGAAAGCTCATTTCAGATCAAGAGAGCGTCAAAAACAAAATTCCATTACAATCAAGTTTATTTCTGAAATAAGGTCAGTTTTCTGATCTTATTTTTTTCAGGCAATTGGGTAAGGAATTGTATTTGATTGACAATTGAATAATCAAGGAATGTAATGGACGTGTATTAAGAAATTCATGAGAAATGAGGTAACATTATGTACTCAGATTTGAATGGAAAAGTTGCCGTCGTAACTGGCGGATCGAAAGGAATCGGCAATGCTATCGCTAAGCGTTTTGGCGGCGAACATATGTCGGTCGTAATCAATTATCATACTGATGAGGTAGGTGCTCAAAAGGCTGCCAAGGTCGTTGAAGATGAAGGTGGACGTGCAGCCATTGTGCAAGCTGATATCAGTACTGAAGAAGGAAACAAAAAGTTGTTGGACACAGCTATTCATGAATTTGGTGGACTAGATGTGTGGGTCAACAATGCCGGAATGGAAATCAAGTCTCCAACTCACAAGGTTTCTTTGGAAGATTGGGACAAAGTAATTGCAGTTGACCAACGAGGCGTCTTTTTAGGATCAAAGACAGCTTTGGATTACTTTGTATCTAACGACAAGAAGGGCAATATCATCAATATGTCTTCAGTCCACGAACAAATTCCTTGGCCAACATTTGCTAGTTATGCAGCAGCTAAAGGCGGAGTAAAACTATTTACGAAGACAATCGCTATGGAATATGCGAACCAAAATGTCAGAGTAAATGCCATCGGACCAGGAGCAATCAACACACCAATCAACGCTGAAAAATTTGCCGATAAGAAACAATACGACAAGACAGTCTCAATGATCCCAATGGACAGAATCGGAACACCAGAAGAAGTAGCAGCAGGAGCAGCCTGGCTAGCATCAGACGAATCCAGCTACGTAACCGGAATAACATTATTCATAGACGGAGGAATGACACTATACCCAGCATTTAAAGATGGGGAAGGCTAAATCAGAGCGTACTTTGTCATGAACTGATTCCGGAGTAGAAGGGCATAATTGTGGAGATGGCAAAGCCATCGCAGCAATTATGCCCTTCTACAGTAGGAATCAATGACAAAGTGCGCGTTTCCAATCCTTAACAAGCGTAATCACGAAGTAGCGAAGCTAACGATAGTGATGGAGCTAAGTGAGAAAAGCTCAAAGCACGAAGAACAGTAATCCAATACTTTTGTATCAAAACAGTGAAGGTTAGCGTGTTTCCAATCCTTCACAAAAACATTCACGAAGTAGCACATCTAACGATAATGGTAAATATGAACAGTACCTGAATAAAAAAATAAGCCATCATGACCGAGATCATGATGGCTTATTTTAGATATCTTTCAATGATTCCGTACAAATCCGATGCGACAATATCGCTGACTCAGGTGAGATTGGGTTCTCGGTCTTCCCGGTCACAGCTGATAAAAATGCCATGATCATTGGTTCAAATCCTCTTGTATACAAGGTATCTTCCCAATCTGGACGATGGAATTGTTGGATCGAATCGCTTTGATATTTTTCTAATAGGTTCAAATTAATCACACTGGCACGCTCTGTTGTAGATTGAACAGTGCTTTTTTCAAGATTGACGCCACTCTCCATATTAGTAGTGACGTTAATCCGAGTGTTTTCAGCATCAATCGTTAAATAGTACTGGGCTAAATTTCCTTCAGAATCTGTAACGATTCGTGTCTGAGTTGAGTCGATTTTCTGATCGTCTAGCAAGTACAAAGCGGTATCGACTGAGTGAATTGCTAAATCAAAAATGGCATCTTTTGGCTTCTGTAAAACTTTGGTCCGAGTCTTTTCAACTGTGATCGTACGCTTATCGGTTAAATCCTTTAAGTCGTCGTTAAAAGGGGCAAAGCGGCGATTAAATCCACAAGTCAGCATTAATCCCTTTGATTTAGCTAAGTCATATAAGTGGATGACTTCATCCAGGTCGTCAGAAACGGGTTTGTCGACAAACACATTAATACCAGCGTCTAACAACTGTTCGATGATCTTGGCATGAGTCTTTGTTGGAGTATGGACAAAAACGGCTAGGGGATGCTCAGCAATTAGTTCGTCAAGTGTTTGATGGTGATGCGAAAAACCATATTTTTGAGTCAATTCAGCACCCTTTTCAGGATTACGTGTGGTTAAATGCCACTCAAATTTATCCTGAAGACGTGCCATTACAGGTAAATAAGCCTTTTGTGCAATATTGCCTAATCCGATTACGCCAATTTTTTCCATAGTGATCCTCTCGATGTTTACATATTTAAACGTTACTGAAATGATAATACAAATAACTTTGATTAACCAAAATTATGCATAAAAAATAGGCAAATTGCTTTGCCCATTAATTGATTATTTAACTTTAGCGTGGCTGTCTAATACCCATTCGTTTGTAGAAACGCGGTAATAGTTGTGACCATTGAATTCTCTAGTTTCGTCAGTTAGCCAGTCAGTACCGTTAGCTAATCCACGATTTGCTGTTTCAGCTTTGCCGTTGTCTTTAAATTTAAGTAGCGGAACAACGTCACCATCTGGATTTTGAGCAGTGATAACTTTAGTAACTGATTTTAGACGAACGTCTTCAGCTTTGATAAATTCTTTGGCTGAAACTTGGTAGTAAGTTTGACCGTTTTCGGCAACTGACTTACCAATGATCTTCCAATCAGAGTTAGTTTTTAATGTACGTCTTGATTGGTGATTAGGATCAGCTTGTAGATAAACCTTAGCACCAGTCGCATTTGTGATCGTACCAATATCGTCGACTGGGGACCAAGTACCATTTAATGTCAGTGAGTCTGACTTAACAGAGACATCAGAGGCCTTGATATATTCGTTAGCGGAAACTCGGTAATAAACTTCACCATTCTTAGTGATACATTTACCAGTGATTTCCCAGTCAGTGCCTTTTGAAAGCATGCCACGAACAGGACGGTCAGGGTTAGCTTGTTCAAAAAGTTGAGCTCCCTTTTCGTTTGAGATCGTAGCGATATCGCTCATATCGTAAAAAGTACCGTTTAATGGAGCTTCGGCAGCAGCGTTAGTATTTCCACCTTGTGGAGCAGAATCAAATCTAGTTAAGTTGTAAGTTGCGATTGTATTGTTCAAGACGGCTGCATAGTTAGGTGCTGTAGCATAACGTCCTTGAAGCCAGGCAGTAGCATCCCGGTATGAACGTGTATTTTCTTTCCAAGTACCACGATAGAAGCTACCCATGTTGTAACGAAGCAAAGCACCGTTGTCATCAAATGATTGTTCATAACTAGGGTACTTACGGAAAGCGGCATTGATATAGTACCAGCCATAGCTAGGACTGTATTCAGCAGTCTTCATATAAACAGATTGACCATTGTAGCTACCTTTGATACCAAACAAGTTGTAGTTTGGTGCCATTGAAAGAGTTGAGCCACCCCAACCTGATTCGATAATAGCTTGAGCCATCATAACTGATGCATAAACGCCGTATCTGTTAGCTGATCTTTGAGCCATTGGTCCGGCTAAATTGATGAAGGCACTAGGTGCCATTCTTGACATTGGTGCAGGCATTGCTTGGTCGTCGCCTAGATCAGAGATGTCTGTCGAATGAGCGATGTTTGAATCTGGTGTATCTGACTTTGAGCCTTTAAGAATTTCGGCTTTTTGTTCATTATTATTTGCTGTCATTTCAACATTTTCGTTGTCTGCTGAAATTTCTGGTGCTGCTGATTCTTGAGTATTTTCGTTAGTTGCTTGAGTATCTTGTTGAGCTTTGACTGCTTGCTCAGTTGTATTTGTGTCTGTGTTTGCATCGGCTGTTGCAGCGGATACCACTGTAGGTACGGCAACTGAAGCCATTGTATTTAAAATTGCAACACTTGTGAATAATAGTTTCTTTCGCATTAAAAATTTCCTCCTGCGTTTTACGTGCTCGTATAGAGTATAAAAATTTAAAGTGGGCTTCAAGAGAATCCGATGTATTGTAAAGAGTTGTTTACATGGTTGTAATTTATTATGGATGTTATAAAAATATACTTATAAATAAATGTATGAAGCTATTTGTGAAAAGGTGAATATCATGTCTTGAATCCCTACATAGAAGCATCCAAACACTGATTAAATAGGTCGAGTTCACAAAAAATAAGCCACCTCCTAATTGGAAGTGACTTATCGTATTTAAATTATTTGCTATCAACTTTTGCTTTATTAGCTTCTTTTTCACGAATATTTGATGGCTCGAAAGAATCAGGCTCATGGCTTTTCATGATGTCAGCATAGTGATCGACCTTAAAGTTGATCGTATTTAGATGCTGTTGTAATTCCTGGATTTCATCAAGTGTTTTCTTTTGTTGGTCAAGCATGATTTGATAGCGTTCAGGAACAGTTTCTTCGCCATCAATTACTAAATCAAAGTAGTGTTTGATTTGATCAAGTGGCATTCCGGTCGAACGAAGGCAGGTGATCATTTTCAACCATTCAAGGTCGACATCGTCGAAGACACGGTTGTTATTTTTATCGCGTTTTACGAATGGCAGTAAGCCATGGTCATGGTAGTAACGAACGGTATAACTAGTTAAACCCATCTTTTTAGCAACTTGTTGAACAGTATAATTTGCCAAGAGAATTCCTTCTTTCTATGGGGTTATAGTAACTCTAAAGTGACATCCATTTTACACCGATTTATAGATAAATCAATAATTTAAAACCCGTATAATTAATAAAAAGGTTGTTTTCTGGTAGATGTTAGTTTATTCTGAGCTCAAATTGAATACAGCAGTCTAGACGATTACTAGGTTGTTCCACATTATGGAGGAAAAAACATGACAAAAGTTGCTATTATTACCGGAATCTCATCAGGAATGGGCCACGCAGCTGCACTCCTATTTAAACAAAATGGATTTGAAGTATATGGTGGTGCTCGTCGGCTAGATCGAATGCAGGATTTGATCGAACAAGGAATTCATGCACAAGAGCTGGATATGACCGATAAAATTTCCATGCGAGCTTTGGTTGACCATGTGGTCAAAGAAGAAGGTCAAATTGACGTCTTAATTAACAACGCAGGTTACGGCGAATATGGTCCGCTCGAGGAAATTCCAGTTGAAAATGCTAAGAAGCAATTCGAGGTTAATTTGTTCGGTGCTGACCAAATCACTCAATTGGTGTTGCCAACTATGCGTCGTCAACATTCTGGACGGATCGTTAATATTTCATCAATCGGTGGGGATGTTTATACTCCATTAGGTGGTTGGTATCATGCAACCAAGGCTGGCGTTGATATGTGGAGCGATGTGCTAGACTTAGAAGTTAAAAAATTCGGCATTCGTTCTACTGTAGTTCAACCTGGCGGGACAGACACTGAATGGGCAACGGTTGCCCTAGACAATGCTCGTAAAAATTTGAAGGAAGATTCACCTTACGAACCACTTGTTGATAAGGTAGACAAGCTTTTTGGACAAATGGGATTCACCGCTACTGCTGAAGATTTGGCAAAGGTTTTCTATAAAGCAGCTACTGACAAAAAGCCAAAACGTCGCTACTTTAATTCAGCCAGTGATCATGCAATGGTTATCGCTGCTAGATCAATGCCTAATCTCTATAAGTTCATTATTTCAAAATTAGTCTAAAAAAAACGAAGCCGAGGCTTCGCTTTTTTAATAGGTATTATTAGTGTAATAAGTAGTATCGAGACCACGATCATCATAGTCAGTATCGTCAGGATCTGAGAAAAACTTCTTATTATATTTATTCAATTTTGTTTCAGTGTTATTAACTGTGCTTGTTGGCAGATCCAATGATTTTCTCAAGGTATCTGATGCCTTTTGTAATTCTGCAGTTGAGGCAACTTGGTAAGAACTGCCGTTGATCCAAGCTGTTTGTTCCTTGATCTGTTTAGATTCAAAGTTGTTTCCAACTGAATAGTATTTGAATGGCAACGAGTTCATTTGTTTATCAGTCATATCTGTGATCACTTCAGGACCAACAGTACTGATCAATTTTGGCATCTTAGAAAGATACTTAGGTTGTTTCAACTTAGAAATGACAGCTTGTAGAACTTGTTGTTGTCTTAATTGACGTCCGTAGTCTCCACGAGGATCTCCGTATCTCATTCTGGCATAAGTTAGGGCTTCTTTACCATTTAAATGATGAGTTCCTTTGGGAACGGTAATGCCATCGTAACTAACTTTCATTGGTGATTTAATCGTTACGCCATCAACGAAATCAACGGTTTTTTCAAGAGCTTTCATATTGATAGTAACGGTGTAGTGGATTGGAACGTTTAATAATGCACTGACTGATGCTTTGGCCATTTTGTTTGAGCCAATGGCATAAGCAGCGTTGATTTTTTCAACACTCTTTGGCTTTTTACCAACCATTTCGGCTAAGGTGTCACGTGGGATTGAGTACATTAATGCTTTTTTAGTTTTGGGATTTACGGTGATGACCATGATGGTATCGGAATTACCGCGGTCGATTCGGCCATCGGTTCCGGTATCTGCTCCTAATAATAGAATGGAGAAGGGTTTTGCGTTGTCGATGCGGTCGGATACGCTGGTTTGCGTATTGTGGATCGACTTTAGGGCGTTGGTGTTGGCTTTGTAAAAAGCGAAGCCGCCGCCGGCTAGGATTACCAGTAAAACTAATAGGACGATTAGAACTCGTTTTAAGATTTTCATATTAAACTCCAGGTTATTTCATGTGGTATCAACCCATTATAAAAGAATTAATTGGTGTTTTACAAATTGAATACACTTTCATGGGGGTAAGGATTTTATTTTGGTGGTATGAGGGCCGGCTCCGGATGGAAATTGCTTCTGGGGATCCGTGACATGCTGGGCACAACTTTAAGCCAAGTGTCACTGCGTGACGGCTTGTCTTAAAGCTTGGCCTCATCCTAAGCAATAAATTGCTAAGGATGATTTCAGCATTTGGTCCCCACGCAATTTCCATCCTCCGCCTAAACATAGTTAGTTCAAAATCTCTCTGCTTTATGAAAAAGGGTATGCTTGCTGTGTTTACTTTATACTTGAAAATTGTCTATCTACTTTGGGTTAGTAAATTTCTTTAAGTTAGTAGATTGCCAAAATTCTGGTTTAAAACCTCTCATATCTTTTGAAGAAGGAATGCGATTTTTTTATTATGTAACTCTAGTTATAGATCATCAGCGGTAAGGCTTTGCCTTTCCTGTTTATAAAACAAAATATCTAGAAGAGCATCAGCAGGCACTCTTCGCCTTCCATGCTTTTAAATCTAAATTCAAACATTAGACTACTTCTCTCATTTACTTAAATATATTTGAATTTGGTAACAAAAAATGGTCGACAACGATATTGTTGTTGACCATTTTTGATTTATTGTTATCGCAATGATTCTTATGAATCATTTTATTAATCTGCTCGTTTGATTCCTAATTTGATCTGACATTCTGGGCATAAGCCATAAACTTCCATGTGGTTGCCTGAAATCATATAGCCTGATAGATCGGCGGTGCGCTTTTCAAATGCTTTTTCGTCCTTACCAAATCCCTCATATGTTACGTCAACGATTTTACCGCAGTTTGTACAGATTGCGTGGTAGTGTGGGGAACCGAAATAGTCGTAATGCGTACTTCCGTCTCCGTTTTGCAATTCTACGACTAATCCTCTTTCTACAAACGTATTTAACGTGTTGTAAATGGTTGATGCACCTAAATTGGGAAGATCTTTACTTAAGGCAGCATGAATCGTGTCTACTGATGGGTGATTATGGTGACTGGCCAAATAAGATAAGATCACATGGCGCTGTGGTGTTACTCGCAATTTGTTATCTTTTAAAACTTTTAAAGTTTCATCTGCAACATTCTTCGTAGCCATAAGAGTACTTCCTTTCTAATATTTCAACTTATATTAAAACATCTTTCTGATAATCATTACAAGGTAATTATACTTCCTAGATAGAATTGAGTACAATAAATTGATTTTTGATAGATAAAATCTTTTTAAAACCGATGACTTATAGTTTACTTTTATAATTTATAGGGTTATTATGTACTCGTTAGCAAGCAAGAATGATTCCAATCTAGCGATTAAACATTTTAGTAGTCCGCAAAAAGGAGCGAAGATTATGCAAAAAGCTAAGAAAAATAGAAGTTTAGCTGAAAAAATCAATGTCATGCGTGCCAGTGTCATGGGCGCTAACGACGGTATCGTTTCAGTTGCCGGTATTGTTATCGGTGTTGCGGGAGCGACAAATAGTAATTACGCCATCTTCCTAGCTGGGATCGCCGGTATGCTAGCCGGTACGATTTCAATGGCGATGGGTGAGTGGGTCTCTGTTTCCACTCAAAGAGATACTGAACGAATGGCGATTGCCAAAGAGTCAGCTAAACTTGATAAGAATTATGATGAAGAGTTCGAATTTATCAAGAACAAGTATCAAGCTACTGGTATTACCGAAGAGTTGGCAGTTAAAGCTACTAACGAAATGATGGCAGGGGATGCAATCGATACTGCTGTCAGAGAAAGATATGGCTTCAATCCGAAAGAAAAGACTAGTGCTATTGCAGCTGCTTTAGCATCAATGATCTCATTTCCAACTGGATCGCTTTTGCCACTTCTTTCCATTACATTGTTCCCTGAAAATATTAAATTGATCTCGACTGTGATTGCGGTCGTTATCGCTTTAGTTGTCACAGGATATACAGCTGCAGCCTTGGGTAATGCTAATAAATTGAAGGCTGTCATTAGAAACGTCGTCTCTGGTCTATTGACCATGGTCGTAACATACGGAATTGGATTGTTATTTGCACACTAATAGGAGGGATAAACGTTGATGAAATCTATGAGTATTCAAAAGCCAAAGAAACAAAAGCAGACAATGGCTGAACGTTCTAACACCCTTCGTGCTGGTGTCTTAGGATCAAATGACGGTATTTTGACCGTTGTTGGTGTCTTGTTCTCTGTTGCTGTTGCAACAACGAACCATTTTACAATTTTTATTGCTGGTCTATCTGACCTATTAGCTTGTGCCTTTTCAATGGCATCAGGTGAATATGCTTCAGTTAGTTCGCAAAAGGATACTGAAAAAGCTGTCGTTGAAAAAGAACGTGAGTTATTGAAGACTGATTTTGAAAGTGAGATTGATGCAGTAGCTAACTTCTATATCAACCGTGGAGTTACCAAAGCAACATCCTATAACATTGCAAAAGATTTAATGAAAAAGGATGCTTTGGGTACAGTTGTCAGAGTCAAATATGACTTGGAACTAGGACACTATATGAGTCCTTGGAACGCCGCTTTTTCATCACTAGTTGCCGCAGCTTCAGGTGGTATTTTCCCACTTGCTGCTATGACCTTGTTGCCAGTCGGCATGCAATGGCCTGGAACAATCTTAGCTGTTATTGCTTCAGTTGGATTGACTGGCTTTCTAAGTGCTAAATTAGGTGATGGTGAAGTCAAAACCGCCATTATCAGAAATATTATTGTTGGTATTATAACGATGATCATTCACTATTCTGTAGGTATTTTATTAAAATAATTCTCTTAAAAAAATTAAACTTGTCTGACATATAGGACGATTCCGGCGGGAATCGCCTTTTTTTATTTCAAAATAATATCATTATCATATTTACAATTTATTTTTTAAAACCTATACTTAAGTTTCATTTAATCAAGTAAGTTGTGGAAGTGAAAATGTGATATTTCAGCGAAAAGAAAATCGAGGCATAGTTAGTTTTAGTAACTTTTTGATCTTTTTCCTATTGTTATTGGCGGTCGCACTCAAAGCTAGTTGGCTGTTTGATATTGATAAAATGATTCAAAATATTACTACGATTCAACCAGATTCAGCCACTGCAAAAATTTTTCAAGCAGTAACATTTATTGGCAGTCCCGCGGTGGTATTGATCATCAGCACTATCATGATCGTTTATTTCATTTTTCAAAAACAACGTATCACGTCATTGTGGATTGCATTTACGATCTTAGGTGGCGATGCGGTGGCATTTGCCTTCAAACAGCTAGTCAAACGACCTCGTCCTAGTGATATTATCGGTGCAGCTCACGGATATAGTTTTCCTAGCGGTCATGTTTTTGGAACGACAATCTTAGTATTGTTCGTAATCGTGATCTGCGTTCCTCGTGTGGCTGAAGCTTCCAGTAGATTTTGGATCCAAGTATTCATGTGGGTCTGGCTGATCATTATCGTAATATCAAGAGTATATCTACGTTCGCATTATCCATCAGACGTGTTAGGCAGTTTGCTATTAGCTGCCAGTTGGTGGCAACTATCGACAATGCTGTATTTCAGATTTTATGCGGCAGCTAACAAAGTTTTAAAAGATCAAGAGATCCCCGAAGAAAGCCAGGAATAAAGGCTTTCTTTTTTTTTACCATTAGTTACGAGAGCTGATATTATTTGGTTTTATCTTTTTATAGTGGAAACGCGAAAAAAATTGAGAGTCACTGCATAAGCGAACCCAACATTCTGGGGCAAAACAGGGTCGTCGTATCGCTCAATCTTATGCTCTGACATCAACCTGGGGTTCTTTACGTTCTTTTTGCATTTATTACCAAAATTAATTTCACAATATGAGAGATTAATTGAATGGAAATTGCATATTATTGTGTTTATAGAAAATGGATAGATGATTTTCTATTTAAATATTATTCAATCAGAATTTATGCAAAGGTTGGTAATGTAAAAAAATGATTTTTCATGAGAAGGAAAATCGAGGCGTAATATCTTTTAGCCTGTTTATGATATTTGTTTTTCTAGCGTTTGCGGTAAAACTTCCAGCAGACTGGTTATTAAGCCTTGATACATTGATCCAAAAATTTACCACGATTCCAGCTGATTCAGTATTAGCAAAGATTTTTGAAACAGTCGCGTTCTTTGGCAGTCCGGCGGCCACATTAATCATCAGTGCAGGATTGGTAATTTACTTTATCATTAAAAAAGAGCGAGTCACCGCTCTATGGATTGCCTTTACCATCTTGGGCGGGGATGCAATTGCATTTTTCGTCAAAGAATTTATTCAAAGACCACGTCCTAGCGATATCATCGGCGGAGATAGCGGTTATAGCTTTCCCAGTGGACATGTCTTTGGAACGACCTTATTAGTACTATTCTTGATCTACATAGTTACGCCACGAATCAAAAATTATCAAAATCGTTTTATCGTTAATTGTTTACTTTGGATCTGGCTCTTTGTTATCGCTACATCCAGAATTTATCTACGAGCACATTACCCATCAGACATAGTTGGAAGCTTACTTTTAGCAAGTAGCTGGTGGGGATTTGCCCAGATCTTGTATTTAAAATTTTACGATCAAGCTTATCGAGTTTTGTATCGGATGAAGCTGAATAAGGATTCAGAATAAAAATAAGACTCAGAAATCATTTTGATTTCTGGGTCTTTTCGTGTCTAAGTCTATTTAATTTAATGGTTAAGCTACGATTTGATTCATTTTTTCAAGCATGTGGTAAGTTGCCTCAAAAGTAGGGCAGACATCGTTAGGAATTGCGTAATTATTAGTGATCTTAGTAAGTTTGTCGAAATCGCCAGATAGGTCTTCGTTGCCATTTTCGATCTTTTGGTTGATATCGTCATAGATATCCTTCACTTCAAAAACCTCGGGATGATTTTTACCGTGAGCTCTAGTGATTGCCGTGGTAAAAACATCAAGTTGGTCTTTGTTCTCTTCTAGATAATCTTTGATTTGTGACATAAGTTTAACCTCGCTTCTAATTTATAACCACAGTATAAGTAAATTGAGAAAACGATTACTTGATCTTCGTCAAGAAATGAAAATAAATCAGAGAAATATTAAAAAATAATTTTTTCAGTAGTAAACTGTGTTTGTAAGTAAACGATTTCATTTGGGGAGATGAGGAAATGCGCTTTTTTAAAAAATTGTGGGGATTACTTGCAATGATAATAGTGGCCATCTGTGGTGGAAGCTTTGTTGCCACTACTCAGAATGCTCAGGCAGCTTTGCAACAAGCGGATTATTTGATGATCGAGCATGCCTATGATTGGGGACCAGCGGTTGATCAAGTGGTCATCAGATTAGATCAGCCGGTCACTGCTCAGGGCTTAAATCCAGAAACGTTTGACGTTACTAATAGTAATACGTACATCAAGCCGACGCCACGAGAAGTTACCAAGGCCTTTTTATCGGATGTGAATGGAAAAGCGGTCGATTCGACGTCTAGTCGATACATCACTTTGGATATGACCGTCGGACCGACGATCGACGTCGCCAGGGCACTGTCGTATCGAGCTGATTCTGGCTTAAGCATTCCTGTGAAAATGCAATACCAGATCAAGCAGAAAACGGCTTTGCATACGCAAAGTGGCCAGACTTTGGAAAATATCGATCCAGTTCAAACTGATACCGATGTTAAAGCTCCGCAGGCCAAGGTCTTTGAACCTGAAAAAGCCTTTACTTATCAGGATAAGCACTTTGGGACAGTTTCGATGAATTATACGACTTATTCGCCAAAGAATAATCAAAAGCATGCGTTAGTCATTTGGCTGCATGGTGCTGGCGAAGGTGGCTACGACAACAATCAAGTTGGATTATACGGTACTAATTTGGTTGATCTAGCAACGAATAAATTCCAGAAATATTTTGACGGTGGATTCGATATTCTAGTTCCACAGGCCAAAACTTATTGGATGGATACTAGAAAGACTGACTACTCTAATCGTGATGACATTGGCGGACTTGGTCAAAAAGACACGACATCAGCTGATGCCTTAACTCAGCGTTCTAAATATGAAGACGCACTAGATTCATTGATCCAAAGTTATTTGACAGGTCATCCAAACGTTGACCGCGACCGGATCTATATCGGGGGATGTTCAAATGGGGGGTATCTTGCTTTGAGAATGTTGGTCAAAGATCCTGATAAATATTCAGCTGTGTTCCCGATTTGCGAAGCATATTTGGATAAAAATATCAGGGATCAAGACATTCAAAATATCAAGGATACGCCGATTTGGTTCACTCAGTCTAAAGGTGACCAAGTTATCGACCCTCAGCAAAATGCGATTCCAACTTATCAAAGACTAGTAGACGCCGGCTATAAGAATGTCCACTTTACTTTGTTGAATGGCGTTTACGATAAGACTGGTCAATTTAATGATCCAGACACCGGTCAACCGCATCAATACAATGATCATTTTTCATGGTTAAACGTTTTAGACGATTATCCAGCAACCGAATACGACGGTACGCAGTCGAAAAATTCCGATGGCTCTGATATGACGGTCTTTAGTTGGCTTGCGACCCAGAAGAAAGCCACAAATTGGAAGTAGGGGGAAAAACTAGTGAAGCTCAAAAAAATATTTTTAGTCTTATTGCTATTTTTTAGTACGCTTCTCGGACTGCAATTCGTAATCAATTCAAATACAGTTCAAGCTGGCGTTCAAAATTCAAATTATCAAATGATCGCGCATTCCTATGATTGGGGACCTGCAATCGATCAAGTCGTTATCAATACTGATCAGGCAGTTAAATCAAAGGACCTAAACGATCAAACATTTACTGTTAATAGTAGTAATCCATATATTGAAAGTACGCCACGTGAAGTTACTAAAGCTTATCTTTCAGATGCTCAAGGAAAAACTGTTAAATCAAACAGCAGCAATTATTTAACTCTCGATCTTAAAGTTGCACCGGATCTGACGATTTCAGATCCATTCCATTATGACAATGGTGCAACTAAATTGAATACTCAAACCAAAGTACAGTTCCAAATTACGCAACAAAATCCACTTTATTCTTCAACAAATAAAAAGATTTCTAATTTTGCACCAACTCCAAAATCAACCGATGTTTCATATCCAGAAACCAAGGATTTTTCAAAGAACTACTCATTTAATTACAATGACAAACATTTTGGTAGCCAAACTTTGCAATATACATACTACCAAGCACCAACTAACAACAAACATGCTTTGATCATCTGGTTGCACGGTCAAGGCGAGGGTGGCTCTGATCCTAATCCAATTTCATTGGAAGGAAACAAAGTCGTTGCTCTTTCGCAAAACAAGATCCAAAGTCACTTCCAAAATGGTGCTGACGTGTTAGTTCCTCAAACTAGAACATTTTGGCTGGATACTAGAATCAATAGCTATGCTAATCAAGGAGCCTTCGGTTCTGAAGGCATGGGCGATCAATTGATTGACACTTCCACTTATGATGGACAGATTCAACGTTCACGCTATGAGGATTCGTTGACAGCTTTGATTCAAAGTTACTTAACTAGTCATCCAAACATCGACCGCAGTCGTATTTATATCGGGGGATGTTCAAACGGTGGCTACATGGCCTTACGCATGATGGTCAAAGATCCAAGCAAGTTCTCAGCTGCTTATATTAGTAGCGAAGCTTATATGGACAAAAATATTACCGACAAGCAGATCGACAACATCAAGGATTCATCACTTTGGTTCATCCATGCAGCAAACGATCCCATTGTCGATCCACAACAGACAACAGTTCCAACGTACAAACGTTTGTTAGCTGCTGGAGCCAAGGACGTTCACTTCACTTATCTAGATGACGTTCACGATCAAACAGGTCAGTTCAAAGGTAGCGACGGCCAACCTTATCAATACTTAGGCCACTATTCATGGGTCAATTTATTAGATGACTACGCTGCTCCAGAATTTGACGGAACCCAGACGCAAACTAATGGTGCAGATACCACGATGATGAGTTGGTTGAGCACGAAGACAAAGACAACAACTTGGAAATAATTTTTTAAAAAAGCGAACCTTCAAACCTTTAATATAGGTCTGAGCGTTCGCTTTTTTGCGTAAGGGCTAGCACACACATAAAATCAGCAACTGATTTACAATTAAAATAATGATAATTAATTATTTTTTGGAGGAATCTTATGTCAAAATTACTCTCACCAGTTGATATTGCTGGATTATCCTTAAAAAATCGAGTAGTCATGTCACCGATGTGCCTATTCGATGTTCAGAAAAAAGACGGCGTGTTGACGCCAGTTCACTTTGCCCACTATATTACTCGTGCGATGGGGCAAGTTGGATTGTTGATCATGGAATCAACTGCAGTTGATCCAGATGGCGGTATCACCGAACACGATTTAGGCTTGTGGAATGATCAACAAAAAGAAAAATTAAGTGAGTTAGTTACAGACGTACATCAGATCGGTTCAAAAATCGGCGTGCAGTTAAATCATGCTGGTCGAAAAGCAGAAAATGCTGAACGACCGGTTGCCCCGAGTGCAATTGCCTATGATAAAGATTGGAGAACTCCTGCCAGTCTTACTACCCAAGAAATTTCTAAAATTGTTGATGAATTTGGAGCAGCTGCTAAACGTGCCCAAGAGGCGGGTATCGACATGATAGATATTCACGGAGCACACGGATACTTGCTTGATCAATTTTTATCTCCAGAAGTAAATCAGCATATCGATGAGTACGGTGGTAGTCTTGAAAAAAGATATCGTATCATTAAGGAAGTTATTGCTAGCATCAAAGCTAATTTTAACGGTTCGCTTTGGATCAGACTTTCTTTGACTGATTACATTGATAATCAAAATCCATTGGATGAATGGAAACAAGTTGGACAATGGTTGCAACGTGATGGCATCGATTTGATCGACGTATCAACTGGCGGACTATTCCCGGTGAGTCCTGATTTCCCAGTTCATGATGGTTATCAGACTCTTTTTGCGACCGAGATGAAACAAGCTGTTGATATTCCGGTCTCAACAGTTGGATTATTAGATAATCCTGGATTATCAGAGTATATTCTCCAAAACGACCAAGCTGATCTGATCCTCGAGGGTAGAGGATTGATGCGCAATCCCAACTGGGTCGCATATGCTGCCAAAGAATTACACGACCACGATTTAGAAAACTATTCCTATAATCATTCATATTATCGTGGACTGAAAAATATTTAGAATGCGAAAAAGGGAAAACCATTTTATTGTGGTTTTCCCTTTTTATACTGATTATGAAAGTAATAGATCAACTAATGGTTTAGTGTCAATGTTTCCGAGATTTGCTTTAAGGTCAACCTTTGATAAAGCGTCAGTTAAGCCTTGTTCATCAAAGTCAGCACCAAGCAAGGCATTCTCAATTAAGCTGATGTCTCCACCTGTTATGAAGTCGCCGTATATCTTGACGTTTGAGATCTTGGTATCTTTTAGTGAGAAGTTAAAAGCCACGGTTCCGATATCAAAATGTTTTGAGACGTAATTAGTGAAACCAGGATTTTCGCCATAGTTCCAAGCGTCAGTATCATATTTGCCCTTGAGTCTGGAATCGATGACTTCCCAGTCATGGTCGTTAAGCTTGTATGTCTCGATATCATCCAATGAATCAGCTTTAAAAATCCGTTTCAGCAATTCAACTTTAAATTCGTCAGCTGACATACTTCTGAAGGGTTCGTCGAGATAATCCTTGATGTTCGTGATCCGTTTGTTGACGGACTTAACACCTTTTGATTCTAGTTTATCCTGTTCAGGAGTTAGGACTTCGCTGGCAGTATCCATGCTGAGGTCAAACATCAAAGTCCCACCGGCGGCGTAAGAATGACCAACTTTAAACATAGTCATGCCAGAAAACTTTTTATCATCGACGACAATGTCGTTTCTACCACGCATTTCAACGCCCTTTGCACCCATATCATGCAAAGCATCAACGATTGGTTGAGCAAAGTATTGATAGTCGCCAAAGTGGTCATCGTCATCAATAATGATGTTTTCAAAAACTAAGTTTCCGAAATCATGATAAACGGCACCACCACCGGAAGTTCTTCTAACTAATTGAATATTATTCTTTTTCAAGTAGGGGAAATTAACTTCTGCATATGCGTTTTGATGCACGCCGACAATCACAGATGGATTGTTGATATACATGATTAATCCATGCCCAGGCAGCTTCAAGTCGTTGACCAGATAGTTGTCCAACGATTGGTTAACAATTGCGTCATAAACTGGTTTACCGTTTCTAGATGTATCAATAAAGAACATACAAACACTCCCTCTTAAATGTCATAAGGTTATTGTATGCCTTTACATTGTTAAAACAAAATATTTATTATTCTTGTTGCAGTCCCTTAACGATGGAATCAATTGTGTGATCGATCTCGGATTTTTCATCGAATTTTAAATCAGGAAAGATCAAGAAGTGCTCAGCCACATAGCCAAAGAAGGCTGAAAAAATGAAGCGGAAGATCTCACTGTTAGTCCAGTCGACAATCAAATTACGTTGCTTAAAATCATTCAAAATATCATTAAAATTTTTGACGTAATCATAGGGGATGGCCTTGACCATCCGATCTCTGATCTTTAAATCGTAAATAAATTCATCGACGAAAATTTTGATAACATTGACGTTCTCTTTGACAAAAACATTGCGATTGTTGATGACTGCCGCAATAAAATCACGCAAGCTATCATAGCGAGTCTTCAGCGTTTCCTCAGAAAATTCATTGACCACTTGGGGCAGAATGTTTCTCAAAAGCGGATTTAAGATCGAGAATAGTAAGTCTTCCTTATTCTTAAATTTTTTAAAAATGCTTCCTTCAGATACGCCAGCGTTTTCAGCGATTTCCTTGGTGCTAGTGTTGGCATAGCCACGTTCAGCAAAAAGTTGAATCGCCGACCTAAAAATCTTTAATTGTTTCTCAGTTAATCCATGTGTCTCAGGTGAGTCTTCATAAATACTAATAATATCGTGCATGGTCCTTACCTCGCTTATCGTTACTACTAGTGTAAAACAAAAAGGTTAAATAGCCTATGCTATTTAACCCCAGGTAGGAAAAATGAAAGTGGTGAATTATGCTTCGTGAGTAGTATGACTTGAATGGTTAACACCGTGGTAGCCAATGTAGAATTGGATAGCAGCTACAATAATATTGATGTAATTGAGTGCATTGAACCATGTGTCGATTCCACCAACTTTAGTTGCAGCGAAGTATACCCAGAATCCAACGATAATTGCTACGACGTTGATCCAAGCAAATGTCTTCTCTAGATTTGAGTTGTCCATTACGAACCACATCCAGATGACGTTAACTACGAACCAAACTGCTAAAATCCAAAACATTGTTGTGAACATAATAATCAACCTCTATTCTATAATAATTTCCGAATTATTCTGCGGGTGAGTACTCACTATCTCATCTGCAATTACAGAATAACACCAATAGAATTATTGTCAATATTATTTATCAAAATATTTGTATATTTCGAATTGATAATTAGATATTTTGAAAAAATTGTCTTCAGATATTGTTGATATATCGGCATTTCAAGCTAGAGAGAATCAATTTCTTAAAAATAAGTTTACACAAATATGGAGAAAATCTAATTTAAAAATTTTTCCTTAATTGATATAATGAAAGCGTAAACACATGCAATTGGAAGCTAAATATGAGGTTGATATCGATGCTAGTCGTGTTTCGACATTATATGATCTGACTCGTATGTATTTGTGCGTATTACAGGCGTGAACAGTTTCAAATTAATTGAAAAGGGGTATTTGATCATGACACAAAAAGTTGCATTTATCACCGGAGCTGCACAAGGAATTGGGAAAGCTATTGCTGAGAGACTTTCAAAGGATGGCTTTGCAATTGCAGTTGCAGATTTTAATTTAGAAGGAGCTCAACAAACAGCCGACGAGATCAATAAAGATGGCAAGGCAATTGCCGTTAAGGTTGATGTATCAGACCGAGATCAAGTTTTTGCAGCCGTTGAAAAAGCTTGCAATGAATTGGGAGATCTCAACGTGATCGTCAACAATGCTGGTCTTGGACCAACCACACCAATTGAAACAATTACACCAGAACAATTTGAAAAAGTATATTCAGTTAACGTAGGTAGTGTTTACTGGGGAATTCAAGCAGCCATTAAATGCTTCCACGAAAAAGGCCACGGTGGCAAGATCATCAATGCATCATCTCAAGCCGGCCAAGTAGGTAATCCAAACTTAGCACTATACAGTGGTACTAAATTTGCTATCAGAGGAATCACGCAAACAGCAGCCAGAGACTTAGCAAAAGACAACATCACCGTCAACGCCTACTGTCCAGGAATCGTTAAGACACCAATGATGATGGACATCGCTCATCACGTAGCAGAAGCCAACGGTAAGGATGACGAATGGGGAATGCAACAATACACCAAGGACATCGCTTTAGGCAGACTATCAGAACCATCAGACGTAGCAGCCTGCGTATCATACCTAGCAGGACCAGATTCAGACTACATGACAGGCCAAGCATTACTAATTGATGGAGGAATGGTATTTAATTAAAAAAGAGCGTAAAAACACAAGGGCTGAGGCCAGAATATAAGATTGAGCAATACGGCGGGGCCCGTTTGGCCCCAGAGTGTTGGCCGGCATTATATGCCCTGCCTCAATATCTTTTTTCGCGTTTACTCCTTGGTTGTTCGTTGGCACAGCCAACACTTTACATAGTTGCGCACGCGCCAAAGGCGACGTACGTTCCATTACAAAAAATGCATCATAAATTATCAAATTAAGGAGCTTGCACAAGACAAGCTCCTTTTTGATACAATTACCAATAAGCCCGTAGGAGGAATCAACATGTCAAAACAAGCTCAAGTATTGATCGTAATGGATATGCAGCAAGGATTTTCTGATGCATATCAGTTCAATGAATTAGTCGAAAAAATCAATGACCGCATCAAGGATTATAAAGATGCAGGTTTACCGGTAATTTTTATTCAACACAACGAAAAAGGTCTTCTTCAAGGCAGCAAAGAATGGGAATTAGCAGGCGGATTGGATGCAAAGCCCGATGATATGACCGTCCAAAAAACGCATCTGAATGCTTTTTACAAAACAGAGTTGAATGATCTATTAACTGAGAATGGTTTAAATCAATTAGAAATTTGTGGACTGCAAACCGAATACTGCGTCAATGCAACAGTTACTATGGCACACGGATTAGGATACGAACTGTTTATGCGTCCCGATATGACGACTACTTATGATAATGAATACATGACTGCCGAACAGACGATTCAATTTTTTGAAGACATTTGGAACAGCAATTTTTTGAAATTTATATAAATTATTTTTTATAAATATATATGTTATGAGCATATTTTGAACTATTATCATTTCATCGGTCTATAATAGATTCTGTGGGAGTCTGGTCTTTCAAAATAAATGAAAGGTAGCGAAAATATGCAGGGATATAAGAATTCAGCAGATCTAATTGAGCACTTGAAAGAAAGTTATCATAAATTCATTGAAGAGTATGAAGGAATTTCTGATAGTATTGCTGACAATAGAATCGCCCAAGTGGATAAAACTCCACGGGAAATGCTTTCGTACCAAGTTGGTTGGCTTCATATGATCTTATCCTGGGAACAAGCCGAGGAAAGTGGCAAAGAAATCACAACACCAACACCAGGATACAAGTGGGATCAAATGAGACAACTGTATGATGATTTTAACGTAAAATATGGCTCAGAAGGTCTGCAAAACGAGGAAAAAGAACTAAGTAGCTTGGTCAAGGAACTGACAGAATGGGTCGACAAGATGCCTGAAGACGAGTTGTTTAAGCCCGGTCAAAGAAAATGGGCAACAACAAAGGCAATGTGGCCTGTTTCTAAATGGATCAGAATCAACGCGATTTCGCCATTTACCAACTACAGTCGCCAAGTACGCAAGTGGAAGAACTTCACGATGCGTAAAAACGAAGCTCAAAGAGCTTAAATTAGATAATTAGGTTAAATTAAAAACACTTCTAAGAGTGCATCACCCAATCAGGATGATCAGCTTAGAAGTGTTTTTTGTATACTCTCTCTAGCGCAAAGAGCGCGTAGAGAGAGTGAACGGCGATTAGGGAATCTTAGCACAAAGTGCTTAGATTCCTTTATGGCGATGTTCGAAGAACATCGGCGATCCCATGCCTTTACGAAAGTGAACAAATGTAATTACCAACGAAATTCGAAGAATTGAGTGAATCAAGGTGAACCAAAGTGAACCGACAAGTTTCCATCCGGAGCTGGGTCTCATACCTCCAAAATAAAATCCATTGCCATAACTTTATCTTTTGATCATCTTATAATCATCGTCATAATAAGAACCTGAACGGATATCATCAGTCATTCCTTCATATGGCGCCTGATTAATAACGTCATCATTATTTTGACCAGCATCGCCCATATAAGTGATGTTAGCAAATTCTGGAACAACAAGCTTAGGATAAGTTTCGTACTTTTCACGAGATTCTTCCATCAAATCAATATGTTCATTTTGGAAAGTAACCGTGATTTCAGGATGTTCTTCGACCCACTTAGGGAAGAAAATAGTACCATGTAGTTTCTTTTCATTAGGCATGAAATCCAAAGCAACATCAGTACCAGTTGGTTCAGTCCAAGAAATCTTGTAAATACCTTCTGTCAACATAACAATGTCAGCTTCTTGGTCCTTGACCCAACGACCAGCTACCATGCCACCGTGGATACGATAATCGACAGTGTGATCGTTCTTGGCATACCATTCGTATTCCCAACCATTGTCATACGTGTAAATAAAGTGTGTTCCTAAAAAGTCGTCTAAAGTTTTAAATGTTTTTGCAGTCATTATTAGTACCTCTTTTATGTTATTTAAGACATGTAAATAAATACATGTTTTTGATTACTTGATTAATGTATACTCATCATAGTTAACTGTCAAGGGAGAACTTTGAAAAATGGCACAAAAAAATAGGCTTCAATACATAATCCTTGGATTATTGAATATTGAATCCCAAACAGGATACGATCTAACAAAATCATTTGATTCCGATATTGGTGAGTTTTGGTCGGCTAATCATAGTCAAATTTATCCATTGTTAAAAAAGATGGAAGAAGATAACTTGATCTCTCATCACGACATTCAAGTCGGAACTAAATTGGTTAAGAAAAGTTACGACATTTCTGACGCTGGGAAAAAACTTTTTGACGAGTGGCTTCAAGAGCCGTCTGATTTAGACAACAACCATGATGAATTTATTCTGAAATTGTATTTTATTAACGACAAGAAGTCAGAATTACTGAAGAATATGGTGGCCGAACAGCTTAATATCCGAGAAGATAAGCTTTCTGCATTGAAGACACAGATGGCAGATAAGTTTCCTAATGCGACTGCAAAAAAGCAGCAGTACGGACATTTCTGCGTTTTACAGCATGCCATTGAGCGTGAAGCAGGATATATTGACTGGTTAAAGCAGATTTGACTTAAGTGGTTTGATTTGATTGAAATAATACTATAGACATAGTATTATATTTACAGACGAAAAGAACCTATGAGGATTGCGCCCTCATAGGTTCAACATAGATTTAAAATGTTCATATTTTTACCTCCAAGATTTAGAGTCGTGACGAGGGGTAAAAACATAACATTCGATCTACTACACCCACCTCAAGCTACAACGCTCTTTGATGAATATGGATTAAGTATACATCATGAAGAGATGCGTTTTGAAAGCTGGTTTTAAAATCAGTCATATAAAAAAAAGCGATGCATACGCATCGCTAGGTTGGAATTATATCAATTAAGAAGAATCCGACGATTCCTAAGATAATCAGCAACGAGAAGTTGACGACTGAGAATCGAATTAAATACTCGCCAGGATCTTTTTTGAAATAGTAACGGTATTGCTTGAAAGCTAACAAGTTAGCTAGAGAGGCAACGACTGATCCTAAACCACCAACGTTAGTACCAAGGAAAATTGCGTGAACGTAACTTGAGAACTTAGATACTAAGATGGTTGTGGGAACATTACTGATAAATTGACTGGTAATGATTGAAGTCAAGTAAGTACCAGTCTTTGATTGGATCAAACCTGATAAGTGGTTAACAATCGAAGGATCACGGTTGATATTTCCAACTGCAATGAAGAAGCACATGAAAATCAAAACAATGGAATAATCAACTACTTGTAAGATCTTTGGATTTATGAAAACCACTAATAGCAAGGCTGCAACTAGTGACGACCACATTGGGATAACTGAGAATATACCTAAGAATATAACGATTGTAACACCCAATGTTAGGGTAAGATGCGGCATGTTCAAATCGACTGAAGGAAGCTCGGTCAATTCAATTTTTTTCTTCTTAAAAAATCTAGTTACGATAAAGATAACAATGAAGTTAACAATCGTAATTGGTGTCGACATAACGAAGAATTGACTGATATTTAAATTAAAGTGCGTCAGTAAGAATAAGTTATGAGTGTTACCAAATGGAGTGAAGATACTTCCTAAGTTAGCGGCTAAGGCAATTATAATAACTGGATAAATTGGATTGATCTTCAGATTCTTGGTGATTTTATAGAATAATGGAACCAGAGTCAAAATTGTAACATCGTTAGTTAAAAACATAGCGCCGAAGAAAGATAAACTAGCTAGCATGAAAACTAATTGTTGTTGAGTTTTAGCACGTCTGGTCAAATATGAAGCGTAATACTTTAATAAATCAAGGTAATCATAAATCTGGATGATGATCATCATTGAAAGCAATGAGGTGATCGTTTTCCAGTTAATATCTGAAAGCTGCGGTGGACTGATAAAAGATGTAATAATGGCAGCCGCACCAGCAATCCATAACACCTTGTCCGAGAAAACTCGTTTTAAGACATTCATATATGTTCTTCCCCTAGGAAATGTACCCTCTAAAATATTGATAACAAAAAAATAGCGTTATGTATATTATACATAATGATATTGATTTTGATTTATAAAAATATGCTGAATAATTCACTATTCATTGTGGACTATGGCAAGGAAAGGGTCAATATATCAAGAGATAATTATTGAAAAAATTATGATAGATATTATTGAAACAAAAAAAGAAGTTGGATTTCTCCAACTTCTTTTTGACCTTTTGACTAAATGAAAGTATATTTTGAAACCAGCCGCTGGAACGATTATTTTTCGTTCTTTGTAATGACTTCTTGTCCACGCAAGTTCCAAGTGACTGCGAACAATGCGGCAGCAATTAGACAAGAAATGAAAATTGTAATGAAACCAGCTGTCCAGCCCATGTGATCAACGATCAATCCCATGATGGCGTTGGCAGCAACTGAACCGAACAAGTATCCGAACAATCCTGTTAGGCCAGCAGCTGTTCCGGCAGCTTTTTTAGGAACAGAATCTAGGGCTTGCAAACCAATCAACATAACTGGTCCATAGATCAAGAAACCGATCATGAATAATGAAATGTTGATCATCATTAAGCTCTTAGCTTGCCAGTACATGATTACGAAGACACTAACCACGACCATGAAACTGAATCCAGCCGGACCACGACGTCCATGGAAGAGTTTATCTGATACCCAACCGGCAAAAATCGTTCCGGGGATACCGGCTAATTCGTAGATCATGTATGAGTTTGAAGAACCTGTCAGAGAAATATGTCTCATTTCAGTTAAGAAAGCCGGTGCCCAGTTTTCAACTCCGTAACGAACGAAGTAAACGAAAATATTGGCAAAGGCAATGATCCAAACCCATTTGTTGTTAAGAACATGTTGGAAAAGAATTTCTCTAGGAGTTAATTCTTCTTCATAAGTGATGTGTTCTTCGTTAGGATAGTCATCCTTGTATTCCTCGATAGGAGGCAAGCCTTGTGACTCAGGTGTATCACGCATCAAAATGTAAGCGATGATGGCAACAATGATACCGACTACAGCTGGAACGATAAAAGCACCAGTATAAGATTTCATACCAGTCACATGTGCAGCAAATAGTGTAATACCACCAGCTGCAAGTGGTGCCATGAATCCACCACCGACGTTGTGGGCAGTGTTCCAGACTGAAGTCCAGCCACCACGTTCAGAAACTGAGTACCAGTGGGTTAATACACGTCCTGAAGGTGGCCAGCCCATACCTTCAAACCAACCGATCAAGAATAGTAAGATGAACATTGCAGTGATCGATTGAGTTAGAGCCGGGATAAATCCGAACATCAAATTGACGATAGCTGTCAAAATAAGTCCTAATGGTAAAAATATTCGTGCATTGCTTCGATCAGAAATGATTCCACTAAAGAATTTACTGAAACCGTAAGCAATTGACACGGCTGAAAAGGCGATACCGAGTTGTGTTTTCGAGAATCCCTCGTCAACTAACTTAGGTATTACTAATGAAAAATTATTCCGTAATAAATAGTAGCCAGCGTAACCAATGAAAATACCAATGAATACCTGCCAACGCAACCGTTTATAAGTCGAATCAACTTTATCCTTTGGCACCATCTTTTTGGCAGTTGGCGGTGTTAAAACCCCCATGAGATAGCCCCCTAAATATGATAGTGATTACTGCGAATCAAAAAGTAACCGTTTTCATAATGAACATAAAAGTGATAAAAGTCAATAATATTTATAATAATATGTCATTTAATATTCTGAAAACTCAATAATGACAAGCAATCCAAATTGAATTTAATTTTTTACTAAATTTATCGACTGATAAAATCATTAAAAATAATATTCAAATGAAAACGTACTTGGTATAATTAGATTGAATTTTAGGGGGGAGACGAAGTCATGAATAATATCAGACTCAACTTATTTATACTAGTCTCAATGATTTTTACAGTTGTGGAGTTGACGGTAGATCCAGCACTTTATGTTGGTCGTATTTTCTTAGCGGTTTCCGCATTTTCATTTTTTGCATTCGCAATGTCGTTTATCAAAGAAAATTGGCGTTACGATTCACCAAAATCAAAACGAGAATAATGTAAGCCACTCAAGCGAGTGGCTTTTTTAATACTCGAATAATTGATATGCTTATTAGAAATGTTTGTGGAGGAACAATTAATGGATGATGTGAAAAAATTACCATCCGAAATAAAAAGTATTTGGCGCTTGGATGCTGGCATAAATTTTATCAGTTTGTTGATAGTAGCTTTAATCGTTTGGCTGATCAGATTGGCTACATCTGGAAGCTTTAAAACGGTTCTGACGACGACCATCTCAATCATTTTAGGCGCAGCCTTAGTAATTCTATTGATACAATTGGCGTTAATTCCATATCGCTGGAATTTTTGGACGTATTATATTGATGAACGACAGGTGCAGTTGCACCACGGATATTTCTTTAGAAAACAAATTATTATCCCGATTGCTCGAATCCAAAACGTTACTTTGAAGCAAGGACCGATCTTGCATTGGAAGAATTTGCAAAAAGTTATTATCGTTACCGCTGCGGGATCCAGTGAGATTTCTGGCATCAAGTCTTCTGAAGCTGACGATTTAAAAGAATTGATCATGAAGTTAGCACGGGAGGCTAGAAATGACCTCTAAACCAACTCGACTCAGTTTTGCATCACTGATCTTTTTCATGTATGAGGTCCTTAAGGGGACCATCGTGCCATTCGTGGCGGCGTTGTTTGGAACTGCAAATTTAACTTCTCGCATCTGGCAAATTGCAATCATTGTCGTATTCGTAGCGTTTATGCTTGGCACAGCGATTGTTAGGTATCTGATGTTTACATATCAATTGTTGGAAGACGAGATCGTCGTGCGTTATGGCGTCTTTGTCAAAAAGGTCAATCATGTGCCGTATGATAGGATTCAGAACGTTACGACTAACCAATGGTTTTTTCTAAAGCCATTTGGATTAGTGGAATTAGAAATTGAGACGGCAGGACATTCTGAAAAACCTGAGGTAGAACTAAAGGCTGTTCCAGAAAGTCTTCGTAGTGAAATCGATGCCTTGAGACAACGTAGTAAACAAATGGAACCTGATGAAGAAGTTGAGGTTGAAGAAACCTTTCAACCAGTTCCAGAAAATACTTATCAGATCAGTTGGAAAGATTTGATCAAATTTGCTTTAACCTCGCCTGCATTTTTAACTGGATTATTAGTTGTGTTAGCTGCCTACGGGAAAGTATCTAATTCGATCAGCAAGGAAGTTTATCAAAATTTAGCCAATGAAGCCTCTCATCTGGGTATCTTATTGATAGTCGGACTGGTAGTTTTAGTATTGCTGATTTTCTATGTTGGTTCAGTTATTGTCTTAATTGTTCAGTATTATCATTTCAAATTGACTGAGGAAGATTCAAAGTTTGAAATGGAGCGCGGACTTTTACAAACCAAAAAGACCAGTATCGCTCGTCCGCGGATTCAAGCAGTATTAGTCAAACAACCATGGCTGCGAAGCTTTTTAAAAATCGTCACAGTTCAATTAGTCATCGTTTCTAATTCGAAAAAAGGCGATTCGGAAAAAGACATCATTGTAATGCCAGTGATTGCTACTAATAAATTAGCGGAGTTCATGCAGCAATTTTTTGCAGAGATACCGCTGGAGATCCCAGATTTTAAACCAGATAAATGGACTTACTACTATAAATTACGGAATGCGACATATTTTGCGGTTCTAGGATCGATAATTTTAGTAATAGCCACGCATTGGTTTCTCTGGTTAAGCGTGACTCTAGTGATCATCTGGGTATTCATATGTTATTTGCCGGCTTATTTTTCGATAAAACGTTCGTACGTTGATGTGCCAAGAGACGATTACTTGGTGATTCAAAATAATAAACTCCTCACAAAACAGCTATTTTTTGTTCCTAAAGAAAGCATTCAATTTGTCGAACGTCGGCAAAGCATCTGGTTAAAAAAGCGTAATATAGCTAGTCTGACAGTTAATGTCCGTTCCGGTAATCGCCAGCGTAAATTGAATGTCGATTATTTGACGGAAGCAGAAATTGACCGAGTAATTAAGTGGTATAAGGAGAGTACAAATGTCGCATAAACAAAAATACATCGCAGCACTGATCTCAATGGTCGTAGTCGATTTGATCGTATTTGGACTGTATTTCTCTAATGCAATTCCAATGAGCAACGGAGTAGTGCTGACGGCGTGGCTAATAGTTGCAGTTGTGGGAATGTATTACGTGATCACTCAAATGAGAAAAATATCTCCAGATTATCAACCTAATACTAAATTTGAAAAAATATTTATCAGTGTCATAGGCATAATTTTATTGGTCATGCCTTTTTCAATTTTATTTATAAAGTAGAGAAACTATAGAGTGAAGTTCAATTGGCCGTAACTTTTTTTCAAATAAATACATACAAAAAGGAGAGCTCACAATGTGGGCTCTCCTTTAAATTTGACTTTATTTTATAAATCGCCGTCAGCAATTTTCTCAAGAACTGATTTTGAAGGGATGAAGAACATTGTTCCGGTAACGGCTGTACTGAAATCAAGTAAACGGTCGCTCTTAGTAAACATGTTCGTCAACATAGTATTTGTAATGTGGAAACTCTTTGAGTATCCGATGAAGTAAGTACCAGTGTGGTCTTTTGAAGGGTCAGAGAATGGAACGTTCATCCGAACGATCTTGTGTTCAACGCCGCCTTCTTCATCTTTTGAGACAATATTGTGGGCATTTGGAGATTTTTCGTCTTCTTCAAGCTCACGGTCAGAGAATTTTCTACGACCGATTGTCTTTTCTTGTTCGTCAGTAGGAAGAGCCTTCCAGGCATCCATGTTGTGGTTATATTTTTGAGCAAAGGCATATGAACCATTTGCAAATTCTGGATCATCGTCGCTGTCAATCAAAGTGTAATCCATTGATTCAACGCCAGCGGGATTTTCAGTACCATCAATAAATCCAACGATAGCACGTCCTTCAAGATAACGGAATCCATGAGTTTCATCGACAACAGTCGTAATCGGACGAAGGATATCCATGAATTGATCTAACACTTCATATACAACAGCGTTGATCTTGGCACGAACGTGGAAAAATAGATCTCCAGGTGTTGATGGAGCGGTATACTTTTGACCTTTGATCTCTTTGAATGGAGCTAATTCTTTTGGCTTATCAGCATTTGGGAATAGATAATCCCAAGCATCAGAACTGAATCCCCATGCGACAGCAAGTTGATCGTTTTGGTTTCTGATTCTCATACTATTGATAATTGAATTTTGTAAGTCGGCAAACTCAGCGATAACTTCGCGTTCTTTTTCGACATTTTCACGCTTTAAATTAAGAATGACAAAGTCAACGCTTTCACCAGCATCCTTAAACACGTCTTGAGCATCTTTGATATTAATTGACATAAATTAACCTCCGTATACTTTTTAATTCCAACTATAATATTACTATACAACGCAATTACCCACTTATTAAATTTAACGTGTTTTATTTATTGATTTTGATATAAAAAAGTACAACAATAAACAGATATTATAGTTTGGGGAATAACAAAACAGGAAAAGGTGAAATATATGTGCACAAGTCTTAGTTATCAAGCACTAGATGGATCAAAATTTTTAGCAAGAACCATGGATTTTGCGTTTGAATTAAACGGCAAGCCAACATTTTTGCCACGGAAGTATCAATGGTTGTCCTCATTTGATCAAAAAACTTATTCAACTGAATATGCAATTATGGGTACTGGCTCACAATTTGGCAGCAACTACATGATTGCTGACGGCTTCAACGAATATGGATTATCTGCCGCTGAATTATATTTTTCAAAAGCAGCTAAATACGATGAAGAGCCGACTGCTGGCGATATTAACGTTGTGGCAGAAGAGTTCTTGCTATGGGCGTTAGGAAACAACAAGTCGATCAAAGAATTGAACGAAAATTTAAAGCACGTCCACTTGATCGATTCAGATAAAGGTGTCATGGGAGTCAATCAACCGTTGCACTTTATCTTCAGCGATACGACAGGTTCTACCTATATATTGGAACCAATGGGGAACGGACTAGTTCTTCAAGAAGACAAAGTCGGCGTCATGACCAACACTCCTGACTACAACTGGCACAAGACCAACCTGTCATTTTATCTAGGTGCACAGACGACCAATTTCCAAACTAAGAAGATTGGCGATGAAGAGATCGAGCCTCTAGGACAAAACGGAACGTTTAGACTTCCTGGCGGATATACAGCTACTGATAGATTTGTCAGAACTGCCTTTATCCGTAATGCCGTTGAAACTCCCAAGGATAGCGATGAAGCCGTGAATTCGATTCTGCATATCCTCGACAGCGTGACGATTCCTCGTGGCGTCAACATCAAGGATAATGGCAAACCCAGTTACACTCAATATCAAACGGTACTCGATCTAACGAACCGTGTGATGTACTTTGTGCCTTATGGCAATAGAACTGTTTATTCAACCAAAATGACTGATGAATTGATCCAGAATCAAACCGAACCAAAGGAATTCCCAATCATTCAGACCCAACAATTCTCAGCCCTTAATTAATATGAAAAAATTGAACTCCTCTAATCTGCGGATTAGAGGAGTTTTTTTAATCTGTAAGCAGTTTCATTGATTGGGATGGAATTTCTTGAGAAAATAAGATATACTACAAGAAAATAATGCAACCAAATTTTATATTGGTGCGACCCAATATAAAAGAGGAGGATTTCTTGGCAGATTTAATCTATAAAAAAATCATCGATTCACTCACTAAAGAGATCGACGATGGTAAATTTCCTGACATGCGCTTGCCAGATGAACGATCATTGGCAGAAAAATATAGCGTCAGTCGAAGTTCCATCAAACGTGCTCTGGGAACGATGGCAGAGCAAGGAATAATTTTTAAGAAACGTGGTTCTGGGACTTTCGTCAACCCGCTTTACTTGAAACAAGATTCTTATTTCAACTATAGTGGTAAAAATTTGGGAATCACTGACAGTTTCCAAATCAATGGACAAAAGCCAAGCATCAAAGTTTTGAATTTCGATGTTGTTCGACCAGACAGTGAGCTACAGGACAACTTGTTTTTAAAACCTAGCGAATTTGTATACTCTTTCAAGCGATTGCGCTTGATCGACTCAGTTCCATTCATGATCGAAACTGGCTATATCCCAATTAAATTGGCGCCAGAATTATCGGAAGATATTGCCTCAGAATCGATTTTTAATTATGTCGAATCAGAACTAGATCAAGAGGTTAACAAGACGTATTTGACTATT
The DNA here is from genome assembly GCF_022484265.1 of Companilactobacillus sp. Lineage (NCBI taxonomy): Bacteria > Bacillati > Bacillota > Bacilli > Lactobacillales > Lactobacillaceae > Companilactobacillus > Companilactobacillus sp. Next base: position 2,096,802 of record NZ_JAKVLR010000001.1, read on the forward strand.
TCAGCAGCTCCAAGCGATGAAGAAGGTCAAAAGTTATTGGACTTGAAACCGACTGAACCATTGGGGATGATGGAAGGTATTTTCTTCTTAAATGACGGAACGCCTTTTGAATTCTCAACAATGAAATTGCACTACAAATATTTCAAATACGACTCATTTGTTGATTTAGGAAACCGTTAGCAAAAATTGGGGCGGTCCAATTAATTAAATGGTTGACTTTTATTAAAATGGCGTATATTATACTAGATAAATACATAAGGAGTGTGCAGTACTAATGGCAGATTATTCATCAAAAGAATACTTAAACTTAGTAGACAAATATTGGCGCGCAGCCAACTACATTTCTGTAGGACAACTATATTTCAAAGATAACCCATTGCTAAAACGCGATGTTAAACCAGAAGATATCAAAGTTCATCCAATTGGACACTGGGGTACTATTGCAGGACAAAACTTCATTTATGCTCACTTGAACCGTATCATCAACAAATACAATGTGAACATGTTCTATATTGAAGGACCAGGTCATGGTGGCCAAGTTATGGTTTCTAACTCATACTTGGACGGTAGCTATACAGAAGCTTATCCAGAAATCACACAAGATGAAAAGGGTATGCAAAAGTTATTCAAACAATTTTCATTCCCAGGTGGCGTTGCTTCTCATGCCGCTCCTGAAACACCCGGATCAATGCATGAAGGTGGAGAACTAGGTTACTCACTTTCTCACGGTGTTGGTGCTATCTTAGATAACCCTGACCAAATCGCCGCAGTTGTTATCGGTGATGGTGAATCAGAAACTGGTCCACTTGCTGCATCATGGTTCTCAAATACATTTATCAACCCAGTTAATGATGGTGCTGTATTGCCTATCCTTGACTTGAATGGATTTAAGATCTCAAACCCTACAATCTTGTCACGTAAGACTGACGAACAATTAGCTTCATACTTCAAGGGTATGGGTTGGGACCCAATCTTTGTTGAAGGCGACGATCCTGAAAAGATGCATCCAGAAATGGCTAAAGCTCTTGATGGTGCCATTGAAAAGATCCAAGCTATTCAAACAGAAGCTAGAAAACACTCAGCAGAAGATGCTAAGATGCCTAACTGGCCAGTAGTTATCTTCCGTGCTCCTAAGGGCTGGACTGGTCCTAAAGAATGGGATGGCGTTCCAATTGAAAACTCATTTAGAGCTCACCAAATTCCAATTCCTGTAGACCAAAACCACATGGAACATATCGATGCTCTATTAGACTGGATGAAGTCATACAAACCAGAAGAATTGTTCAACGATGATGGCTCACTTAAAGATGACATCAAAGAAACAATTCCTGCTGACAATAAGAGAATGGCATCAAACCCTGTTGTAAACGGTGGTCTAGATCCAAAACCTCTTACATTGCCAGACTACAAGAACTACGCACTTAAGATCGACAAGCCTGGTCAAAAGACTGCTCAAGATATGATTGAATTAGGTAAATATCTTGAAGACGTTATTAAAGAAAACGACAAGACATTCAGATTGTTCGGACCTGATGAAACTATGTCAAACCGTCTATATGGCGCATTTGATGCTTCACCACGTCAATGGATGGAACCAGTTCATGAACCTAATGATCAATTTGAAGCACCAGCTGGTCGTATCATCGATTCACAACTTTCAGAACACCAAGCTGAAGGATTCCTTGAAGGTTACACATTGACAGGACGTCATGGTATCTTTGCTTCATACGAAGCCTTCTTAAGAGTTGTCGACTCAATGCTTACACAACACTTCAAGTGGTTAAGAAAAGCTGACGAACTATCATGGAGAAACAAGTATCCTTCATTGACAGTTATCGCAACTTCAACTGCTTTCCAACAAGATCACAATGGTTACACTCACCAAGACCCAGGTATCATTACTCACTTGGCTGAAAAGAAACCAGCATTCATTCGTGAATACTTCCCAGCTGACACAAACTCATTGTTAGCTGTTATGCCACAAATCTTGAACGATCAAGAAAAGATCAACTTATTAGTTACTTCAAAACAACCTCGTCTACAATTCTTCACAATGGACGAAGCTGAAGAATTAGCTTCTAAGGGTTACAAGGTAATCGACTGGGCTTCAAACGACAACGGCGATCCTGATATCGTTATCGCAACAGCCGGTACAGAACCTACAATCGAATCACTTGCTGCTATCAGCATTTTGCGTAAGCAAAAACCTGACATCAAGATCAGATTCGTAAACGTTGTTGACCTACTCAAGTTACGTTCACCAGAAGTTGACCCTCGTGGTTTGACTGATGAAGAATTTAACGACGTATTTACAGTCGACAAACCAGTACTATTCGCATTCCACGGCTTTGAAGATATCATTAAAGAAATCTTCTTCGACCGTGACAACCATAACTTGTATGTACATGGATATCGTGAAAATGGTGATATCACAACACCATTCGATATGCGTGTAGTTAATGAAATGGACCGTTTCCACTTGGCTGAAGAAGCTGCAGTTGCTGTTGAAGGCGATGCTGCTAGTGACTTTGCTGACGAAATGGAAGCTAAAGTTGACAAGCATAACAAGTACATCCGTGAACACGGAGACGATCTTCCAGAAGTAAACGACTGGAAATGGGATTTATAAGATTTAACCCCTAAAACTTAATTTTATAAATTCTGTTAGTTGGTCCCTTGCCTTAATTGGCTTGGGACTTTTTTTGATTTTTGATTTGATAAAATTGACTTATGTGCGGTATGAGGGCCGACTCCGGGCTGGTTCCGCTCTTTCGGCTCTGGAATGTATTGGTACCTGTCAAGTTGACATTTGATTTTTATAAAATTATAAACTCAAACTAATGGCTTTATTCCAGTATTCTGCTGGAGTAAGGCCATTTCTTGTTTCTGATCGATCATTATTATTAAAATAATTTATTCCTGCTTCTACCAATCTTTTCAATTCTTCAAAAGTTGTAGGAGTTGGAAAACGGTCCATCCATCGATTTTTAAATTCTCTCCACCAGTGTTCCATTGGAGCGTTGTCAAAAGGTGTTCCTGGTCTGGACATACTTCTAGTAACTTGATGTTGCGATAAAAGCTTATTGAACTTATTTGAGACATAGGCTGATCCCCGATCAGTATGAACAAGAGGATGTACATCACCCATTTTGTCGAACACATTTTCAAACATTTCTGTTTCAGCTTCTGCGGTCTCAGATGGGGTTAAATTGAATCCAATCAAATGTCTACCATAAAGATCCAATACACCACTTAGCTGTATCTTTTGTCTCTGTTCGATTCCGAATTCTAATTGAGTTGAATCAGATAACCAAATTTCATTTGGAGCTTTGGCATCAAAATTTTGATTTAGCACATTATCTTTAATGTATCTATCTTCATCGTCTTGACGATCCTTTTTCTTTGTACATGATTTACAGCGAATATTTAGTTCTCTCATAACTCGCTTGATTTGTTTGAGCGTAACACCAAACTCCAATGATCCTTCCATTCTAAGATTGAGAAGGATTTTACCTGCACCAATTGTTTGGGTATGAAAGTTGTAAATCTCAAGGACTTTTTTCTTTAGTAATTCATTTCTTTTTTCCCATGGACTTTCTTTACGTTTAACAAATTTATTAAAGGCCTGTCTGCTTACGCCCATATACTCTAATAAAATGGACTTCCATCCATGATGATTTTGACAAACCTCAATTATTGCCTGATAAGCTTGTCTGTTTTGTTTGTTCACTCCCCACGCTGGATTTCGTTGAATTTTTTTTCAAAGGCTTCAATTGCTTTATGTTTTTCAAGTTCAGCTTTGAGTTGACGATTCTCTAATTTTAATTTATCTAATTCTGTCAATTCAACGTGATCTCTGGTTTTCTTATGACCGCGTTCGTCTGCCAAAGCAGAATATCCAATATGTTCAGCTTTCATTACCCACATGCGTACTTGTTGGTAAGATACTTGAAAATGTTCTGAGGCTGCAGCGTAAGAATGATCTTGTAGGGTAACGTACTCAACCACTTGAATTCTTTCTTCTAACGTTGTTTTCTTTGACACGTGGATGACCTTCCTTCCAACAGGTGAATCTGTCAGTTTCTTGTCATCATTATACTGTATTAGCCAGTATCTAAGCTGCTTTGTGTCCTTAATACCATATTTACTTGTTACTTCATGTAAAGTTCCTTCACCATTTCTATATGCCTTTACAGCACTGATCTTAGTTTCCGCACTGTAATGATTAGGGGTTTTCTGCTTTTTCAAGCCTTCCGCTCCATATTCCGTATAAACCCAATACCATCCTCTAAACGTTGTACATGGTATATTTTTCGATTTCGCAAAGGTTTGTTTTGGAAGATTAGATTGTTTGAACTCTTCAATTAAATTAATCTTCTGTTCGTAAGTATATTGTCTGCCCATAATAATCCTCCATGATTATGCATGAAATTATTCCATTTCAAATGTCAACCATAAAGGGATTATCGCAGAACGTAGTGGGCCCACTTGAAGCTTACTGCAAGGTCCGCAGCAATCTCCAAGCTGCACCTTTTACTAAGCACTGCTTCGCATTGCTAAGAAAAACGTCACTACTGAGGCCGAGCGCTCCACCACCCCTCCGTCTAAATAGAGTCAAATCTCTCTCCTTGTTGAAAGAAGGTATGTCGGCAGTATTAGTAAATACTAGGAACTTGTCCATTCACTCTAGTACCCATTCAGACTATTATTTTGAATACCGCTTGAATGTAGCTAGTGGAGTCGGCCCGCATACCGCACAAAAATATCGGAACCACCCCGGAGTCGGCCCGCATATGTCCAACAAAATATACTTAGTCCAACAAATTAGTTTTAATCTAATAAATTTTAATAATCACTAAACATAAATGAAAACTACTTTTTACAAAATCCTACTGCCAGTATGCTTTTTTCACAAATAGATTCTAATTTTTAACGACTATCCATAAAACCTTTATTAGAGCCGTTCAACAACCCTTTTGTGATTAATATTACTTGATCCAAAAGTGTTGCAAGTGAAGAAATTCCGTGTTAACTTGTGTTTGTAGGAAAATATTTATAGAGGCGGGTGGAAGTTATGACAATTCAAATTATCGAATCACTTATCAAATTAACTGTGGCTGCAGTAATCGTTGCATTTGCCATGTTATTATTCGTGTTGGGAAGCCGATACACTCTACCCGTAGCTGGCATTGGAGCAATCGTCTTCGCAGTTTATGCAACTGGCAGAATTGCTAGAAAAGGCCTGCTACAACTTAGATAAGTCGATTCTTAATTTATAAATCAAATGGAGTAGATGTTCTGGTGACGCTGTTCGCTAAGACGCCAGTACTCGAACTGACCATTTGATTATCACTTACGAAAAGAGCTGGAACATTCAATGTTCCAGCTCTTTTTTTGTTAGAATGAAATCATTACTTACAAGAGGTGTGCTATGGATCAAGCAAAACAAATTCAAGAGATACGTGATTTTTCTTATCAGAAAATGTCTAAAGACAAGACGGGTCATAACTTTGATCATATCGAGAGAGTTGTGAAGATGGCTAAAAGAATTCTTAAAGAAGAACATACTGATCCGTTGATCACGATTGGTGCTGCTTATCTCCATGATGTTGCTGACGATAAATTGGTTGATGATCCTGCCAAATTGGAACGTGAGATCCGTGAATTTTTGAAGAGTATTGAGTTGAGCGATGAACAAATTGATGAGATCTTGTACATTACTCATAATTTAGGCTTCAGCAAATCTTTAAGCGAAAACCCACCTAAGCTGTCGCTGGCTGGACAAGTAGTTCAAGATTCCGACCGACTGGATGCAATTGGTGCGATTGGAATCACTCGTGCAGTTTATTACGGTGGCGTTTATCATGAGACGATTTATGATCCTGAAATTTCTCCTCGGGAAAATATGTCGATTGCTGAGTATCGTGATTTAAGCGATGAGACGATCATCAATCATTTTTATGAAAAGTTGTTTAAACTAGAAAGCATGATGAATACGCATACAGCTAAATGGATTGCCAAAGACCGTCACAATTTTATGGTGGAATTCATTGATGAGTTTAAAGCAGAATGGGATTCTAAAAGATAATAATAAAGCCACCTGATTGACAGGTGGCTTTTGTTTTGTAAAGGATAGGTTGGAATTGCAATTACATTCGGAGCGTTCCGTCCAGTTAGAGTACGCACCTTCGGTGTGCATAAAATCAAGGAATCGCAACGTTCTTACGAAGCGTTGCGTATAGTTAGAGTACGCGCTTTTTGCGCTACTCTAACTAGAAAAAGCCTGAAAGGAATCACCCTTTCAGACTTTATGCTTTTGAGTAATTTGAGCTTGAGGAGGGCTCAATTACTATTTGTTTTATATATTATGAGAATTATATATACGTTTCGAATTATGAGAATTATTATGAAGAGGTATAAGTTAAGGTGTCTTTGTTGCTCCTTTAACTTATAAATCTATAATAACGGCTAAATATGAAGAAATTATGATGCTTTTGCAATAAAATGTGGAAAAACATGTTAAAAATTTATTTCAATAAATAAATTTTTTTCAAATCGTCTATCTCATGATTGCTAACTTTAAGTTCGTTTTTGATATAATTATCAAGACTACCAGATGTCTCCTCAATCGCTTTCTGAGCGACATTCAAGTAATTTTCGTTAACTGTTAATAATGCTCTAATTGATTCAACTAAGGTTGGATCTTTGGCCTCAACTTGTTTTAACACGTTTGCAACATAAACTTTGCTAGCTTGATTTGTTAATAAATAATCTTCTTTAATAGTTGGCAATGGAACGCCCAATGTGTATAGGAAGAAAACTGCTCCCATACCGGTACGATCTTTACCTGCTGTACAATGGAATAAAACAACGTCATTGTCGTTGCTGTTTCCTAATAGTTCATCGAAAAATTGACGATATGCGTTTCTGGCGGTATCTTCGACGATCATATTGCGATAGACGTCTAACATATGGTTATATCCGTCATGCGGGTCAAAATCGATTTCAGGTATCACTTCATTCCCAATTTTGGAAGCTTCAGTTTGATCTTCACTAAATACTGGCAATGAAACGTACTTTGCTCCATTTGGAACGCGGTCTGGTTTCTTATTGATTTCATCTTGAGAACGGAAATCAACGTCTGTCTTGACGCCATAGTCTTGAAGATACTTGATATCCTTTTGAGTTAAATCACCTAAACCTGCGGAACGTAGAACTTTATGATATTTAAGAGATTGTCCAGAAGTTGTCTGGTAACCTCCTAATTCACGAAAGTTGATTCCGGCTTCAAGGTCTAAAATACGACGAGTGCTTTCAGTAGCTCTGTCCATAAAAACGAACCTCTCTCTCAATTCAATCTTAAGATTGAATAATTATATTATAGCAAAAGGAAGATTCATCCATGAAATTTCTTATCGCTCCAGGAAAATATCATGACTCATCCATTAGCTCAAAATTAGTGGGTCAAGCGATATACAGTGGTATTTCACGGGCATTGCCTAATGCTCAAATTGTTACGATGCCGGTGACCGATAGTAAATATGGTATGCCGGCGTTAGTTGCTCATACGATCGGTGGCCGTTGGGTCGATCTGCCGTTTTTTGATGCCTTCTGGCAAAACAAAATGGGCACGTATTTGCTAACTAACATTGATAGTCAGGATACCGCAATAATAGATACAGAACAAATAGTAGGTCCTGAGCTAGCTACCTCAAAAACGCGAAATGATCTTTTTCATGCTACGAGTTATGGAATCGGCGAATTCATCATGGACGCGGTGACTAGCGGTATTCATGAAATAGTTATCTGTTTAGGGACATCTGAAACGTTTGATGGCGGTTTAGGAGCCTTACAAGCTCTTGGAGCAAAGATTTACGATGAAGGCGGGGATTTGATACCGGAAGGTGAAAATCCACTGATAAACGGATATGAGGCTGATTTAGATGACGTCTATCGTATCTTGAGAAAAGTTCGGATCACAGTGCTGCTGAGTTATTCATCCAGCTATGAATCCAAAGAAAAACGTGATTATTTATCAGAAACACAAAAAGATTTTTTAGAAGATAACTTACTTTATATTACAGAAAAAATTAATAAGAAGTATAATTTAGATATACATCCAATGCCTCACTCAGGGGCAATCAAAACATTAGCTGGGGCTTTTGCTATGATGAGAGCTCATATTTCCCGAAGTTCGTTTGAATGGATAGCAAACGTGACTGGGATGGATGAGACGATTCGTTCAGCCGATGTGATGATCACTGCCACGGATGAGGTGTCGGCTGAATCTATGCATGATGAAATTCTGTTTCATTTGAGTAAAATTGCCGGATATTCGAAGATGCCGACGTTTGTCTTGTGCAACAACTTTATCGACGATTTTGAAGATTATGAACAACTTTTTACCGGGATCTTCTCAACTCAGATGTCGAATTACTCTACAAAGGTTCAGGACGAGCAATTAGTTTTTGAACATTATGAATCGATTGCTAATCAATTAGCACGAACATTGGGTGCATTTCATAATGTAAACCATTGAAATAAATAAAATTATGCATTAATCTTAAGGTAAAGCTTTTGATTAAGCGTGTTGTTGGAGGATTAAATTATGGAACAAGATTATGAAAAGATTCTAGTACCAGTTGATGGTTCTAAAGAAGCTGAAATGGCATTTCGTAAAGCCGTTAAAGTTGCACAAATGAACAAGGGTCATCTAGATGTTTTGACAGTTCTAGATACTAAGCAATTTATCGGACTTCACGGTGGAATGTTAAATGGGGATGTAATTTACCAACTTTCAGAAGATGCTCAAAAGTATCTTAATGAATTAAAGGATGAAGCTGTCAAAGATGGATTCAACGCTGATGACATTGCTATCCACGTTCGTTTTGGTGAACCAAAGACAGTTATTGCTACAGAATTTGTTGAAGAATACAAGAACGACCTCATTATGATCGGTTCAACAGGTATGAACGCTGTAACTAGATTGTTGGTTGGTTCAGTTTCAGAATACGTTACAAGAAATGCTCGTACTGACGTTATTATCGTTAGAACAGATGTTGATAACAAAGCAATCGGCAAATAATTAAATGTTTTCGTGCGACCAAATAGTTGGCACGTTCCCGCAACAACAGCAATTCAGATTTGGCGACTAAATAGAAGCCACATAATACTCGAAAAAGGATGGACAGATGTTCATTCTTTTTTATTTTCTGAAATTTTTTTGCTTGTGACTTTGCGTGCGGTTAACTACAATGAAACTGGAATAGATTTGAAGTTGGCGTCTGCCAGCTTTTTTATTTGTGGAGATAACTATGAAAAGATGCACGTGGGCTGAAGACAGCTTTAAAGAAATGGAAGATTATCACGATCACGAGTGGTGCAAACCTAGCCATGATGAACGCTACTTTTTTGAAATGCTGACTTTAGAATTATCTCAAGCGGGACTATCTTGGTCGACGATCATCAAACGCCGCGATGGCTACAAAAAAGCTTTTGCAAATTTTGATTACGATAAAGTGGCTCAATTTGATGAAACAAAGCGTGATCAGTTGTTGCAAGATTCAGGAATCATCCGCAACAAGTTAAAGGTTAACGCGACTATCAACAATGCTAAGATCATTGTTGAGATGCATCAAAATGGCGAACGATTCTCAGATTATATTTGGAGCTTTGTCGATAACAAGGCAATCGATCATCATTTGCAAGATGAGTCGCAGATGCCTGCACAAGATGAGTTGTCGCAAACCATCAGCAAGGATTTAAAGAAAAAGGGATTTCGGTTCGTTGGGCCAACGATCATTTATTCTTTTTTACAAGCTGTTGGTGTAATAAATGATCATTTAGATCAATGTGATTTTAAATAAACAAAATTTTCAGTATAATGATAGCTAACTGGAGGAAGTAATATGAATTCTGAAACTATTAGTGAGTTAGGCGAGTGGCTTGACCAAAACGCAAAGCAGATCGAGGACAAGTCAGTGGAGTTCGACCCACAACGTGTCTACAATGTGATCGATAATTTGGAGGTCTTAAGAAAGCCAATCAAAGAATACTTTGATATGACTGAGGAAGACTACTATGAAAATGAATCAGATCATCAATTAACTTTGCAAAAGCCTGACGCTAAATTGAGTGAGCTTAAAGACCGTGTCTTGGTGAATCATATCGACGGATCTTTAGCTGACCACCAAGTCAATTTTACTTATAATCATGAAAATCCTTTCCCTGACGGACAATATGATGCCAAGGTTGATGTCAACATGATCAACTATTCTTTTATTGTGATCGGCGCTGTTTTTGCCAACACAATTATCGCTGACGTGAGAAATTCAATTTCAAGAGATGCTATCTTGTCCATTGGATTAGCAGCTAAAGCGTTGGATGACTGGCAAAAATAAATGAATTTATTATCAGTCAAGGATCTATCGTTTGAAATTGGAGGTTACTTTGCGTACAAGCATGTAACCTTTTCTTTATCTCAAAATGAGGCAATCGGCATAACAGGGGATGGCGGTTCAGGCAAGACAGCCTTGTTGGAAACTATTGTTGGGATGAATGATTCTGATAGCGGATCGGTCAAGTTTGCATCAGGAACTAGAATTGGCTTTATGCCACAATTAGAAACTGAACAAATTGATGAGACGGTCAGTCAATACTTGGAAACTAATCGTCAAATTGCTGGAAAATTAGCAGTTAGTTCAGCACAATTAGTCGATCTGGCATCGTTTATGGGAATGAGACCCTATATGGATCGTTCAGTCGAAAACTTGTCAATGGGAATGAAACAGCGCGTTAGTTTTTTGAATGCAGTTGCTAAAAGACCAAATGTCTTGATCTTGGATGATCCATTTTCATTTCAAAATAGTTTTTATGCTCATAATATGATGGAAATCATCAAAGATCTCCAAGGGCACGGCTCGGGTATTATTATCGCAAGCCCAATGCGAGATACGATCATTGAAGAAAATTTGAATACTCATTATATTTTGAATGAGAAGACCCTCAATATTTTACATGTCGACCAAAGTGCTTATTTATTAGCATTTCGTGCCACGACAGATTCGATGGCGATCACTAAAGATATCGCACAGTATGCGACTAGCTCGGCAAATGGCTTGATTGAGATCAAAGTACCATTCGTGCAAAAAGAACGAGTCTTAGCTACGATGCTAGATATGAATTATTTGTTTGAGGGGATGGTAAGCCTTGAAGTTTAAACTTCTGTATGCAAATTTCACTAAGTTATTATTAGCAGATCTGATCTATCCTATTCTATTAGCGTTTATGATCATTTTTGAGATCATGTTCAACATGCTCATCGGCAGCAATACTACCATTAAATTTACTAGTATCATTATCATGAATTTCTTTATTGCAATTATTTTAGCAATGTATTTTTTGAAAAAAGATACCGATGAGAACCGCTATTTGAAACAACGGGTCAATAATTATCATTTATACGCCATCACTCAAATGCTAGTGTTGGTAACTGCCAACTTGATCTTGGCGATTTTTTCAGGAATATTTACATTTATGTTCTCGAATTCACCAGGAGCAAATGCGACAATGCTCCTGACCTTGATCACCACGCAATGGGTCGCAACGGCAATCGTCTTCACGTGTCGTTCGCAATGGACCAATCACAAATACATCGCAACCATTTGTTTAGTGATAGTGGTATTCTTTGCATTGGCAGACAGCAATAATGCCGTGTTAGTCTATATCAACTGGATTCTCCCTCCAGTTTCAAATATGGTCGTGACTTTCCAGGAAAAGTCCAAAATGTTGGCACTTTTTCCATTGGTGATTCGTCAATTAGCGTATGCTATTATCCTTTTCGGGATCAGCGAATTCTTCAATAAAAAAAGTTACATAAAGTAATAAAAAAAGCTTGCTATCGAAAGCTCAATTTGTTTAAATATCGGAATGAAGAATTTTAGTTTATGGAGGTCGTAAAATGAGTAACATCTATTTGCGTCAAGCTAGAAGTGAAGATTTACCAAAAGTATTAGACATAATTTCCGGTGCGAAAAAAACACTTAGAGATCGTGGCGTTGACCAATGGCAAACCGGCTATCCTGATGAAGCGATTTTGAAACAAGATTTAGATGATGGAATCAATTATGTAATGTTATTAGATGGTGAAGTTGTGGGAACAGCTGCACTACAACAAGGAATCGAACCTAACTACGAGAAGATCGTTAATGGTAGCTGGGATAAAGACTCTAACAAAGAATATTCAGTAATTCATCGAATTGCAGTTGAGCCAGGACATCAAGGACAACATTTATCAGCTGCTTTGATCCGTCAATTATTGACGATTTCATATCAATTAGGATACACAGATGTAAGAATCGATACTCATCCAGAAAATCTCGTAATGCAACATGTTATTACAACCAATGGCTTTGTTGAAAAAGGCGAGATCAGTATGGAAGAAGACGAAGGCGTACGTAAAGCTTATCAATTGCTTTTGTATTAATCCTTCTTACATTAATGTAAGGTCAAAAGAACTTGCAATAGTTGTATAATTATATTTATTAAAAAACCATCTTTTATGATGGTTTTTTTGTTTGTTATGGTCTAAAACATGATAATATTTAGTCGATTAGGAGAATGCAATCGTGAAAATTAAATTCCTTACTAAGAAAATTTTTAGACCGAGACCAACAGAATTTATCTCTGTTCAAACGGATAGTTTTTTGAGAAAATTGAAGCCGAGACCATTTTTTACAGAATATATCGGCAATGTTTTCACGAAAAATGTCAAACCAAACTTAACTGACAACTGTTTAACTTTGTCAGTTTTGACTGACACGCATGAAAAAGCGGTCGCCAGTTCCTCATATTATGGTCTCAATGGGGTACGTCATATTATCGAAGCAAATCGTGCCTGCGATGAGCTGCCTGTGGATTATAATGTTCACTTAGGCGACATGATCGACGGTAGCGATAAGCCCGAAATCAGTCGTGGACTTCTAAGATTTACGATGGAAAACTACGAAAGTAGCAAGCATCCATTCTTTGTTTTGGAGGGTAATCATGATGAAAACGATAAATATGATGAACACAAATTCATTACATCAGCGTCATTTGAACGTGACGACTATTATGACTTAGTCACGAAACACAATTTTGAACAATCATCAATTCATCGTCTGAATGAAGTTTCCAAAGTCGGTTGGATCGACAAAGGCGATATCCGAGCAATCTTTTTGAATACTAGCGACATTCCATATATATTAAATGGAGGCACGAAGAAATACGATTTTAAGAAGGTTCGTGGTATTAGAGAGCAACAGCTTGAAGATTTAGTTACTATCCTTGAAAAAACAGTCGACAAGCATGTTGTCGTTTTTGGTCACGCCAATTTGATCAGTCCAAGCGGAAGGTCAGCTTTGAATTTTAATGGCGATCTAGTTCAACAGATTTTTACCAGCTTCAACAACAAAGATAGCGGACGAATTAAAAATGAGTTAACAGGAGATTTTGGAGTTAACTTACGCTATAACTTCACTAACACAGGGATTTCGAAGGTCTCAAATTATATTTGTGGTCACATGCATTATGAAAAGTCCTTCAAAGTCGATGGAATTAATCATATAATATTAAATTGTTCGGCTCTTATGGGGAAAAAACATGGGCTGACTACAGATTATAATCGCAAATGGGACAGACGATACAATGAAGTGTCTGAATTAGCGGGCTATTTCATAAATATCAATCCCGATAAAATGCTGTTACAGATTTTTGGATATGGTGCAGCAACAAGATTTGTAAGTTTTGAAATTTAAGGAGAAATAATATGTGCGGTATCGTCGGTTTTGTAGACAAGAAAATTGCTGACAAAAAGCCAGTTATAGAGGCAATGATGGAAACGATCAAGCATCGTGGTCCTAATAGCTCAGGGGAATTAGTAAATGGAGACACAGCACTAGGCTTTCGTCGATTGAGTATCATCGACATCAATAGTGGTATGCAACCTATTTATAACGAGGAAAAAGATAAAGCCGTTATCTTTAACGGTGAGATTTATAACTACCAACCAATTAGAAAAGAATTGATCGAATACGGTCATACTTTTACAACAGAAACAGATACAGAAGTATTGCTTCATGGTTACGAAGAATGGGGCATGGAAGGATTACTCAACCGAATTCGTGGTATGTTTGCCTTCGTTATTTATGATTTGAAGAGCGGCGAGATCACAGGTGCCAGAGACTTCTTTGGTATCAAGCCACTTTATTACTACAATCGTAACGGCACTTTCATTTTTGGTTCAGAGATCAAGTCTTTCTTGAAACAACCAAACTTTGTTAAAGAACTAAATAAGGAAGCTCTTAAACCTTATTTGACATTCCAATATTCAGCTTTGAACGAAACATTTTTCAAGAATGTTTTCCGTATTCCTGAAGGTCACTATTTTACTTTCAAAGATGGCAAACTTCGCATTAAGAAGTATTGGGACGTTGAATTTAAAGAAAATCATTTGAGCTTTGAAGAGACTGTTGAAAAAATCGACGAAGCTTTACGCGAATCAGTTAAAGCTCATGAAATTGCTGATGTTCCAGTTGGATCATTGCTTTCAAGTGGTGTCGACTCAAGTTATATAACGGCGATCTCTAAGCCACAACATACTTATTCAATTGATTTTGACACAAGTACTTATGAAGAAGGCTCTGCAGCTAGATTGTTAGCTGACAAACTTGGACTAGAAAACACTCGTGGAATCGTTACTGCTGATGAAGCGATGAAGTCAATTCCATTGATCCAATACTATATGGATGAGCCTGATTCAAATCCATCATGTGTACCACTTTATTTCTTAACGAAACTCGCTAGTCGAGATGTTACTGTTATCCTTTCTGGTGAGGGTGCCGATGAATTGTTTGCTGGCTATGCCAACTATGGCTATCACTCACATTCGAAGACAGTTCGTGTCATAGCACAAGAATTGAAGAAACTACCTAAGGGTGCTCGTTATAAGTTAGCTCACGGTTTGAAGAAGATGCCTAACTTCCCAGGAAGATTGCATCTATACGAATCAACTGCTAAGGCAGAAGAATTCTTCATTGGACAAGCTAAGGTCTTCAGTGAACAAGAAGCAGCCGCAGTAGTTAAACCAGAATTTGAAAAATCACGTTCAGTTAAGGATATTGTTATGCGCAGTTATCGTAAGGTAGCTGACTATCCTGATGAAGTTAAGAAGATGCAATATCTTGATCTTCACCAATTTATGGCAAATGATATCATTCTTAAAGCTGACCGTATGAGTATGGCTAACTCAATGGAATTACGTGTTCCATTCCTAGATAAGAAAGTTGCTGAATTGGCTGAAACAATCCCAACTAAGTACCTTCTAAATAGTAAAGATAGCAAGTATGCACTACGTGTAGCTGCAGAACGTGCTCTACCAAAAGAATGGGCAAAACGTGAAAAATTAGGATTCCCAGTGCCAATTCGTGACTGGATCCACACTGAAAAAGTTTATAAAGAAATGCATGAATTGTTCAGTCAAGACTTCGTAAACGAATTCTTCGACCAAGACAAGATCTTGGCAATGTTAGATGGATTCTACAACGGAGAAAACGACGACCGTCGTAAGATCTGGACAATCTACACATTCTTGATCTGGTACACAGTTTACTTCATAGATGACGGTAAGAAGCCAGACATAGATCCACAAGTGAAACTATCTACTGAAAAATAGAGCGTAAAAATGACGAACTGAGGGCGGAGCATAAGCAAAGCCAATACGGAGTGGGGCTCTCCTTGCACTTCGTTCGCAGACAAGCGCTAAAGGGTTCTCATAGGATGGCGTAACGCCCTCGCAGTGTTGGATTTGTTTATGCAGTAGCCTCAGTCTTTTTTTACGCGTTTCCACTATAAATCAAAGAAGCGACCAGCAAAAAATTATAAGGATAAACGCGAAGAAAAACTCGCCAAGTCCTAGCAGTGTTGGATTGCCTTATGTAGTAAGTATCAGTGAATCTTTTCGCATTTAAGCTATAAAGTGGATAAGCGACCAACAAAAATAAATACAATTAAAAATTAATCTATAGTTCCACTCAAGAAGTTCAGCTAACCCTGAACTTTTTTCTTTTCCCACAGCACCTTTTTTCAGATAGTGCTAAGGTAATCTTAAGAAGTCAAAGGAGGAATGTTTATGGAAAGCTATACGTTGCTTGATGGTTTGAAGTTGCCAAAAGTGGGGTTTGGAACTTACAAATTAAATGGCGCTCAAGGTGTCCGCGTGATTGATTCTGCAATTGATCAAGGATATCGTTTATTGGATACAGCTTTTAATTATGAAAATGAGGGTGCTGTTGGCGAGGCTGTTCGCAGATCGTCTGTTCCTCGTTCAGAGTTGCTCATCTCATCAAAACTTCCTGGTAGACATCATGATTACCATGAAGCTATCAATACGATCGAGGAATCGTTGTATCGAGCAGGATTAGACTACTACGATCTTTATTTGATCCATTGGCCAAATCCTAAAGAAGACCATTATGTTGAAGCATGGCAAGCTTTGATCGATGCCCAAAAGTTTGGACTAGTTAGATCAATCGGTGTATCAAACTTTTTGCCAGAACATTTGGACCGTCTTGAAAAAGAAACTGGTGTAATGCCAGTGATCAACCAAATTGAGTTGCATCCTTACTTTAATCAAGAGGATCAACGCAAGTATGATCAAGAACACGGAATTTTGACACAGGACTGGAGTCCATTAGGTCGTGCCAGCGAAATGCTTCAAAATCCTACCTTGAAAAAGATTGCCGCCAAATACGACAAGAATGTTGGTCAATTGATTTTACGTTGGGAATTGCAACTAGAAACTTTGCCAATTCCTAAATCTTCGACTCCAAGTCGTCAAGCTGGCAACATCGACTTATTCGATTTTGAAATTGATGCAATGGATATGAAGACTATCAACGGTTTAAGCAAAGCTGATGGCAGATTAAAGAATCAAGATCCAGCTGTATATCAAGAATTTTAGGTTAATTATGTAGAAGCAACTAATTGCAAGGTTAGTTACTTCTATTTTTTTCAATTTGGGTATAGTTTTAGTTTGGAACTAGTATTGGTCAATAGCTGCGTGATTCGTTAAAATACTAAAAGGATTACCACAAGATTATGGATGAAAGTGATTATTGAGGAGCGTTAAAGAAGGGTAATCAATTATGACTGAAAAAATTGCAGTATTCGTTGACTCATGTTGCGATATTCCCCAGGAATATGTGCAAAAGGATGGCATTTTCGAACTGCCAATGCAGATTATTTATAAAGATGAGAACTACTTAGATCGTGTCAATATCTCCTCAGAACAAGTTTATGATAGCTTGGATAGAGAAATTCCTAAGACTTCTTTGCCATCAGGAGATTCAATCGAACGCAGTCTAGATGAGGCTTATGCGAATGGCTATCGCAAGATCATTTCAATCTCGATTTCATCGAATTTGAGCGGGACGTTCAACTTTTTAAAGACGTTCTTGGAAAACGATGGACGTTTCGAATACAAAGCCTTTGATACTAAACAAGTTGCCGTTGGTGCAGGACTGATTGCTGTTGTTGCCAAAGATTTAGTCGATGAAGGCAAAAGCTTTGAAGAGGTCGTTGATGGCGTTCAGAAGGCTTGCGACCACACGGTAACTTACTTCTGTATTCCTACTTTGACTTATCTTAGAGCTGGTGGCCGGATCGGCTTAGTTTCCTCAGTTGTTGGTGGAGTGTTAAAACTAGCTCCGATCATCACTTGCAATGAAGAGGGGATTTATACCGCAATCGCCAAAGCTAGAGGTATGAAACGTGGTCAAAAGATCATGCGCGAGAAGATCAAGGATTTCGTCGGCAGTCATCAAAAATACTTGTTAGCTGTCAGTCACGGAAATGACGAAGCAGCCGGCGGTAAAATGCTAGCTAGTTTGGAAGAAAATGGTCTGCATGGCCAAAAGGAATTCTTTGGTATAGTTGGTCCTGCATTAGGAGTTCACACAGGACCCGGACTAGTTGGAGTGGCCTGCACATTGCTAGACTAAAACTTATATTAAAATTTAAAAATCATGAAAAATGCGATAATCATAAGGAATGTAGTTTAAATAACTGCATTCCTTTTTGATTTCAGTTAATTTTTTAAAAAATATTATTGGAAAAATACGAATTTTAGTTAATATATACAATTTTACTGATAAATGAATTCAATCCTGTGGTCCTTTTCAGTTCTAAAAAACAAATATGGTATAATCAACTGTGATTGTAAATAATTAAAATAATCGAATTAGAGTGAGAGGCTGATACCTATCGAAACTGAATCAGGAAAGAAATTCACACCCGTACTTTTAGGTAGTGATATGAACGTATACGGAATGGCCCGTGCTTTCCATGAGCTATACGGTGACACAGTCAAAGCCTATGCCGAGACCCAATTGGCACCTACACGGTATACTAAAATACTTGATTTGACGCTTTTTTCAGGATTCGCCGAGGATCCAGTTTTTATCGAAAAAATGCGTGAAATCGCTAAAATATATGACAAACATGAAGAACCAGTAATATTGATCGGCTGTGGGGACGGCTATGCCGAACTTATCAGTAAACATAAAGAAGAATTGTCGAAGACATTTATTTGTCCATACGTTGACTATGACTTATTAAAATCATTGAACAACAAAGAGAGTTTTTACAAAGTTGCTGACAAGCACCAATTACCACATCCATTAACAACGATCATTACTAAGGCTGAATATGAAGACAAAGACGATATCAAGAATCCTTATGACTATCCAGTAGCTTTAAAGCCTGCTAATAGTGTTGAGTGGTTGGATATCCATTTTGAAGGCCGTAAAAAGGCATTCACCATTCATTCAGACGAGGAATTCAAGGATATTGTCGGCAAAATTTATGACAACGGCTATACGTCAGATTTGATCTTGCAAGACTTTATTCCAGGGGATGATTCCAACATGCGTGTGCTAAATGCGTATGTCGATCAAGAGCATCATGTCAAAATGATGTGCTTAGGTCATCCAATTCTAGAGGACCCAACTCCGCAATCAATTGGTAATTACGTTGCTATCGTTCCAGAATTTAACCAGGACGTTTACGACTTAGTTCAGAAGTTCTTGGAAGATATTAAGTTCACTGGATACGCTAATTTTGATATGAAGTATGATTCCCGTGACAAGACTTTCAAATTCTTTGAAATCAACCTACGTATGGGAAGAAGTAGTTTCTTCGTCACATTGAATGGCTATAACCTTGCCAAATATGTAGTAGAAGATTATATTGAAAATAGTTTAGAAAATGAACCAACTGTTTACGCAAATAAGAACAAGGCACAACACAAACTTTGGCTAGGAGTTCCAGTTAAGGTCTTCCGCAAGTATGCTGCGGATAATGACGCAACTCATTATGCTGACGAACTTATTAAGCAAGACAGAATTGGCACAACCGTTTTCTACGATAAAGATCGTTCATTCAAGCGTTGGCTATTATTGACATACATGTTCCACAACTATGTCAAACGATTCGACCAATACTTTGAAGCTAATAAAGGACGAGACTTCGAAAAATAGGGGGCTGTACAGATGGATGAATTAAAGGATTACCAAGTCACAAAGATTGAATACGATAGGATCTTGATCTGTGTAGATTCAGATGACTTCGTTTCTTCAAAAAATGCCTTTAACTATGCATGTTCTTTAGCTAAGCATTACAACGCTAAATTAGGGATCGTTTCAGTATTGGAAACAGGAGATTTGAACATTTTCCAATCATTGGACAAGGACACTCTAAACCAACGTCGTGATCAAATTAAGGATCTGCTAGAAGCTTATGGTCAAAAAGCCAAAGAATATGGCGTTGAAGATCTTCACTTGATGGTTACCGAAGGAAATCCGGGCCATGTTATTGTGGAGCAAGTAATTCCTACATTTAAGCCAGACCTAGTGATCGTTGGTGTTGAAGAGAAGAACCGTAATAGAAATACTATCGGATCTCAAGCAGCACGCATCGTTAACGATTCCAAGGTTTCTGTCAGTGTCATCAGATAAGTTAAACCTGTATTAATAACAATAGTGCTAAGAGGCAGGGAGTTGTTCCTGCCTCTTTTGCGTTCCTAGGCTCAAGGCCTAAAGATATTTTTATATCAACAGAAGTGTTATAGTATTATTCACAATATACAAAATAGACAAATTTTTTTGGTGGTGAAGGTATGTTTACAAGTAAAGTAGTTGGTGGCGCAGGCGACATGGTCAATGCTAAACCAGCTAGCTATAAAGATAATTTATACTTGGCAGTTAATGGTGAATGGCAAGAAACAGCTAAAATACCTGCTGACAAGCCTAGAACTGGTGGATTCATGGACCTTGACGAGGGTGTTGAGAAGACCTTGATGAATGAATTCCATGAGTTTGCAAATGATGAAAGTAAAGTTGACGATAAATTGCTTTTACAAGCAGTTCGTCTCTATCGTTTAGCAAATAATGTTGAACACTTGAATAAATTTCATCAACAGCCAATTCTCAAAGATATTCAAAGAATTACAGACCTTAAAGACTTAAACGATTTAAGCGAACATTTAGCAGATCTTTCGGCAGATAATTTTCCACTACCAATTGACGTCTCAATTGATGCCGATATGAAAGATACTTCGACTAATGTTGTTTATATCGAAGGAGCAAGTTTGATCTTGCCTGACAAGTCATATTACGACGATGACAATGAATCAGGGAAGACTTTGTTGAAGAAATTCAGCGAGGTTTCTGTTAAGTTGCTCTCAATGATCGGATACGACTTAGATAAAGCAAAAGCAATCGTTGAAAAAGCTTTGGCATTTGATAAATTGTTAGTTCCAATCGTTAAGAGTCAAGAAGAGTGGGCAGATTATACTAAGATTTATAACCCAATGGAATTTAGCGAGTACATTACTAAATCGAAGTCGCTGGATCTCCAAAAAGAAGTAGTTGATCTGATCAACGATACTCCTGACAAGGTTATTATCGAAGAACCACGCTACTTAGATAATTTGGGTAAAATTGCTAATGATGCTAACTTTGACGATATGAAAGCTTGGATGTTAGTAACATACTTAACAGATAATGCTTCAAACTTGGACGAAGAATTCCGTCAAACAATTGGCGAATACTCATTGGCATTGAGTGGTGCTGAAGAGCTTCAAAATAGAACCAAATATGCCTATCACAAGGCATCAAGAATTTTTGACCAAGTAGTTGGTACTTACTATGGTAAAAAGTACTTTGGTGAAGATGCTAAAGAAGACGTTCGTAAAATGGTCAAGAAGATGATCTCAATTTACGAACAACGCATCACTGACAATACTTGGTTAGGCGAGGATACTAAGAAGAAAGCCATTGTTAAACTTGAAAAAATCAAGATCAAAGTGGGTTACCCTGACAAGATCGACGATTTATATAGTAAGTATGAAGTTGAAGAAACAGCTTCACTTTACGACAATGTCATCAACTTCCATCGTATCAAGCGTCAAGATGAATTAGACAGTTATCACAGACCAGTTAACCGTGGAAAATGGCTCATGCCAGGACACATGGTCAATGCATGTTATGATCCATCAAGAAATGATATTACGTTCCCAGCTGCAATTTTGCAGGCACCATTTTATAGCTTGAAACAATCAAGCAGTCAAAATTACGGTGGAATTGGAGCCGTTATCGCACATGAAATTTCTCATGCCTTCGATAACAACGGTGCTCAATTCGACGAGTTCGGTAATATGAACAACTGGTGGACAGATGAAGATTATGCTAAATTCAAAGATCTGACACAAAAAATGATCAAAGAATTCGACGGAATCCCATACGCCGGTGGCAAGGTCAACGGAAAGCTAGTAGTTAGCGAAAACGTAGCCGATGTCGGTGGTTTAAGATGTGCCCTAGAAGCAGCCAAGACAGAAGATGATGTTAATTTGAAAGAATTCTTCATCAACTGGGCCAGAGTATGGCGCCTAAAGGCAACCCAAGAATTCAACGAACTATTGCTAAAGACAGACGTACATTCACCAGGCCCACTACGTGCAAATGTAATGGCCCAAAACATGGACGAATTCTATCCAGAATTCCAAGTAACAGAGAAGGATGGAATGTGGCTGGAGCCAGATAAGAGAGTAAATATCTGGTAAAACCAAGAGCGTAAAAAGAAATGATTTTGAGGCAAGAACATAAGATCGACAGAGACGGAGTGGGCGCGTCACGCCCCGCAGTCTTTGGCGAGCTTATGTGTCCTGCCTCATTTTCTTTTTACGCGTTTCCGCTATAAAGCATAAAAGCGACTAGCTATTAAGCATAAGATTAACTATGAAGAGAAAACGTGGCTTATGTGTCCAGCCTCATTTTCTTTTTACGCATTTCTGCTATAAAACAAAGAAGCGACTAGCTATTAAGCATAAGATTAACTATGAAGAGAAAACGTGGCTTATGTGTCCAGCCTCATTTTCTTTTTACGCATTTCTGCTATAAAACAAAGAAGCGACCAACAAACAAACTCAAAACCAACCTCAAAAACCAAGGACAACACAGTCCTTGGTTTTTTAATTACCATAATATCAAGCTAACTAAAGCCTAACCCAAAATGTAATGTTACTAACGTTAATTAGCTTTTTTCCATTCCAAAATGTAATATATTCCAAAAAAATAGGAATGTTACAATCCAAATATCCGTCCAAATTTTTCAAAATCTTGTGATAAGCTTTTGTCAGACAAGGGGGATATGAAAGTGAAAAAAACTACCATAGCTTTATTTACTATGTTTCTAGCTATTTTAGTTTTGGCTGGGTGTTCGAGTAATAAAAACTCATCATCTGATTCCAAAACTTTAAAAGCTGGTGACTTATCATCAACCAGTTACAAGAAATCGACCACATATTATCGTGGAGGCACAACTTACAAAGGCAAGTCGATCAGCCTAAACTTCGATAAGGCCAAATACACTACCAGAACGATCACTTCTGGCAACAAGAAAATCAAATATCGTGCTTATGAAAATATTGTTTACGTAAGCAAGCCAGTTGATAAAAAATACGAAACTATGAACATCTATATTCCTGAAGCTTATTTCAAGAATAAGAAGTTAAACGGATATACTAAGAATTCTGCACCAGTCTTCTTACCAAATTCAATTGGTGGATACATGCCTGGTGAAGCCACAACAGTGGGCAAGACTAGTTCATCATCAAGTGCTGCACCAGTTGCCGGCGCTCCTGGTGCAGGAGGTGCCGGAGTTTCCGCTACAGGTGGTGCACCATCTGGTCAAAATTCTGCACCAGAAAAAGCACTTAAAGAAGGATACATTGTCGCAGCCCCTGGTGCTCGTGGCAGAACTACCAAGACAAACGGTAAGTATACAGGTAAAGCACCTGCAGCTATTGTTGATCTAAAGGCTGCTGTACGTTACTTGAAATTAAATTCTAAGAAGATTCCTGGAAACCAAAACAAGATCATTTCTGATGGTACTAGTGCCGGTGGCGCAATGTCAGCCTTATTAGGTGCATCAGGAAATAATAAAGATTACGCACCATATCTTAAAGCTATCGGTGCTGCCGATACCTCGGATGATATTTTTGCATCAATGGACTTCTGTCCAATCATGAACTTGGAAAATGCTGATCCTGCCTACGAATGGGAATTCAACGGCATCAACAGTTACCAAGGAATGGCAATGCCAGGAACAACTGCAACAGCTTCAACTCAAACTTCAGCACAAAAGAAATACTCAAATGCTTTGAAGAAACAATTCCCTGACTACGTCAACGGATTGAAACTCAAAGATGACAATGGCAATACCTTGAAGATGAACGCTGACGGAACTGGATCATTCAACAATTTGATCAAGAAGACTGTTATGAATTCAGCCCAAACAGCTATCGATAAGGGTAAAAATATTACCGAGAAGAAATATCCTTGGTTAACCATCAAGAACAAGAAAGTTACTGATGTTAACTTGGCTAAGTACTACAAAGCTGTAGGTAGAATGAAGACAGCTCCTGCATTTGATGGAGTGGACTTGTCAAATGCTGAAAACCAAGAAATGGGTACAGCAACAGTCAACAAGAAACACTTTACTAAGTACAGTCAAGACAACAATACTGCCAAGAATAAGACAGCAATTGCAGATAAATCGATCATTGCATTGATGAACCCAATGGACTACGTAGGCGAAAACAACGCCGACACAGCATCTCATTGGTACATCAGATATGGTGAAGAAGATGCCAACACATCAATCGCCATACCAACAATCTTCGCTCAAAAACTAAAGAACGAAAACAAGGATGTAAACTATCACCTAGAATGGGCAAAAGGCCACGCAGGTGATTACAACTTGAACGAAATGTTTAAATGGATGAATAAAATAAGTAGAGCGTAAAAACACCCGCTTTGAGACATGACCATAAGATAAGCCAATACGGAGTGGCGCGCGTCACGCGCTCGGAGTGTTGGATTGTCTTGTGGGTTCTGTCTCAGGGTGTTTTTTCGCGTTTCTGCTATAAAGCAAAAAAGCGACCATCAACATAAGCATGCTCCAAAACACGAAGAGAAATGCGTAACGCCCACGCTGTGTTGGTTTGACTTATGTAGTAGCTTTCAGTGAATTTTTACGCGTTTCCACAACAAAACATAAAAGCGACCAACAAAAAAGCAGAGAACGCCAAAAATCCTAAAAATGGCATACTCTGCTTTTTCCATTACCATCTCTCCCAAAAAGAACTATAATAATCTAACAATTTTGGATTAGAGGGAAGTTACTATGAAATTCAAAAAAACAATCATTGCTGGAACCATTGCTTTAGCATTGTTTAGTACGGCTCCAGTGTTCACGACCAGCAATAGCGTCCAAGCTGCGGCAACTACCACGAAGATCCAAGCTAGCGCCGAATCAGATCAAACTCAAACTATGCGTTTAGCTAATCCGAAAAAAGTTACTGTCGCATACTCTCCAAACTTGTCTGCTCAAGTGAAGTCACAAATCAAATATGCAATGAAACAGTGGAATTCAACCAAAATAGTAAATTTGATCAATTATTCTGGCGACGATCCATACCAGGCCAACATTTACGTATCTAACAATAATCCGACTACTGATAGCTGGGGTTATTCTTTGAACGCGAGTGTTTCGACCAACGATTCTAATGTCAGAACATTAATCTGGACGAAGATCGATTTGGATTCTGGATTGCGTGCTGGACAGTATGATAATGCTGCAGTCGCACATACAATTTTGCATGAAATGGGTCACGCATTGGGAATGCCAGATAATTATCAAGATCCAAATGCAATCATGTATCATACGAGCGACTACATATCTGGAGTTGATCCAACGGTAAAATTGGACGCCAGCGATTATCAAATTTTAAAGCAACTTTATGCAAGTGAAGAATAGTTTAAAGCTTGGGTTAAGTTTTTCTTGATAGTTTAAGAGTGGGGAATTTTTCCCACTCTTTTTTTAAGGAGACCAAAATGACAATAAAGAATAAACGAATTCTAGTGGTAGGCGGAACGTCAGGCTTTGGACGAGAGGTTGCCTTGCAGGCTCAACAAGCAGGTGCCCAAGTTCAAGTTATCGGACACGACCAAGGACGCTTACAAAAATTTGAAGAAGAGCATCAAGGTATTTCAGCAACAGCATTAGATGCTCACAATGCTGACGATTTAAAAAGTTTTTTCGAGGCCAATTCAAATTATGATCACCTAGTTTCGACCTTAGGAGGAGCTATGGGTGGCGGATTCTTAGATAGCTCGATCGATGAAATCAGACAAACAATCGAAGATAAATTTTTTGCCGACCTGCAATTGGCTCAAATTGCCAGTCATTCGTTAAATAAATATGGCTCTATGATCTTTACGTCAGGATCTGGCGGACATCCATCGGATGCATCTGGCGCGATAGTTGGAAACTCTGCAATTAATATTATGGTTAAAGGTCTAGCAGTAGAAATGGCACCTAATTATCGAGTCAATGCAGTGTCGCCGACCTGGACGCCAACTGGTTTGTGGCGCGATATGTCCGAACCAGACGTCATGAAACAAGTCCAACAATTTTCCCAAAATGTACCACTAAGACGAGTTGCTACGATTCCCGAAGTTGCCTCCGGATATATTTACTTGATGCAAAATAATTTTGTGACCGGACAAATATTAAATATTGACGTTGGAATAGATTTAAATTAAAAAATAAGTTTAATTTAAGCTTGAATTAAGGTTGAGGAGTGATAATTATTTCATCAAGTCAAGGAGGAATCATTTATGATTATTCTAAATTCATTAAGAGCCGGCATTAGTACAGGTATCCACACTGCAGGAAACGATATTGCCGCAGTAGGTCAATTATTCAATAACATTACTAGTTTCCACTAATAAACGATTGATAGCAGAAGAGAGTGAATTAATTTAACTCTCTTTTTTAATAAACAGATATAAATATTTGCATTTTAAAAAATTGATGCTAGACTTAAAGCTAACTTCAGATAAATTATGAAAAGAGAGATCCTATGTCCACAGAAACTATGCATGAGACGGAACAACACTACCGCATTGGTGATTTCGCCGAAATAACTGGATTAACCAGTCCAACCCTAAGATATTACGAAAAAGAAGGCTTAGTAAAACCTCATCGTTCAGATAACGGTTTGAGATATTATACTGATGCCGATGTCAGCTGGATCAAATTCTTGCTGCATCTCAAGAGCACTGGCATGTCGATCGAACAGTTGAAACAATACGTTCAATGGCGTGCAGAAGGCGACTCAACGATTAATAAACGTCTTGATTTATTGAAAGAAGTTCGTAGCGAATTCTTGAAAAAGATGGATGACCTTGACCACAGTTTGACTATCTTGAATGACAAGATCGATTGGTACGCTGGCAAGAGCAATGGCGATATTCAAGACAGTGAAGATTTTGCAAGTTATTTAAAAAATATGAATCACGCAGAATAATGGAATCCAGATAATTGGATTCTATTTTTTTACATCATCTTGTGATTTATGTAACTAAATACTGCCATATATATCATGATTGCCAATTTATTAAGTTGTATAAATGTTATTGATTTTACAATATGAATAAGTTATATTTGACATATAGACAGATATCTATATGTTTGAGGTGACAAATATTATGGACTATGACAAAAACGCAGAATTGCTCAAAGCTTTAGCAGACCCTAATCGGTTAAAAATCGTTGATCTATTATCATGCGGGACACTCTGTGCCTGCGATATTTTGGAACATTTTGAATTCACGCAGCCAACGCTTTCTCATCATATGAAGGTGCTCAAGGATGCCGGAATCGTGAGTTCTGAAAAGATTGGCAAGTGGCAACACTACACTTTGAAACCTAGTTTTACTAAGGAACTTCCCAAGTTTGTCTACCAATTGCTCCTCAACGATGAAGATTGTATTTGCCATCAAACATCGACGTCTAATTGTAAAACCTGCAAGGAGGCATAGATCATGGAACGTTATAATCCGAAAGTGGATGAATTGACGCATTATTTATTCTTTACCGGAAAAGGCGGAGTCGGTAAGACCACGGTTGCCAGTGCGACCGCAATGAAGTTAGCTGACCAAGGACATTCAGTGGTGCTAGTTTCGACGGACCCTGCCAGCAATTTACAAGATGTTTTTGAAATGGAATTGGATAACAAATTGCGGCAGATACCAAGCGTACCGAATCTTTCAGTCGCAAACTTTGACCCATTGGAATCCGCTAAGGAGTACCGTGATTCCGTTATTGAGCCTTACATTGGCGTCCTGCCAGAAGCTGCCTTGGACAATATGAAAGAACAACTGTCAGGCTCATGTACCGTCGAGGTTGCATCGTTTAATGAATTTACTCATTTCTTAACTGATCCCGAAATGAACAAGAATTACGAATATATTATTTTTGACACGGCACCAACTGGCCATACATTGAGAATGCTACAACTGCCAGCTGCTTGGACTAACTTTTTAGACAACAACACTACTGGAGCTTCATGTTTAGGACAATTAGCCGGCTTAGACCAAGACCGTGCTGTCTATAAAAAAGCTGTCGAGACTTTGACTGACGGGACTGAGACAACTTTAGTGTTGGTCACTAGACCACAGCGTAGCTCGTTATTGGAAACAATCAGGACGTCAAATGAGTTGAATAAATTAGGTATCGACCATCAGGAAGTGGTTGTAAATGGCTTGTTGTCGCATGCCGACGATTCATTGTCAGAAGAAATCATGCAGCAACAACAAGCAGATCTTGATGAATTGTTGCCAAAGCTCTCTGACTACAAACAAACTTGTGTCTATCTTCGAGCAGCCAGCACTGTTGGGATCGACAACATTAGAAATATTTTGAATCCTGAAAAAATCGAAACAGTTCAGTCAGATGAAAATAAGTCGCGTAATTTTAATACGTTAGATATGATCATCAACGATTTGAACGATAGCGATAAGAGATACATTTTTACCATGGGTAAAGGTGGCGTTGGTAAAACGACTACCGCAGTTGAAATCGCCTCAGGATTAGCTGATAAAGGCAAATCGGTGCACTTGATCACCACCGATCCAGCTGATCACTTAGGGATGTTCCAAATTGACAGCGATAAAATCAAAGTTGACCACGTTGACCCAGAACATGCTTTAGAAGAGTATCAACAAGAAGTGCTGGACAATGTTTCTGAGTCGATGACCGAAGCAGACGTGGACTACTTGAAAGAAGATCTCCGTTCACCTTGTACGCAAGAGATTGCTCTATTTACAGTATTTGCACAGCTGATCGAACAGACTAAATGCGATGTGACGGTGGTCGATACTGCACCAACTGGACACACATTGCTACTGCTTAATTCAACTGAGGAATACGCTGAAGAAGTTAAACGGACCTCTGGTAAAGTTCCAGAAGCAGTTATGAAATTATTAAATGAAGTTCAAACTGGCAAAGACGTTGAAATCGTCATGGTGACCTTGCCAGAAGCAACGCCAGTCTACGAAACTCAACGATTGAGCAAAGAATTAGATCGTGCCAACATGCCACATAAATGGTGGTTGATCAATGAAAGTCTTCAGGCGACCGACATTGATAGTCCATTGTTGAAAGCTCGTGCCAGAAGTGAAGACAGATGGATCGATGAAGTCGAAAAGCTTTCTGGTGGAAAGTTTGCCGTAACGGGGTGGCAGACTAATTACGAGAGGCAACATTTAACAGTCTAATTTTTTGAATTGTAGGTGGGGGATTTGTTAGTTTTTGGATCGATATTCATATTTCTTTTAACATTAGTTTTTGTAATTTGGCAGCCTAAGGGACTGTCGATCGGCTGGTCAGCAGCCGGTGGTGCCGTTTTGGCACTCGCATTTCAAGTAGTATCTTTTAAAGACGTTGGGACGGTTACGGGAATCGTTTGGAACGCAACCTTGTCATTTGTCGCAATTATCTTGATTTCATTAATCTTAGATCAGGTAGGATTTTTTGAATGGGCCGCTTTACATATGGCTAGATTGGCTAAAGGTAATGGTGTCTTGATGTTTATCTTGATCGCCGTACTTGGCGCAATCGTAGCAGCACTATTTGCTAACGATGGTGCAGCCTTGATCTTGACGCCAATCGTGCTTTCAATGGTCCGTTCATTGAAATTTGACGACCGCAAGATTTTTCCATTTATCATTGCCAGTGGATTTATCGCTGATGCAACGTCGCTGCCACTGGTAGTAAGCAATTTAGTCAACATTGTTTCAGCAGATTTCTTCGGATTAACTTTTTCAGAGTATGCTTTGAGAATGTGGATCCCAGATATCTTTTCATTAGTTATTAGTATCGTTATTTTATACATTTACTTTAAAAAGGCGATTCCCAAAGAGTTTGATGGTAATCACTTGGCTGAACCTAAGACAGCTATCAAGGATATCAGAATGTTCCATATTTCATGGTGGGTCTTAGGATTGTTGCTTGTTGGATACTTCAGCAGCAGTTTCCTAAAAATTCCCGTATCATTGATTGCATTGCCAATTGCAGCTGTGTTCTTACTACTAGGTTCAAGAAGCTCCAAGGTTGACGCCAAAGCAGCTTTCAAAGGTGCACCTTGGAACATCGTGGTATTTTCAATCGGTATGTACGTGGTAGTTTATGGATTGCAAAATGCTGGATTAACTCATTTGCTAGCTGGAGTAATTGATCAAATGGCAAACTGGGGGAGATTTGGAGCTACGATGGGAATGGGATATTTAGCAGCATTCCTATCCTCAGTTATGAACAATATGCCAACAGTCATGATCGATGCATTATCGATTCAAGGTAGTACTGCAGTCGGACTGATCAAGAAGAGTTTGGTTCTCGCCAATGTCGTTGGTTCTGATTTGGGACCTAAGATCACGCCGATTGGTTCATTAGCAACCTTAGTCTGGTTACATGTCCTTGACCAAAAAGGCATCAAAATCAAATGGGGAACTTATTTCAAGATTGGTATCACAGTTACCATTCCAGTTCTATTTGTAACATTAGTTGGATTGTATTTATCACTATCAATTTTTCATTAAAAGGAGAACAGGAAGATGAGAAAAGTAGAAATTTATGAAAGAGCTTTATGTTGTTCAACTGGAGTTTGCGGTCCAAGTGTCGATGATGATTTAGTCCGGACCACAAATGTTGAAAGAGAAGTAAACGAGGCATCAGGTGATGCTGAAATTATTCGTTACAATTTAGCTTCAAATCCTAAAGCATTCGCACATAAACCAGAAATAAAGGCCATTTTGGAAAAAGAGAAGATCAATGGCTTGCCAATTATTATGATCAATGGTGAGATCGTCAAACATGGTGCATATCCAAGCTTTGAGGAATTTGAGGAATATACTCAAATGAAATTACACCATAGCATGACGGTTCCAGAAGATTAATGAGTGATAAAAAAGTATATTTCATTTGTACCGGCAATTCCTGCCGTAGCCAAATGGCAGAAGGCTTTGCTGAAAAATATTTCAATTCTGATTGGGAAATTCGTAGTGCCGGAGTTGAAACGCATGGATTAAATCCATTAGCTGTCGAAGTGATGGCTGAAGTTGGAATCGATATTTCCCATCACACTTCGGATTTGATCAATAATGATTTTTTACAGCAATGCGATTTGGTCGTTACACTTTGCGGTAACGCCAGAGACAAGTGCCCAATGACTCCTTCAGAAGTGAAGAGGATTCATTGGCCATTGCCCGATCCGGCACAGGCAACAGGCACGAAAGAACAAGTGTTAGCTGTATTTAGAAAAGTTCGAGATCAAATAAATACTAATGTCAGAGATTTGGCACAGAAATACAATTAAAACTTCATTCTTGGGGATGAAGTTTTTTTGTTGGTCGCGTCTTTGTTTTTTATCAGAAACACGCAAAAAGACTAGGTGATACTGCATAAGCAAAGCCAACAATGGGGGGCGTTATGCGTTTCTCTTCATGTTTTGGGTCATACTTATTTGCTAGTCGCTTCTTTGTTTTATAGTGGAAACGCGAAAAAAGAAAATGAAGCAGAACATATAAGCTTGTCCAACACTACGAGCGCGTGACGCGCGCCACTCCGTATTGGCCAACCTTATATTCTTGCTTCACCCTTTTCTTTTTTCGCTCTTTTCCCTTGACTTAATCTGCACTTTAAGTTGTTTACTATAGTCAATCAATTAATTACGGAGGTAATATTATGGCTGAAAAACAAACTGCTGGTCGCGACAACCTTGGGGAATTTGCTCCTCAATTTGCTGCATTGAATGATGATGTTTTATTTGGAGAAGTCTGGGACAAGGAAAATGAATTATCTGCCCATGACCGTTCATTGATCACTATTGCAAGTATCATGTCGGCTGGAAATATGGAACAACTTGATGCTCATCTTAAAATTGGTAAGAAAAATGGTATCACAAAAGAAGAAATTGTTGCAGAAATCACCCATTTAGCTTTTTACGCTGGATGGCCAAAGGCTTGGTCTGCATTTAATCGAGCTAAAGAAATCTGGAAATAATAATAATTGAAGGAGAAACAAATATGGCTAAAAATGAAGAACTTAAAACAAACGGAGTATTTCCGGTTGGAGACAAGAATGATGCTTATGCTCAATACTTTATTGGACAAAGCTATTTGAACGGACTAGTTAGTCCAGAAGACAACATCGACTTTGGAGTTGGAAACGTTACTTTTGAACCTGGTTGTCGCAACGATTGGCACATCCACCATGACGGATTCCAAATTCTTTTGGTTACTGGTGGTGAAGGCTGGTATCAAGAATGGGGCAAACCTGCTCAATTGCTGAAACAAGGTGATGTTGTCGTCATTAAAGAAGGCATTAAGCATTGGCATGGAGCAAACAAAGACAGTTGGTTCAGTCACGTTGCCATCACAAAAGGAACATCAGAATGGCTTGAAAAAGTTACTGATGAAGATTACGCAAAATTAGGAGAGTAATTAATGACAGTAAAAGACAAAATCGTTGTTATTACTGGTGCCTCATCAGGTATCGGCGAAGCAACTGCTAAACTTTTGGCAGCAAATGGCGCCAAAGTAGTATTGGGAGCACGTCGTGAAGCTAGACTTCAAGAAATCGTGGACGACATTGAAAAAAATGGTGGCGAGGCCGACTACCGTGTTACCGACGTGACTGTGCCTGAACAGGTAAAGGCATTAGTCCAACTTGCCAAAGATCGTTTTGGCGGATTAGACGTAATTTTTAACAATGCTGGGATCATGCCAACATCGCCAATTAGTGCACTTCATACTGACGAATGGAACGATATGATTGACATTAATCTAAAAGGTGTATTAAATGGAGTAGCAGCAGTTATGCCTGACTTTGTTTCTCAAAAACACGGACACATCATTACTACTTCATCAGTCGCAGGTATCAAGAGCTTTCCTGGTGCCGGTGTTTACGGTGCGACAAAATTTGCTGTCCGCAATTTGATGGAAGTTATCCGCACAGAAAGTGCCAGTGAAGGTACTAATATTCGTACATCTACTTTATATCCAGCTGCAATCAATACTGAATTATTGCACACGATCACTGATTCAAATGCCAAGAAAAATATGGACGCACTCTATGATCAAGTTGGTATTGCACCAGAAGCGATTGCTAGAGTTGTGAACTTTGCAATTGACCAACCTGAAGAAGTTAATGTAAACGAGTTTACGATCTACCCAACAAAACAAGCATAACCTGTCGAAATTTTATATACGCGAGGCAGGAAAATGAAAATTTTAAGTTTTATCCCACTTACTGAACAGCAGCAACGTGAGATCCGAGAATTATCAGATGATCTGACCCTAGAAGTTGTATCACCAGATAAGGCCACTAAGGAAGATCTACACGAAGTCGATGCCATTTATGGCTGGTCGAATCGGTTAGAGGATCATGCCGTAGCAAACGGTCACTTGAAATGGATTCAAACAATTCGTGCCGGAGTTGATGCACTGCCACTAGATGATCTCCGTAAGGAAAATATCGTCGTAACTAGTGGCTCAGGTGCAAATGCAATCAACATTGCTGAGCAAACATTAGCCTACATGTTGATGTTTGTCAGAAAGCTACATCTTTCGATGAGAGATCAGGACAATGACTATTGGAACGTTGACGAACCTTACGATGAGGTCTTTGGTAAAAGCGTCCTGATCGTTGGAGCCGGAAATATTGGCAGTATTTTAGGTAAATACTGCAAGGCTTTAGGCATGAAGACAATTGGTATCAGAAGAACTGCTAAAGCAACCGAGAACATGGATGAAATGATGTCGATGGATCAGTTGGACGAAGCAGTTGGCAAGACTGATTTTGTGGTCAATATTCTTCCTGACACTAAAGCCACTGAGAAAATTTTTAATGCTGATACCTTCAAGCATATGCAATCAAGCAGTATCTACATCAACATCGGACGTGGAAAAACGACAGATACTGATGCCTTGATCGATGCACTTGAAAGCAAAGAAATCGCTGGAGCAGCACTTGACGTGTTCGAACCTGAACCATTGCCAGCTGACAATCCGCTCTGGGATATGAAAAACGTGATTGTTACGCCACACAATGCAGGTCGTTCTAAACATTATGCAGAAAGAGCCTTTGCAATCTTCAAAAAGAATTTGAAGTCATTACTGGAAAACGGCGAAGTAATTGAAAATGTCGTGGACCTTAAACTAGGCTATTAAGCTATATTTGGAGTCGGAATTCCGACTCCATTTTTTGTGTCCAGATAAGTCTCTAAATAGTAAAAATTACTAACTTGTAGTATACTTTTTAGTAATGAAAAGGAGATTTTGCATCATGACTCAGACTACCGAAACTTACGATGAGGCAATCGAATTGCTCAAAAATGATAACGTCCGGATCACCAAACAACGGACAAGCATGCTGGATTACTTGTTCAACAAACGCGACTACTATGTGCCAATCACGGAGATCGACCATAAGTTGCGACAAGAATTCAGTCGGATGAGTTATGAAACTGTCTACCGCAATGTTGAAATGCTTGAGGAATTACACGTCGTTGAAACACGCATGTTCAATAATGGACTCAGAGCCAAGTACCAATGCGATTTTAACAATATCAATCACAGTCACTTCATCTGCGAGAATTGTGGTAAGGTCGTTGAACTTGACCAACCATCGATCGATGACGTAAAGAAGAAGATACCTAATTTCCAAATTGAAAAGCAGCATTACGAAGTTATGGGATTGTGCGATGAGTGCGTTAAAAAATTGAATACCGATAAATAGAAAGAGTCGCTATTAGTTAGTGACTCTTTTTTTATAAAAATCATGGTTTTAAAAGTTGTCTGGGTATAAATTAAAGTCAGTAAATTGGAGGGATGTTCAGATGACTATCAAAGAGATTCAAATTAAACCGTGGGGAAATTCTCAAGGAATTGAGTTATCTAATGAAATGTTGGCACAAATTGGGATCGATGATATTGAGCATCAATGCGTTACTGTGGAAGTAAAAGACAATTCATTGATTTTGAAAAAGGCAGATGAAAAGTCGAGATTAATGAGAAGGTTTGGTTGCCTAATTGACGAAAAACGGGTTGATGAATTCAGTTTTGGTAAACCGCTAGGAAATGAGATTATTTAACCACAAAAAAGGGGTAGGACAATTGTCCTACCCCTTATTAGCAACCTTAGCAAATTGATCAAGTGTCTGATTCATCCACTCATAATAGCCTAAGTTGCTTGGTAACGTCTCTGTCAGATAAATGATCGGAACATCATTATCTTTAGCTGTTTGTTTGATTTTATTTACGATGCTGCTGTGAACTTGTTTATTTACGACTAAGAAATCAACTTGATGATTTTTCAAACCATTTTGAATATCTTTGATGTCCTTGATCGAAGGATCAGTTCCATCTTCAATCGATTTTGCAAAATGGTTATCTTTGACAGTCACGCCGAGATCCTTTAATAAATAATCTGGCAGTGGCTCCGTAACGTAAGCATTTTTTCCATTTAAATCCTTTTTGATCTGAGATTCTTTATCGATCAACTTGTCTAATTTTTGATTATATTTATGATAATTATTCTTATAGTACTTTTTATTTAAATTATCAGATTCTGAAACTCTTTCATATAAGGTCTTTGTCAATAGCTTCATATGGGAGACACTGAACCATAAGTGTTCATTAGCTCCGTCTTTATAATGCAAAACATCAGAACCGAAATTGATTACTGAGTCTTGCTTATTATTAGCTTCAGCAAGTTTGTTGATCCAGTCGTCATAGCCAATACCATTGGAAATGATCAATGGAGCTTTGGCAACTTTTTGTGAAACATCAGCTGTGGGTGTATAACTGTGCGGATCAACATTAACTGATTTGACGATCGATTGTACCTTGTACTTGTTGCCAACAATACTTTTGACAGGTTCATAGTAAGTATTAGTCGTAGTTAAAATCTTTTTCTCAGTCGACTGTTTGCTACAACCGACTAATAGTAATAAAGATAGTAGTAATATCCCGAAAATATATCGTTTACGTTTCATAAAACCGTCCCTCTAAAAATTTTTAATTCAGCTGTTAGTTGGCTTTTCTAACTGCCAAAGTACGTTTAGCCTCTTTAATAATCTTTAAAGCACGCCGTCTAGTTTTGATGTTTGTGCTGTGAATACGGCGATTAGCACTAGCAAGATCTACTTTTTCACTCATAGCGATACCTCTTTTTCTTTAATAGTAATTGTTACTATTAAGAGTATACACCGTTTAAACGAAAAGACAACTCTAATGATTTTTACATATTTTGTAATATTACAAAAACAAAATATCGTTTATATTTAAGACTTCTTTAAGCTACCAAAGCGATTATGGAATACATAAAGGAGGTAGCTAATATGATTATTCTTAATTCAGTAAGAGCAGCTGTTGGCACAGGTATCCGTACCTTTGGTAACGACATTAATGCTGTAGGCCAATTCTTTGACCAAGTAACAAGCTTCAGATAAGGAGCCGAAGAAATTTAGTATAAATTGGCAAGAGCTGATCTTGAAAAATTTATACCGCATTTCTGGATGAACGAATACCAAGTCAAGGAGGTGCTTTGAATATGATTATTCTTAACTCAGTACGTGCCGGTGTAAGCACAGGCATCCATACAGCAGCTAATGATGTACAAGCTGTTGGTCAATTGTTTGATAACGTTACACGTTTAAAAATAAAAATCAATTAAATTAAAAACTATAAGAGGTAAATAACTATGATCATTTTAAACTCATTACGCGCAGGCGTTTCAACAGGTATCCATACAGCAGCTAACGATGTACAAGCTGTTGGTCAATTCTTCGACAACGTTACTCGTTTCTAATAAAAACTAGAGTGCCTAATTAACATGGTCTGAAGTCGGAGCATAAGATAGGCCAATACGGAGGCGGTCCGTAAGACCGGTGCAGTGTTGGACTAGCTTATGCAGTAGACTTCAATGTTAATTAGCACGTTTCAGAACAGAGTGCCTAATTAATACGAGTGAAGTCGGAGTGATCTACACAGTAGACTTCAGCAATAATTAGCACGTTTCAAACTAGAGTGCCTAGCACTCCACGCATCAATGATCGCGTTCCGCATCAAAGCCACAATTAGAATAAACTGATTTGAAAGAGGTAACACGATTATGAACAATTTCCCAAATGATTTTCATGATGCAGTTCAAGAAGCTGCACAACCAAAGCCAATGGTACATCCCGCACCATTGAAGCATTTTATCGACAAAGTATTGAAACCAATGCCTCGTTAAGATAAATCCCTAAATGTTAATAACTAAATAATAAGTGAGGAAACAAATTATGAACAATTTTCCAAATGATTTTCATGACGCAGTCCAAAAAGCTGCAGAACCAAAGCCATTAGGCCAACCAGAACCATTAAAACCTTTTATCGATAAAGCATTGAAACCAATGCCTCGTTAGGAATTAGGAAGAGTAACTTCGGTTACTCTTTTTTTATGCAAAAAACAGCTTATTAATTGACAATTATTTTACCGTTATATAACGTATAGTGTGTGCCATGAATAGACTTCACAAAGTACCGTATCAATTGTTAAATAAAATGTGTATCAAATTTCAAATAAAATAACGCTCTTTAGACTAGATCCGCTGTATTTTGAAAACCGTTTTGGTTTATTTTTTGCTTGTTCCATTTATAATTAAATTGTGAGATTGGTTATCAATAACCAAAATGAATACCATTTATGAAATTATATAATACAAAATTTAGTCTACAGATGATTGATAAATTGATGATTATTCATCAATCTTTACTCCAAAATAATTGATTTTATTGCCTATTAGGTCAAATTTACGTTTAACACATCTTATGTGACGTATTTCTGCGTAAGCTATTGAGGTAATGATTTTTGGATAATACAATTTAATAGTCAAGTTTATATTTGGAAAAATAAGTTCGCAAAAATTTAATAAAGCGGAGTGATGAGATTGTTGACGAATTCTGGGTTAGTTTCATACCTTGTTGTTCATAAAATCAGACAAAAAGCTATTGCGGATGCATTAAACGTTTCCATTTCGACTGTGTACCGTAAAATTAAGGGGTTAGGTTTTACGCAACAGGAAGTGTTTCTATTGAATCAGAAATTAGACATACCTGTACATACGTTCTACGATGAGATAATTGAGTTAAGTGAACACGAGTAAATAACTATTGGTTCAATATAAATACGACTACTGGTATGCGGACTAAATGGAGGACAACTAGTCCTCGGTATTTAACGTAATTGGCAGTTGCTACTTGTATTGTAAAAAAAGAGATCAACCATTTCGAGTTGATCTCTTTTTTTGACTTCTATTCTCTTATTTGACCATTTCCGTTTACTAAATACTTGGTTGTGGTTAGTTCGTTAGCACCCATTGGTCCTCTAGCGTGGAGCTTTTGAGTACTGATCCCAATTTCAGCTCCAAATCCGAATTTGTTGCCATCGGTGAAACGAGTTGAAGCATTGACGTAAACAACGGCGGCATCAATTTGCTTCTGGAATTGACGACTATTTTGATAGTTATCGGTAATGATAGCTTCACTATGTTGCGTATTGTATTTATTAATGTGCTTAATGGCACTATCAAGGTCTGAGACGACTTTTATTGCAATAATATAGTCATTATACTCAGTTGACCAATCTTCTTCTGTGGCGGGTATAACGTTGTCTATGAGATCTTGTGTTTCTTGATCGCCACGGATTTCAACATTATGTTTCCGCAATTCTTTAACTAAGGTTGGTAAGAATGTTGCTGCAACGCTTTGATGAACGATAACTTTTTCAGCTGCGTTGCAGACAGAAGGACGTTGGACTTTAGCATTGATGATGATCTTGAGTGCCTTATCCAGGTCAGCAAATTCATCAACGTAGATGTGGCAGTTACCGGCACCGGTCTCAATGATTGGGACCTTAGCTTTGTTGACGACCATTTTAATGAATCGTCCACTTCCACGTGGAATCAAAACGTCTAAGTATTCGCTTAACTCCATCATCTCTTGGGCAACTTCGTGACTAGTGTCATGAACTAATTGAACGGCATTTTCGTCTAGTCCGGATTCCCGTAGTGATGCTCGTAAAGTATCTGATAGGGCAATGTTGGAATTAATAGCTTCTTTACCACCTCGTAAAAAAGCTGCGTTTCCGGATTTAAAACATAATCCCGCTGCATCAACTGTCACGTTAGGGCGAGCTTCAAAGATTATTCCAATCACACCTAGGGGAACTCGTTCTTGAACGATGTCTAAACCATCTTCAGTCGTCCAGCCTCGATCGATTTTGCCAATAGGATCTTCTAGATCAGCAATTTCGCGTAGGCCATCTGCCATCCCTTTGATACGGTCGTCATCAAGCAATAATCTATCTTGCATTGCTTGAGTCATATCGTTTGCTTTGGCATTGGCTAAGTCCTTAGCGTTCGCAGCCAAGATCGCTGCAGAATTTTTTTCAAGGTCGTCTGCCATTTTAACTAAGGCTTTATTTTTTTGTAAAGTACCCAGTTGTCCGAGTCCGAACTCAGCCTTTTGAGCGGCTTTACCCATTTGATTTAAATCAGTCATAACAGTTCCTCCTTAATTAGTTTCAGAGAAAAGCGTCCCGACGTTATCGCCTGCCAGGATATTTAAGACGATGTCAGGTTCTTTACCATCTGCCAAGATCATTTGTTGATGATGCTTCAAGATCAACTTAGCAGCTTTTAATTTTGTAGTCATACCGCCAGTTCCGTACTTACTGCCATGTCCGCCAGCAGCGCCAATGATCTCTTCGTTGATAGCGTGGACAGTGTCGTATTTGACCGTGGATTCTTTTTTTGGATTGCCATTATAAAATCCGTCGATATCAGACAGCATGATCAAAAGATCAGCGTTGATTAAGTTAGCGACGATGGCTGACAATTGGTCGTTATCGCCAAATTTAGTATGGTGGTCCATTTCTGAGACAGTTATTGAATCATTTTCGTTAATGATCGGAATTGCGTTTGGAATTTCTAACAATTCCTGAAAGGTGTTCATCACATTCGTGTGACTTTCAGGGTAGTCAGTAATGTCTCGAGTTAGCAACATTTGTGCGGCTACCATATCGTTTTTGTGGAGTGCTTGATTGTACAATTGGATCAGTTCAGTTTGACCAACAGACGAAACAGCCTGTTGCTTTGAAATTTTAAATGGTCGTTCTTTGAGTCCTAAAACTCCCATACCGACGCCGATGGCACCAGATGAAACTAAAACTACTTCTTTGCCGGCTTTTTTCAAGCTACTTAAGACGTAAGCTAGTCGTTCGATGACGTGCATATTAGGTTGACTATTGTTGTGGATCAAGGTGCTGGTTCCAATTTTGATTACGATTCGATCTGCGTGAATTTCTCGTTTGTTTTGCATGATTTAATGTCCTTATTTAAAAAAATTGATTGTAGTATTCCAAATAAGTTTCATCTTCATTTAAGGAAACAAGTTTGGTAACACTAGTGTTTCTTGGTTCAGGAAGGCTCATTAAATCACTGGGTCGAAGGACGTCTAGGGCAAAGGCTTTAACTGTAAAACCGTGTGTGACAACGATGATTTTTTCAGAAGGATATTTCTTAGTCATTTCGATCCGAAAATCTCGTGCTCGGTCGATCACATCTTCAAACCTTTCACCCTCAGTGGCGTATTTGACATAGGTTGGCAAAACATCGTTTAGATAGTCGTTAAAAACGTCAGGATAATCTTCACGTAGTTCGGAGTTTTTCTTGCCGTCCCACTGACCGTAAGAAATTTCTAACAACCTATCATCATAGGTGATCGGGAGATGATGTTGGGCATTTAGCGTTGCGGCAGTTTTGCGAGTCCGGTCAAGCGGGCTGCAAATGATCCTGTCAGCGAAACTTATATCAAAATTATCAGCTAAGTTTTGGGCTTGTTGTTGTCCGACATCGTTCAAGTGGGTAATGTCCGTGTTGATCACGCCTTGCTTGAGTCCTAGGGCATTTGCACTTGTTTGGCCATGTCTGATCAAATAAAATTCAGTCATGTATTCTCCTTCTTCCTCTATGTATTAACTTAATTATGCACTGAATATGATTGTATAGCTAGTTGACAATTTAATTTCTAATTGTTACAGTGATTTTAAGTTAATTGGAGGTTTTTTAATATGTTTAATAAAAACAATTTTAGCCTAACAGTGTCCTCCTTGTCTACACGTATATACATGTAGGCTTATTAACGTAGCGTTAAACCTCATGTATGATGGACAATCTTATCTGTGAGGTTTCTAATAATTGACTAGTCGTCCTCACAGAATCTGTCTGTGAGGATTTTTTTATCTCGACATCGCTGATTGTCGTTGGTTGATGTCAAAAAAAATAGGGAGTGGAATGATGACAATTTATAATTTTTCAGCTGGTCCAGCAACTATGCCAGATCCAGTCATAGTACAAATCAAAGCAGATTTACCTTCATATAAAAATTCTGGAATGAGTGTAATGGAGATCTCCCATCGTTCTGCGCTTTTTGACGATATTATCAATCAAGCACAACAAGACCTCCGTGACTTGCTGCAAATTCCAGACAATTACAGCGTGCTGTTTTTTCAAGGTGGAGGGACTTTGCAGTTCACCGCAGCACCATTAAATTTAGCAACCAAATATCATCGCATCGGATTGCTCGACAGTGGCCACTGGGCTGATCGTGCGGGTGATGAAGCTAGTCGAGTTAATGTCAAAGTCGACGTTTTAGCTTCTACTAAAGATGATAAGTACACGCACTTGCCAGAAA
Organism: Companilactobacillus sp.; assembly: GCF_022484265.1. Taxonomy (NCBI): domain Bacteria; kingdom Bacillati; phylum Bacillota; class Bacilli; order Lactobacillales; family Lactobacillaceae; genus Companilactobacillus; species Companilactobacillus sp. Next base: position 2,138,540 of record NZ_JAKVLR010000001.1, read on the forward strand.
TGCCGGACTTAAAACAAAATACTTACGACTACGTACACATTTGTACTAATAACACGATTGAAGGAACAGCCTATACGAAGCTTCCTGATACTGGAGACACAGAATTAGTCGGCGACATGTCGTCAAACTTCATGGGTCAACAATATAACGTTAAAGACTTCGGTGCTATTATGGCTGGAGCTCAGAAGAACCTTGGCATTGCCGGATTGACCATCGTGATCGTCAGAAATGACTTGATCGGCAAAGCTCAAAATTTACCAAGTATGTTAGATTACGAGCTTTTTGCTAAAAAGAATTCGATGTTCAATACGCCACCAGTTTTCGCCATCTATGCCGCTGGTCTAGTTTTGAAATGGCTCAAAGAACAAGGCGGAGTTGCAGAAATGGAAAGACGCAACCGGAAAAAATCAAACTTGCTGTACGACTTTTTAGATGAGTCGAAGATGTTTACGGCTCCAGTTGTCAAAGCTGACCGTTCGCTGGTCAACGTACCGTTCGTGACTGGCAATAAAGATCTTGACGCAAAACTGATCAGTGAAGCAACTGAACAAGGCTTGCTCAATATTAAAGGTCATCGTTCTGTTGGTGGCATGCGTGCCAGTTTATACAATGCAATGCCTTATGAGGGCGTTGAAAAATTAGTCGACTTTTTAAATAACTTTGAGAAAAATAATGGGGGAGTTCAATAATGTTTCAAGTAAAAACTTTTAATGCAATTGCAAAAACTGGTTTGGAAACTTTTGACGATAATTTTAAGATCAACCAAAGCGAGGACCCAGATGCTTATTTGATCCGTTCGGTCAATTTGCTAGCAGCCGAATTTCCAGAAAGCTTGAAGACAATCGTCCGCTGTGGCGTGGGCTACAACAACGTACCGCTAAAACGTGCCACTGAAAAAGGTATCGCTGTCTTTAATACTCCAGGAAGCAACGCAAATGCGGTCAAGGAATTGATCATCGCATTGATGATTGCGACTGCTAGAAACCTTTTTGCAGCGAATGCTTATTCAAATCAACATACTGAGGCGGATATTTCACAACGTACTGAAAAAGATAAGACGAAGTTTAACGGAACTGAATTGGCGGGCAAGAGATTGGCTGTTATCGGCTTAGGAAACGTTGGCTCACGTGTTGCTAATGCTGCTTTGGCATTAGGGATGAAGGTTGTCGGTTACGATCCATACTTGTCAGCTAATGCTGCTTGGAGAATCGACAACAAGGTCAAGCGTGCTGGCTCGATTCGTCGTGCGGTTAAAAATGCCGACTTCGTGACGATCCACGTGCCAAAGAACGATGAGACGGTTGGCTTGTTTAGTACGACTGAGATCACTGCGATGAAGGATAAGGCAGTCTTGTTCAACTATTCAAGAATTGGAATTGCAGACAATAAGGCTGTGGTCGAAGCGGTCAAATCTGGAAAAATTGCTCATTATTGTACTGATTTTGGTGAGCCTGTAATTGCTGACCAACCTAACGTTACGATCACGCCTCATATTGGTGGTTCAACTTTGGAAGCTGAATCAAATGGGGCTGTGCAAGGCGCTAATACTGTGATGAATTATTTGAAGTCAGGGGATACTAAAAATTCGGTCAACTTGCCTAATATGACGGTGCCGTTTGAAGCTCCTTATCGTGTGACAGTAATTCATCAAAACGTGCCTAATATGGTTGGACAAATTGCTACGGCGATGGCTGAACGTGATATCAATATTGAAAATATGGCCAATGCTGCTAAGGAAAAAACTGCTTATACAGTTGTGGATGTTAATTCTATCGATGGTGATGAGGGGCGTGATTTGGTGGAGGCACTGAACGCTATTAAAGAAGTCTATCGTGTTAGGATTATTGAACATCAATAAGAAAGTGCAAGTTTAAGTTCAAGTTCATAAGACCTTTGCTGGTGCTGGAGACCGACTCCGGACGAAAATCGCTTTCGGGGATCCGTGACATGCTGGGCACAACTTTAAGCCAAGTGTCACTGCGTGACGGCTTGTCTTAAAGCTTGGCCTCATCCTAAGCAATAAATTGCTAAGGATGATTTCAGCATTTGGTCCCCACGCGATTTCCGTCCTCCGTCTAGGTTAGTGGTTCCTATATAATAAACAGCTGGATTTTTTCTATTGAAGTTTAGTGTCATTTTCGTTCAAAGGATAAGTATGCTGTTTATGCGCATTACTTTTATGAGTTCAAAGGAAAAGTATGCAGTGTTTGCGCTCCACTTTTGTGAGTTCAAAAGCATCCTCTGACTTTGATTCCTCTTAAACAAAGTGTCCGTTTGTGTAATTTTTTCAATTGTTGGTATACTTGGTTTAATTAATTAATGTACGTTTTCTGCGGATGCGTGCTTCTGTCGTGATGTTGGCTTGGCTAACCTCTGGCAGTTAGAAAGGGTAATCCTATGTACAAAGTTTTAGTTGTTTTACATGATGGCGATGATTATATCCGAATGAACAAGGTCTTCTTGGAGAGTATGCCTGTTGCTGGGGAGTATATTGTTCACTCTGATGGTTTGCCTTATTTGGTTGAAGAGGTCACGACTTTTGTTGGCTACGTTAGTTCTAAGGGTGCAACGACTATTTTGGTGGTCCATCCTGCTGATAAAGATGCTGCGGTCAATGATTTATATGGGATCGACATTGCTCGTGATATGGATGACCCTGAGTATAATAAGAAAGAATGATTTTTGCGGTATTATTCATAAATAAATCGCTATAAAATATTAGAAAATCATATTTAAAAAATTATGAGGGTTGATACAGTACGTATCGACTCTCTTTTTTTATTAATAAATATTAAAAATTTTTTTAATCTAATTTCACAAAACTATTTCAATGTTTCTTCAGTAGTTGTACAATTTAATACAATCACGAAACAAAAATGGGATTGATGCGGGCATTGTTCGTATTCATTCTAAATTGAAGTGTTGTTGTTAACTTACAAAAGCATCGAGGTATATTTTTTTTGCCTTCTTTAGCTTTTGAACAGGTCAGTTTATCAACGAAAGGGGCGGAATAATGAAGCGTTACTTGGTATTAGAAGATGGCAATATTTATCCAGGACAAGCATTCGGCGCAGAAGCTACCGCAGTGGGCGAGTTAGTTTTCAGTACCGGTATGTCCGGCTATCAAGAATCAATAACAGATCAGTCATATAATGGCGAGATCTTAATGTTTACTTTCCCACTAATAGGAAATTACGGTATTAACCGCGATGACTATGAATCAATTACTCCAACTTGTAAAGGTGTAGTAGTACATGAACTGGCCCGACGAGCTAACAACTGGAGAATGGACTTATCACTGGACGAATATTTAAAAGAGAGCGGCATCCCTGGAATTCAAGGTGTTGACACTCGTGCGGTAACGCGACACATTCGTGCTAAAGGTGCTTTGAAGGCAACTATTGTTGACGAAGTAACTGAGAACACAGTGAAAGATCTCCAGAACACTGAATTACCAACTAATCAAATTGCACAAAGTACTACCAAAAGTGCATACCCAGTACCTACACACGGTAGAAAAGTTGTCTTGATCGATTATGGTCTCAAACATTCTATTTTAAGAGAATTAGCTGACAGACATTGCAACTTAATGGTCTTGCCTGCTGACGCAACTGCTGAACAAGTTCTCGAACAAGATCCAGATGGCGTTATGTTGACTAATGGACCCGGTAATCCAAAGAGCGTACCAGCTACTTTAGATATGATCCGCGAAGTTGAAAAACATGTACCACTATTTGGAATCTGTATGGGTCATCAACTGTTTGCTTTAGCAAATGGCGCTGATACCTTTAAAATGAAATTCGGACATCGTGGTTTTAATCATCCTGTCAGAGACTTAACTACTGGTCGAATCGATTTTACATCTCAAAATCATGGGTATGCTGTTGATCGTAACTCACTTGATGGTACAGATTTGGAAGTAACTCATGAAGAAATCAACGATAATACTGTTGAAGGATTGAGACATAAGATCTATCCGGCCTTTTCTGTGCAATATCACCCGGATGCTGCTCCTGGTCCTCACGATGCAGATTATTTATTTGATAGATTCATGAAGTTGATCGATGAAAATAAAGCGAAGGGGACAATCACAAATGGCCAAAAGAACTGATATTTCAAAAATTATGGTGATCGGTTCTGGTCCAATTATCATTGGCCAAGCTGCTGAATTTGACTATTCAGGAACTCAAGCATGTCTAGCTTTGAAGGAATTAGGTTACCAAGTAGTTTTGGTCAACTCAAACCCAGCTACGATCATGACTGATACTGAGATCGCCGATAAAGTTTATATCGAACCAATCACATATGAATTCGTATCAAAAATTTTACGTAAAGAAAGACCTGACGCCATCCTACCTACATTAGGTGGTCAACAAGGTCTTAATATGGCAAAGGAATTAGACGATTCAGGCATTTTGAAAGAACTCGACATCGAACTACTTGGTACTAAGATGTCAGCAATCGATCAAGCCGAAGACCGTGAAAAATTCCGTGCTTTAATGAATGATTTAGGTGAACCAGTTCCAGAATCTGCCATCGTTCATGAAGAAGAAGAAGGAGTCGCTGCTGCTAACCGTATCGGCTATCCGATCATTGTTCGTCCAGCTTTCACCATGGGTGGAACTGGTGGCGGTATCGCTAACGATGAAAAGGAACTCCGTGAGATTTTGCAAAACGGACTTAGTCTTTCGCCAGTGACTCAATGTATGTTGGAACAAAGTATTGCCGGATACAAAGAAATCGAGTTTGAAGTTATGCGTGATGCATCAGACAACGCAATGGTAGTCTGCAACATGGAAAACTTTGATCCCGTTGGTATCCATACTGGTGACTCGATCGTTTATGCGCCAGTGCAAACTTTGTCTGACCGTGAGGTTCAAATGTTACGTGATGTTTCCTTAAAGATCATCCGTGCTTTGAAAATCGAAGGTGGCTGTAACGTTCAATTAGCTTTGGATCCTAACAGTTTCAAGTACTTCGTGATCGAAGTTAACCCTCGTGTTTCACGTTCTAGTGCCTTAGCTTCTAAAGCTACAGGTTATCCAATCGCTAAAGTTGCTGCTAAGATTGCTGTCGGTCAAACTCTTGATGAGATCATCAACCCTGTTACCGGAACAACTTATGCTGAATTTGAACCAGCTTTGGACTACGTTGTCTGCAAGATCCCACGTTGGCCATTCGACAAGTTCACGCACGCTGACAGAACTTTAGGAACACAAATGAAGGCAACTGGTGAAGTTATGGCTATCGGTAGAAATATCGAAGAAGCTACTTTAAAAGCTGTTCGTTCACTAGAAATCGGCCTAGTGTCACTCGACAAGCCAGAACTACATGAGATTTCTGATGAAGAACTTGATCATGGCTTAGTTCATGCTCAAGATGACCGTCTATTTTATCTAGCAGAAGCAATTCGTCGTGGCTATAAGATTGAAAAAATCGCTGACATGACTAAGATCAATTTGTTCTACTTAGATAAATTGCTTCATATTGTTGAAATCGAGCGTGAACTTCGCGACAATCCACAAGATTTAGATGTATTGTTGAATGCTAAAAAGAACGGTTTTGCCGACAAATCTATTGCTAAGATCTGGAACGTCGACATTGACTCAGTTCAAAAATTGCGTGAAGACAATGATATGAGACCAGTTTATAAGATGGTTGATACTTGTGCTGGCGAGTTCGATTCGCAAACGCCTTACTTCTATAGTACTTATGAATTCGAAAACGAAAGCATCGTTGACAAGAAGCCATCGATCTTAGTTATCGGTTCAGGCCCAATCAGAATCGGACAAGGTGTCGAATTCGATTACGCCACAGTACATTCAGTTAAGGCTATTCAAAAAGCTGGTTACGAAGCTATCGTTATGAACAGTAATCCTGAAACAGTTTCAACTGATTTCTCGATTTCTGACAAATTGTACTTTGAACCATTAACGCTTGAAGATGTTTTAAACGTCATCGAACTAGAAAAACCAGAAGGAGTTATCCTTCAATTCGGTGGTCAAACTGCAATCAACTTAGCTGAACCACTCTTGGCTCATGGCGTAAAAGTCTTAGGTACTAGCGTTGAAGATATTAACCGTGCCGAAGACCGTGATGAGTTTGAAAAAGTTATCGTTGCAAATAACATTGCTCATCCAACTGGCGACACAGCTTCTGATGAAGGTACAGCCGTGAAGATTGCTGAAAAAGTCGGCTATCCAGTCTTAGTTCGTCCTAGTTATGTTCTTGGTGGTCGTGCCATGGAGATCATTAACAAGAAAGATGAACTAAATTACTACATGCACAACGCGGTCAAAGTTTCTCATGACCATCCTGTTTTGATTGACCATTACTTAGTTGGCAAGGAATGTGAAGTTGATGCCATCTGCGATGGTACTGATGTCTTGATCCCAGGAATCATGGAACACGTTGAACGTGCCGGAGTTCACTCAGGAGACTCAATGTCAGTTTATCCTGTTCAAACTTTGTCTAAGCACGTCCAAGACCAAATCGTTGAGTATACTGAAAAATTAGCTCATGACTTAAATTGCTTTGGTATGATGAATATCCAATTCGTTGTTCAAAACGACCAAGCTTACGTCATCGAAGTTAATCCAAGAGCTTCACGTACAGTACCTTTCTTGAGTAAAGTAACTGATATCCCAATGGCACAGATTGCCACTAGAGTTATCTTAGGTCACACGCTTAAAGAACAAGGCTACAAGAACGGTGTTGCTCCAGTAAGCAAGTTGATCCACGTTAAAGCACCAGTGTTCTCATTCTCAAAACTAGCAGATGTTGATAGTTTGTTAGGACCTGAAATGAAGTCGACCGGTGAAGTAATGGGAACTGACAAGACTTATGAAAAAGCACTTTACAAGGCCTTTGAAGGAACTAAGACGCATATCCCTTCAGCTGGAAAAGTTATTTTTAGCGTTAAAGACGCTGATCTGGAAGAATCTCTTGGTCTAGCTAAGAGATTCGTTGAACTAGGATTTGAGATCTTAGCCGAAAACGATACTGGTGACTTCTTCAAGAAGAACGGTATCGAAGTCGAAGGTTTCGATGATTCATTTGATGGCATGATGCAGCTAATTGGCGACAAGCACGTTCAAGTAGTCGTAAATACTATCGATGAAGAAGAATCTGGCGAGACAGATGGTAAGGTAATGAGAGGCGTAACAACCGAACATTCAGTACCACTGTTTACAGCACTAGATACAGTCGATGCAGCACTTAAAGTGTTAGAAGCACAAAGTTTCTACATTCATTCAATTTAAAGTTAAAGGCATCCTATTTATGGGATGTCTTTTTTTTTACAGATCAAATCGATTTGGGGGTTTTGTAAAAACATTTAATATGCACATATGAACATACAAACATATGTAATATACTTAATGTACAAGCTGATAAGATTCAATGATTAGTGTTATATTGAAGTTATTAGTAAATATATATCAGAAAGAGGTTATTGTATGTCAAAAACTAAGGTAGTAATTATTGGCGCATCACACGGTGGTCATCAATCAATTTTGGAATTGTTGAAGCGATACGATGATGTTGATATTAAGTTATTTGAGGCTGGCGATTTTGTCTCATTCATGTCTTGTGGAATGGAATTATATCTGGAAGATAAAGTTACCGATGTTAATGATGTTCGCAACTTTAGTCCTGATGATTTTGCAAAAAATGAAAACGTTGAGATTTTGAACAATCATGTTGTGACAAAGATCAACACAGATAAGAAAACAGTCACAGTCGTTGATAGCAAATCTAATACTGACCAAGACTATCCATATGACAAATTGATTTTGAGTTCAGGTGTAACTCCTAAATCACTTCCTGTCCCAGGTGCAGATTTAGAGAATGTCTTCTTAATGCGTGGATATGACTGGGCTACAAGTATTAAAGCAAAGCTTGAAGATGCTTCTGTCAAAAATATTACTGTTATTGGTGCCGGATATATCGGTATTGAAGCAGCTGAAGCCAGTCGAAAAGCTGGTAAGAACGTCACTTTGATTGATGTGATCGACCGTCCATTAGGAACTTATTTGGATTCTGAGATGACTGATATTCTAGCTAAAGAGCTCGAAGAAAAAGGTGTCAAAGTAGTTACAAGTGCTAAGATCACTGAATACGTTGGTACTGATAAAGTAACTGCGGTTAAAACTACTGATGCCGAATATCCTAGTGACTTAGTCATCCAAGCTGCCGGTGTTAAGGCTAATACCGATTATCTAAAGGGCACAGTAGATCTTGATGATCGTGGTTGGATCAAGACTGACGAATATTTACAAACGAATGTTCCTGATGTTTATGCAGTTGGGGATGCTACTTTGGCATACTCGATTCCAGCTAACAATCATGTTCCGATCGCCTTGGCAACAGTTGCTCGTCGAGAAGCAAGATATGTTGTTGAGCACTTGTTTGAAAAACAGCCATCAGTTCCATTTGGTGGCGTAGTTGGATCATCAGCTTTGAGCGTATTTGATTATCACTTTGCCCAAAGTGGTCTCAACAGTTTCACGGCTGGTCGTTCGAACGTTAAGATCAATTCATCATTTTATGTTGGTCAATTAAGACCAGCTTATATCCCAACTGGCAAAGAAAACCCTCAAGTATGTGTTCAACTATTCTTTGCACCAAGTTCACACGTTCTTTTAGGTGGAGCTGTCTTATCAAAATATGACGTTACTGCACAAGCCAACGTTTTGGCATTAGCCATCCAGCATAAACTGACTGTTGAAGATCTAGCCGAAGCAGACTTCTTCTTCCAACCAGGATTTGATAGACAATGGAGCATTTTAAATGTTGCTGCACAACATGCTCTTGGGGAAAAAGATTTTTAAAGCAAAGTATTTCATATTGAATTTGAGTTGATCCAAAGGGGCTAAACTCCTTGGATGTTAAATCGTCTGATCACGTAATGTGATTGGGCGATTTTTTTATTCACATCATCTTCACAAAATGTCTACATCATTTTAAGGGACTTTAAAGCTTCAGACGCAATAATGTAACACATAGCAAGGAGGAAACAACAAACCACTTGCTACTAAAAATGATATTAAACTTACTTATTACATAAAAAAACAAACCAAGGAGAAACATTATGAATAACTTTCCAAACCAATTCCCCGAAGCATTACAACAAGCAGTAAAGCCAGCTCCAAACGGTCAAGCTCCAATCGACCAAAAGCTATTGCACCCAGGTAAATAGTTTTACCAAACTGGATGAAGCATAAGTGTCACAAGATCTCACCCAAAATATTATCTTGAGAGACATTTATTCAACGTCCCCACTGAACTTAAAAAATAAAAACGAAGAAGGATACAAACTATGAATAACTTTCCAAACCAATTCCACCAAGCATTAAATCAAGCAGTAAAGCCTGCACCAAATGGTCAAGCACCATTGGACCAAAAGATTTGGCACCCAGGAAAATGATTTTTCCCCGATAATTGTTTACAAACAAATTGATAGATTGCAAAGGCCCAACCGTAAGGTTGGGTTTTTGTTTTGTCCAAATTATGTTGTCAGATAAGGATATACTGAATATATAAAATTATTTGTATGGAGTGATCTTATGAACACTAAAGATCTGCAAGTATTTACGACAACTTATAAGAGCAATTCTTTTTCGCAGGCGGCTGCCAAAATTTATATGTCTCCGCAAGGGGTGTCAAAAACGATTACCAAATTAGAGACAGAATTAGGCGTCCAATTGTTCGATCGAACTAAACAAGGCATCGAACCAACGACCTCTGCGCGAATGCTGTACGAGAAATCCACTGACCTGCGAGTGATTTTTCAAAGTATCTCGATGGCCGATTCAGAGAACAACTTGCATCAAGAGATGATCAATCTGTTCATTGCTGATGACTTTTCATCATATTTGGGATTCGATTTTTTTTATAATTTCCAATTGGAAAACCATAATAAGACCCTCAATTTCGTTGAATTTCCGGATTCGATGCTCAATAAAGCTTTGATCAGTCATGGAAATATTGGCTTTATCGAAGGCCCAATTGACTTTAAAAAATTTGATGGGATTTATTTCGACACTAATTATTACTGTGCAATCATGTCGCCCAAAAATCCCTTGGCAGTGGGTGATAAGGTCAACATTCAAGACCTAAATCATGAATCTCTGGCAACTAAGAGTAAGGAATTTCAAATTTTTAACGCACATCTTAGCGAATTAGTTAAGCATCATGTTTTTCCAATTCATACCTTGCAAACTTCGAATAATGATTTCATTGTAGAATTTGCTCGTCGCAATTTAGGTATCGGGATCGTGCCCAACTATCTGATGTCGCTGCCACACTTTAAGGATTTGGCTGAAAAAGGCGAGGTAGTTCAAAAGCAGTTAAATGGTGCGGAATTAAAACGCGATATTTATTTTGTGCAAGTGAAGGGTAAAGAATTAACTGCTGGTGAGCAAATGTTTAAAGACTATGTGGTCAACTATCTTGAAAATAAAGAGAATCATTGGCGTTGCAACTTTTAGTTGAAAGCTGACACCTGAAAAGTATATTCACTGAATTGTGGAAAGGGGTTACATTCTACTTGTGAATATTTTTACTAATTCAGGAGGATTTATCATGGCACTTACAAAAAATAAATCATATGATCTCGTAATTATTGGAGCTGGTGCATCAGGCTTCACGGCTGCCTATCAAGCAGCAAAAAACGGACTGTCAGTAGTTGTCTTAGAAAAAGGCCGTCACACTGGTGGTAGTGGCGACTGGGTCGAAGGGATTTTTGCTGTCGACTCAGATATGCAAAAAGCTAAAAACGTTAAACTAACTAAGGATGACGTTTTAAATGAAGAACTCGAATACTCTCACTATGAGGCTGACACCAATAGCTGGAAACAATATATCGACCACAGTGCTGAAATGATCAACTGGCTCAAAGACTTGGGCGTTAAATATGTTGACGTTCAAGGACTTGGTTCTGGGAATGTTACTTGGCACTTGATGGAAGGTAATGGTAAACAAGCAATACACACAGCAATTGAACCTGAAACCATCAAAGCTGGAGCTGAGATCGTTACCTCAGTTGCCGCTAAGTCATTGATCAAAGATGACGAAGGCAAGATTTCTGGCGTAGTCATTGAAGACCAAGCTGATAAACATACCGAAACGATCGATGCTAAAGCTGTTATCATCGCAACTGGTGGCTACTTGAACAACAGCAAGTTGATCGACCAAGACACCAACTACAACGCTAAACAATTGATTCCAGTTAACTCTGGTAAAAATACTGGTGATGGATTGGAATTAGCTTGGGATGTTGGCGCTCAAAAATATCGGATGGGCATGGCAATGCTCTTTGGCGGATACGTTAAAGACTCAACTAACCCTTCATATATTTACAGAACTTCAGATATGAACGGGGCTGTGACTCAACAATCATTATTGTGGGTCAACGAAAATGGCCAACGCTTTACTAATGAAGAAGTCGTTGATAACTTCTCGCACGCTGGTAATGCATTGTTTACACAAAATAAAATTTTTAGCATTATCGACCAAGGAACTATCGATCACTTGATGAATGTTGGCTTGTACAAAGACATGGGAACATACTTTACAACTCAAAAGACTTTGGACGGTTTACAAAAAGAAATCGATGAGTCATTAGACAAGAATTTGCCATTTATTCATAAAGCAGACACGATTGCTGAGCTTGCCAAAGAAACTGGCTTGACTGGATTAGAAGATGAAGTCAGCCATTACAACGAACTTTGCAAGAACGGTAAGGATACAGACTACAACAAGGATCCTAAGTTTATGGTCGCAGTTGACCAAGGACCTTATTATGCATTTGAACTTGGTATCGGTGCTTTTTGTACCATGGGTGGCTTAAAAGTTGACCTTGATAATCGAGTTCTGAATGACGATGGCGAAGTGATCGAAGGATTATACGCTGCCGGAAACGATGCCGCTGGTATCTTGGTCGGCGATACATACGGACCAAATATGCCAGGAACTGAAGGTGGTTACGCATTTTACTCCGGCCGCCACAGTGCAAATACAGTGACAAAATATTTGAAAAAATCGTCAGTACTAAACTAAAGTAAAACAGACTTGTTCTTATTTAATAGGAACAAGCCTGTTTTTGTTAATTTAGTTTTATCCAAAATATACTTTGATTTTCACGCGTGATGTATATATACTGCATTTGAAAATTAACATACTTTATATATAAGGAGTATATAAAATGTCTGAAAAAGTACTAGTTTCTTTTAAAACTAATAAACAGGATAAAGAACGAGCAACTGACACCTTCAATTCTCTCGGCTTAAATCTTTCAACTGCCATCAACATATTTCTTAAACGTAGTATTACTGAAGGTGGACTACCTTTTGAAGTTAAAGATCCATTTTACAGTGAAGCCAATATGAAAGAGTTGCGGAAGAGAGCAATGGAACTTGAGAACGGAACAGCAGAAGTTGAGAAACATGAAATTGAGAGTGAGTAATTTTGGGACATGCTTAGGCATGTCTTTTTTTAGGCAGTGTTGGTCGCTTCTATCTTTATAGTGGAAACGCGCAAAAAAACATTGAGGCAGGACACACAAGCCAATCCAACACTACGAGCGCGTGACGCGCGCCACTCCGTATTGGCTTGTTTTGTGTTCTTGCCTCAGAACATGTTTTTTTGCGCTCTTTTTTGTCTATTCACATTTCTTTCAACTCCTTTTAAGTTACCTTTAAGTTCGGCCTGCAATAATGTGTACTTGTAAGGGAGATATAGATAAACATTTTTTCCCTTACACCTCCTCATAATTCAAATTCTCAAGATAAATTCTCAAAATACATTCTCAAATTAAAAAATTCAGCGAGTTGATAGGCGTTGGATTTTTCTCAAAAGATTTAACTTCTCAAATATTCAAATTCTTACAGTATTACAAAATTACAAATAAACAATAAATAGAGGTGTGCTTATGATTGAACCTAAAATTTACTACCCTGAAGTTACTATAAATAAAATGAATGAACCGTTTACGATCAAACTAGCTGTTACTCAACCTGGTCCTGTTATTGACCATATTCTTGAAACAACAACTGCTTTGGTTACCAAAGATTTAGATGAAATCGATAATAAGTTTTCACCTTTAAAAATTGATTCATTGATTTCAAAATTTCATCGCGGAGATAACGAAGTATTTTTCCAAGATGCAATGTTCCAAAGCGTTTATAACCAATGTGCCATCGCTAAAATAGCTACGAATGGCTACTACGATGCATTTAAAAATGACCGATTTGATCCAACTGACATTTTGCTCGGCTGGACGATCGAGACTGAATTCCAGAAACATCTCAAGCCACTGTTAGTTGATCCTAGTATCGTCGGAGTTTCGTTGAGCTCTAACGAACAAATGCAGTTGGCAACGAAGACTGATAGCAATTTTGCCTGGAATATCGGCATTACTAATCCTGACGATGCACGTGATATCCTAGCAGAATACAACATTCAAAATGGAGCCATAGCTACCGCTACCATGAATTCTGCCGATCATGCGCGTCACAATTTCAAACAATTGACGATTTTATCTAAAGGTTTAACCGAAGCTTTCGTAATGGCAAATTCCGGACTTCAAGACTCAACTGATGTGGTTGAAGGCTGGATTGAACATTCAAAACTGACCGGATTAATGATCGACACCAAAGACGAAATGACAATGTTCGCCAGTGGTGTAGTTGATAATTTTGCCTTAGCACAAATGTAATAGATTGATTTTTAACACTTTCCAGAAACTGGAAGGTGTTTTTTGTAGAAAAAATTTAATTAGTTATTAATTTTAAGCAGAGGTTAAGTCATTTCAGTCACAATAATTGCAATGAATATCCGCTGTTTTTACCAATGAAAGGGTATTTAAAATGAGAAAAATTGTTGGTACTTCATTATCAGTAGCGGTGGCGATTGCTATGGCGGTTGACGGTTATATCGTCTTTTTCAAAGGGAATCAACAGACTGCTGCTGATAACACAGTGAAAACTAAATCGACTTCAGTTAAGAAAAAATCGACTTCGACGACGACTAAAAAGACGTCTGACGGTCAATATAAAGATGGGACATACACTGGCGAGGCTACTAGTACTCAGTGGGGCGACGTTCAAGTTCAAATTAAAGTGTCCAATGGAAAGTTAGCGACGATCAACGTTTTGCAAAGTCCTGATTCGGAAAATAAATCGGTTCAGATCAATGAACAAGCATTGCCAACTTACAAGTCTGAAGCTATTACTGCACAAAGTTCTAAGATCCAACAGATTTCTGGAGCCACTGAAACTTATAAAGGTTTCACTGGTTCGCTACAAAATGCATTAGATCAAGCACAAGCCTAATTTTTAAAAAGGAGAATTGAGCAATCATGATGAATCAAACTACCATTTTATATCCCAATGCGGTTATCGATCAGATGACGATTCCTTTTACCGTTAAACTTGCCATTACCGAATACGATGATATCGTTGCCGAAGAATTTCAAGATGCATATGCAAAAATCAATGCTGGACTGGCCGAAATCAATCAGAAGTTCTCGACATTTCAAGAAGATTCATTAGTTTCAGAATATCGGCGTACGCAAAATGCTTCGATCATGTTTGACGATGAATTTCAGTCAGTCTATGGACAATGTACGATTGCAACAGAATTAACTGATGGATACTTCGACCCATTTTTTGACGGCGGGTACAATCCTACTGGATTGGTTAAAGGCTGGGCAATTCAATCACTTTTTAATGCTTATTTACGGCCACTTTTAGACGACCCCAAAATCGTTGGCGTTTCCTTAAATGGTGGTGGCGACATGCAATTGGGTGCCCGAGTCGACAGTGGATTCGTGTGGAATGTCGGGATTGAAGATCCTAATGACCTACAGCGGATCATTGCTGAATATCACATCCAAAATGGTGCTATCGCTACCTCAGGGATGAACAAGCGTGGACAACACATTAGACGCCGACCTAGCAGTATTCAACAAGTTACTATGGTGGCTAACGACCTGACGGAAGCTGATGTTTGGGCCACCGCAGGTATCGCTGCAGGGACTGATAAATTCGAACATTTGATCAGTGAATCGAAACTCACAGGAATGTTAGTTGACACTCGTTCTGGTCTAACTTCATTTGCCGGAGGAAAAATTAAGCATGCTACAGAAACACAGATATAGTCTTTGGCTATTTTGGCTAATTGCCATCTTCTTATTGCCACTGCCATTTTTACAAACACTTTCTGCAGGTCTTCCCACGATTTATAGTGGCGAATCCCAGGCTATTTATTATGGAACAATTGCGTATGTTTGGATGCTATTTGCCGTTTATTTGAGCACCAAACCCAAATGGCTTGACCGCTTGATCGGCCTGCCAGATATGTATATGGTCCACGGGATACTCGCAATCGGTGCGATCGTCCTCGCCTTTTTGCACAAAGAAAATACCCAATCATTTGGCTGGATCAAAACAACCGGAGATTGGGCATTCGATTTATTTTTAGGATTGATGATCTATTCGCTGATTTTCATGGCCGGATGGCTGACGAATCGGATCCCAATTTTGAAAAAAATTAAACATACTCTTGAAATTATTTTTAGACATGAATTGTCGGTCTGGGTCCACCGCTTGAACATCGTGGCCGTAGTTTTGGTATTCATCCACGTGCAACTGATCAGTTATATCGTGGCAATCAAGCCATTTATCGTTTTGTTCGACGTCGTCAGCGGATTAGTCTTGCTGAGTTATTTATGGGCAAAATTCATTGCACCGACAACCTACAATAACGGTACTCTGGTAAAAAATCAGCCGATCTCAGACAACATTTACGAGTTGGCAATCAAGTTGCCTAACCATGCAAAAATCGATTTGCAGGCTGGAGACTACGTCTTCATTTCTTTCCCAGACATCAAAGGATTAAAGGAAATGCATCCCTTCTCATTAGCAACGAATCCTAATACTGATGAGAATATCGACCTCCTGATTCGAGGGGATGGTGACTTCACGAAAAAGCTCCAAGACTTACCAAGAGGCACTAGAGTGTTGATCGACGGTGGCTATGGCCGCTATCAAGCCTTTTTAAAAGAACAACCCGAGAACAGCAACATTGTTATTCTGGCTGGTGGTATCGGCGTAACGCCACTGTTATCGACGATTGCTGCCAATCTAAATCGCAAGATGCAAGTATTCTATACTGCACACAATCCGTCTGATTTATTGGCAACCAACGAGTTCAGTCAATGGAGTCAATTGAAAAACTTTACCATGCATCAGCAAGTCGGACGATACAAGGATGACCAGATCTTCTCAGATTTGCCTGACAATTGGCAACAGGACACGATTTTTCTGATCAGCGGACCAAGCACGATGATGCACCATTACGCTAAATCGCTGAAACGTCAAGGAGCATCAGCAGGTTCAATCTACTACGAATAATTTTCGTGGTAGAAGCGGCTAAGCATGCAAATATGAACGTAGGAAATAGCAGTGCTCCGTGTTATACTATTGGGGACTTAAAGAGCCCACGGGGTGCGCGCCTCGTGAGCTCTACCGCAAGTCAACATGTTTAAGGTGAAGGCTAACCCTTGCGGTTAGTCTTTTTTAACACCCGGATAGCTTTTGCAAAATTATAGCAAGCCTTACGCACAATCAAAAATACGCATCCAACAATTAATTTTGTTAGATGCGTATTTTTTAATGCCTAAAATATTTTCGTTCATTTACTTGCTCCTCATATTCACGTATTAAGATCATTGCGATTAGGAGTAGGGAAGAATCCAAGAATAGATTACTGTTGTAGTAGTACAAAAGTACTGACAGTATGGCGATACTTCCCACTACGAGCCAGTAAATTATATCTAAAATACGAGCCATATTCACGCCTCCAAGAGGACCTTACCCGTTTTTTAGATGGTGTCTGTGCAAATAGAGATGGATCCGTGTGCTGAAGAATGAGATAAGAAGAAAGACCATGACCGAATCGCTGAGCAAAGCAGCTCCAGAACCGGCACCAAATTTTACGTTTATGATAATTAAAGCAATCAGAAGTATCACAGTTATAATATCGATAGAACGGTTCAACCATCTATCCAAAATTAATCCTGAAATCTATTTTTTAAAGTGAAGATCGTTGCGGAATTTATGTCTTAAATTACGCAAGTTAGCCGAAAGATCACTTTGTTCCTTGGTGATTAAATAAAGCGTCGTCCCGACCAACAAAATAATTGCCAGGATAACTAATAGGGAACTATCGCTATATAACAATGTGAACCAGTAAATTGCCAATGCAATCAAAATGAGACGAATTGCGTAATCGATCCATTTATTAAGCATGCAATCACCTTCCGTAGTCCTGCGACCAAATCCATAACGCAAGAGTCAGATAAATCTTACGTCCAGAATCCCATTCTTCAATCGCATAATACTCCGATTACAAAACAACTTGTATGCAAAAAAACAGATTTTAATTAGTTAAAAATGACGAAGTGCTTCAATGAATTAATTATCGCGCCGTTATGTAGATTACCGGCTGTATAACATCTGGTACATCGATTGAAGTGGACATTTTGCAATTATAAGATGAAATCATCAAGTTTTCGGAGGGAAGAAATTTGGAAAATATCAAAAATAGATGGAACGCATTTTCGACTGCAGGAAAGGCAATTATCATCATCGTGCTACTAGGCATCATCGGGGGAATTTACTATGCACATAGCGTGAGGATCAATCCAGTTGGAAAGAGCTATGCAATTAAGGCCGTTGATCCGTCGCATCCTAATTCTAAATATCAACTAATGGATGTGGAATTTGAAAAAGATGGCAAGCTAAAAATGACAGATACGGATTCCGGCGATACATTCACTGGCAGTACTTACAGTTATACTCAAAAAGAAATTGATATGAATATGAAACAAGAGTATTCGGAAACCAGAGCTTTGTTCAGAGTCACCGATATCAAGAAGAAATCTAAGGGGACGATCAGTGGTAATTTACACTTCAAAAATGAAAAGGCAGTCCCAGTTGAATTTCAACAGAAATAATCAACTAATATAACAATATCAATAGTTTCCATTCCAATACGAGTAAACAATCCCTATGATTTCTAATCCAAAAATTCATCGACAAAATGATAAGGTTTTTAAAGCATTTTTATTTTGGAGGGAATTATGGGAAAAGTTATTGACCGTTGGAACATGTTTTCACGCAATGGGAAAATTATTATTGTGGCATTTATTTTATTAATTGTTGGGGGAGTGTCGCTGCATCAAGTTAAACGCATCAACATCGTTGAAAAGACATACGCACTCAAGCAACCAACCGACTCAAAACCAACTGGGATTTCGTTGAAGTTTCAAAAGGACGGCAAGGCAGTTTATCAATTGAGCGACAATGGTAAAAAATTGCCAGCAGCAGAGATGCCTTATAAGTATGATCAACATTCGATCACGCTAAAGACACAATTTTCAGGTAATCAAAAAGTTAAGTTAACTAACCTGAAGAAAAAGTTGAATGGCGATATCTTGGCAACCGTTAAATCAGACGGAACCGAAGACAGCTTAGAATTAGTCTTACAAAAATAAATGAGAAGCATTATCCAGTGGTTTAAGTAAACAACTGGATAATGCTTTTTTTCGGTATCCATTTTGGATAAATGAAAAGTATAAATCAAATATAACGTTTATAAGTAAGAATGATTTACTTCTCATGTTGCAGGCTGTACAATATGCTGTACAGTGAAAGGAGATAATATCATGGACTCAGTTAATTACACCAACTTTAGAAAAAAGCTTAAGGAATACATGACGCAAGTAAACGATGATTCGGAACCATTGATTGTCACTAACAAGGATAGTAATAATGATATCGTTGTATTATCTAAAGATGATTATGATTCAATGAATGAAACCATGCGAATTCTCTCCAATCCACCTCTAATGGATAAAATCAGACGAGGGGATGCACAATTTTCGAAAAATAAGGGAACTCAGCATAATTTAATCGATTCTGAGGAGATGTGACATGGGACTCTTTTGGTCAGATGATGCATGGGATGATTACATGTATTGGTTTAAGCAGGGAGATAAAAAGAAAATACGTAAAATCAATAGTTTAATCAAGGATATCAAACAACACCCTTTTTCAGGACAAGGAAAGCCAGAACCATTAAAGTATGAATTGACAGGAAAATGGTCGAGACGAATTACAGGAGAGCATCGTCTAATTTATAGCATTGAGGACGATACTGTCTATTTATATTCAGCTCGAGATCATTATTGAAAATAATTGAGTCCTGCAAGTAAAAAAACATCCCATTATTACTGAAATGAATCAGTCAATGATGGGATGTTTTTTTGTGAAATGATAATCATTTTATCTGATAATGAAATTTTGAACAATCTAAATGAGGGCACAAAAAAAGAGTAGAGACCTACCACAAATCTCTACTCCTCGGGATATGTAAGTTGAGGGACTACCACGAACCTCTATTACAAAAGTTGAGAAGGAATACTTCTGAAAATTATGAATTGAAAGGTGTACATTGAGGATGTACTTTCTAACTTCATAAGACATAACGACTAAGTCATTATATTCATCAGGATCACTCCTAATGAACAATTCATATTATATAGAGTCCGTTTAAAAAATACTAGTAAAAAGGTGCATATTTGACTATTTTAACATAACTGTAACATAATGATAAGCATTATTATTAACTAATATCAATGATGGTAAATACCAATTATTGAAAACGATAACACCGGAATATCATGATATACATAGTCAAAAGTTAGTGAAATGATTATTTTGCACAATTGAAATATTTTCGATTTTTAAAATATATTTTTTTATCAGTTGATACATTATTTTGTTGATTTTATGAAATGAAGGTTATATAATCTTTTTGTTGTCAGTTTACTAAGTCTTTTTGAGAAACACCTACCACAATAGTTTCTCGAAAAGATTTATCGGTCAGCTCGTTCATATCCCTGGATTTTACCCAATTTTCAGATCGAGCCGCCGATAAGCTGGTTAATTCCTTTTGATGACAGATAAACTAATATATTACAGTTTTTAACCTTTCATTTTTTTGAAGGACTACCACAAACCTTTATTACAAGAGTTGAGAATTAAAAACTGTCGAGAGCAGCTGCGAGGATACTGAGTATCTTCAAGGCTGCTTTTTTGATAGAAAAATTTAGTTTTTATAAAAAATCATTTATTGAAAAAAATAATTTCGTTTTTAGAATACTAAACACCTCCATTTGGGTAGATTATTAAAGCGTCAATAATAATTGACCTTGTTTGGAGGACTTCTAATGAAAATGAAAAAAAGTTTAATGGGCGTATTTACCTTTTCTGCCGTAATTCTCGGAGCAATTACTACGAGTCAAACAGTCAAGGCAGATGCAGTCACAGATCAACAACAGCCAAGTGTTGAAGAAAGTCAGACCACTACTCAACCAACTTCGGCAACAGCTACAATTGGCACAGTTGATCCTGCATCATCAGTAAATACAGCCAAGACAACACCTACCGCGACAGTTTATGATCCAGCAAGTACTGATACGGCAAGTGTAAATAAAAATAATAATAGCAATACAACACAAACAACTATCGGAACAAGTTCTATTACACCAACTACTATCTATAATGGTTTTGATAATACTCAATCAACAAGTACTAGCGATAATTCGAACTATACAACAACTAATACTGTGAACGAAACAACTAATGATTATCAAACCACAACAGTCGCACAACCTTCTCAAACTACTAATACAAATGGTGGCGACTGGAATGGCGATGTAACTTACGCAAGACCACAAGACAATTTTTACATGTCCGAAAATGGTGCTTGGGTAAATGAAACACAAGTTAATGATGCCACACCTGAACAAGGTACCTTTAACGATGTGACAGCTAGTGTCGACCAACAAGTCGAAAATGACTTTATCAACTTATCAAACGGAATGGATTCAGCAGGTTACGCCATGGATTCAGCTACTTGGTTCTATCAATTGACTTCTGGCGATGACCTCAGCAACGTCGGCGTGATCACACCTGATATGAGTCTTGAAGTAGAGAATATCTTGAAGATGACCAATATCAACCAAGTAAACGGTGCGTTTACTAATATGATCGGTCGTGATCAACCAACGCCATTTTCAATTATCATCGGTCGTGACCAAAACGATCCTACCAAACAAGCTATCTACTTATTTGGTGCTCAACCTTTGATGTTGACAGACCAAGGTATAGGTTCAGATGAAGAAAATGCTGTCGTCGGCTTTTTACAAGCAGCAGGTTATTCTGACGATGTTATCCAAGATATCATCACCGGAACCGTCAACTATGACCAGTTGTTGATGAATACCGAAACAGCTCAAGATTTGAGTGCAGAGCCAGAAATTACTTCTAATTACGCACAAGTTGGTTTCCAAGACTTAGCTGATACTTCTCAATACATCAACTTCAATGCTATTTTCCAAACGTTGATGGGAGAAACGCCAGACTACGTCTACGAAATGACTCCTTCATATTTCAATAACTTATCTAAGTTAGTCAATCCAGATACGTTTAACGATTTGAAGGGTTGGTTGATTTCTGATTTGATCCTATATCGTGCCAGTGAATTGCAAAATATCACTGATGGATTCGAAGATTATTTGCAGACTAACTACCCAGAACTTAGTCAAGAATACCTCGAAGATCCAGACGATCTTTCACCACAATTGCAACAAGAATTTGCATATTATCTAACTTCAACAGCATTTACCGATGCATTTAGTCAGTATTACGGCCCACAGATCATGTCTCAACAAGAAAAAGATGCCGTAACTACGATGACTAAAAAAATTATCTACACTTATTCAACGCAGATCATCAACGCTAATTGGTTAGACAACCAGACTAAATTGAATGCCTTGGGCAAACTTAGTCGACTACAAATTAAAATTGGTTATCCAACTAGCAAAGATTTTGATTATCTGAATAAAGTAGATATCGAAGGTAATAACTCAGCATATATCAACTACCGTAACTTAGTCGGAACACAAGCTCTGCAAGCATTTGCTGACTTTAAAGATCCAGTTAACCGTAGTGCTTGGGACGAAGGCGACTCTGCCTTAACACCAGATGCATCATACGATGTCTTGACCAACTCGATCACCATCAATGCCGGTATCGTCCAAAGTCCATTCTTCAGTACCGATAATACTGATTCGCAAAACTTAGGTGGACTAGGCGTTATCATCGGACATGAGTTGACTCACGCCTTTGATGCTAATGGTTCCTTATACGACGGAAATGGCGAGTACAACGATTGGTGGTCTAGTGACGATAGAGCTAGATTTAATCAATTAGTTGACGACATGGCTGCCGAATATAACGGAATCCCTTATGGTGGCGGCTACGTCAACGGTGTTCAAACTGAAAATGAGAACATTGCCGATAACGGTGGTTTAAACGTTGCCTTAGCAACTCTAGAAAATGAATCAAGTTACGATTTGAATCAATTTTTTGAAAACTATGCTTTAGGTTGGAGATCTAAGTACAACACCGAACTCCAAGCAGCACAGCTCGAAGATGTCCATACACCAGACAGCATCCGTGTTAACACATCATTACAAAATATTGGTGCATTCTACGACACGTACGATGTTCAACCTGGCGATGGAATGTACTTAGCTCCAGATCAACGTGTTAATATTTGGTAAATTACCAATTCAAAGGAAGTGGTAAACGGACTTTGAATGAACCATTGTAAAAATTAGATTGTGATTATTATTATTCCTCCTCAGAATAGCCAATCAATTAATCTGATTGATACAGACATGAAGATCACAGGGAAGCTCAGGATTATGTCCTGGGCTTTTTTTGTTTGCTAGGCGGTATGCGGGCTGACTCCGGACGGAAATCGATTGCCTTTCGTCTGGAACGTAGGGGAGACACTTTGAGCTATTTTCACAAACCGAAAACATCTCAAAGCTGCCTCTTATTGTAAGCCGGCGTCGTCGCCGACCAACAATAACTTCCCTACTGAGCCGGGCATCGATTTCCGTCCTCCGTCTAAATAGAGTCAATTCAAGCACTCTAAATATATTTGAAATAAGGAATGCAACCTCTGTTTGCATAAGATTGAAGTTAGTCGATAAACTAAAGTGATCAGACAAGTTCAAAGTTGATGCGAACACTGCCGACATACCTTCTTTCAACAAGGAGAGAGATTTGACTCTATTTAGACGGAGGGGTGGCGGAGCGCTCGGCCTCAGTAGTGAAATTCTACTTGCAATGCGAAGCAGTGCTTAGTAGAAGGTGCAGCTTGGAGATTGCTGCGGACCTTGCAGTAAGCTTCAAGTGGGCCCACTACGTTCTGCGATAATCCCTTTATGGTTGACATTTGAAATGGAATAATTTCATGCATAATCATGGAGGATTATTATGGGCAGACAATATACTTACGAACAGAAGATTAATTTAATTGAAGAGTTCAAACAATCTAATCTTCCAAAACAAACCTTTGCGAAATCGAAAAATATACCATGTACAACGTTTAGAGGATGGTATTGGGTTTATACGGAATATGGAGCGGAAGGCTTGAAAAAGCAGAAAACCCCTAATCATTACAGTGCGGAAACTAAGATCAGTGCTGTAAAGGCATATAGAAATGGTGAAGGAACTTTACATGAAGTAACAAGTAAATATGGTATTAAGGACACAAAGCAGCTTAGATACTGGCTAATACAGTATAATGATGACAAGAAACTGACAGATTCACCTGTTGGAAGGAAGGTCATCCACGTGTCAAAGAAAACAACGTTAGAAGAAAGAATTCAAGTGGTTGAGTACGTTACCCTACAAGATCATTCTTACGCTGCAGCCTCAGAACATTTTCAAGTATCTTACCAACAAGTACGCATGTGGGTAATGAAAGCTGAACATATTGGATATTCTGCTTTGGCAGACGAACGCGGTCATAAGAAAACCAGAGATCACGTTGAATTGACAGAATTAGATAAATTAAAATTAGAGAATCGTCAACTCAAAGCTGAACTTGAAAAACATAAAGTAATTGAAGCCTTTGAAAAAAAATTCAACGAAATCCAGCGTGGGGAGTGAACAAACAAAACAGACAAGCTTATCAGGCAATAATTGAGGTTTGTCAAAATCATCATGGATGGAAGTCCATTTTATTAGAGTATATGGGCGTAAGCAGACAGGCCTTTAATAAATTTGTTAAACGTAAAGAAAGTCCATGGGAAAAAAGAAATGAATTACTAAAGAAAAAAGTCCTTGAGATTTACAACTTTCATACCCAAACAATTGGTGCAGGTAAAATCCTTCTCAATCTTAGAATGGAAGGATCATTGGAGTTTGGTGTTACGCTCAAACAAATCAAGCGAGTTATGAGAGAACTAAATATTCGCTGTAAATCATGTACAAAGAAAAAGGATCGTCAAGACGATGAAGATAGATACATTAAAGATAATGTGCTAAATCAAAATTTTGATGCCAAAGCTCCAAATGAAATTTGGTTATCTGATTCAACTCAATTAGAATTCGGAATCGAACAGAGACAAAAGATACAGCTAAGTGGTGTATTGGATCTTTATGGTAGACATTTGATTGGATTCAATTTAACCCCATCTGAGACCGCAGAAGCTGAAACAGAAATGTTTGAAAATGTGTTCGACAAAATGGGTGATGTACATCCTCTTGTTCATACTGATCGGGGATCAGCCTATGTCTCAAATAAGTTCAATAAGCTTTTATCGCAACATCAAGTTACTAGAAGTATGTCCAGACCAGGAACACCTTTTGACAACGCTCCAATGGAACACTGGTGGAGAGAATTTAAAAATCGATGGATGGACCGTTTTCCAACTCCTACAACTTTTGAAGAATTGAAAAGATTGGTAGAAGCAGGAATAAATTATTTTAATAATAATGATCGATCAGAAACAAGAAATGGCCTTACTCCAGCAGAATACTGGAATAAAGCCATTAGTTTGAGTTTATAATTTTATAAAAATCAAATGTCAACTTGACAGGTACCAATACATTCCAGAGCCGAAAGAGCGGAACCAACCCGGAGTCGGGACCCATACGTACAACTAAATATACTTAGACTACAAAATAGTGTTTAGACCATTTAATTAAAAATAAAACCAAATATTTTGAATAAAACGAACATATCTATTTAATAATAGAAATTATTTATAGAAATAAATCAATTTTGAATATATTTACTATATTAATCTGGCTATTTTTTTGCTTATAAATCATTCATAATTACATTCAGGGAGAATTATCTCCCTGGTAGTTGCAAAAAGAATTACGTGAAACATAGAACGGGAGTGGAGCGAGTACTATGGACATACAATTCATGGATGATCAAACAATGATCACGTCCTTGGGTGAATCCGTAGCTCAATTCAATCTTATTTCCGAGAGAAAACTGATTGATATTGCTATGGAATTCATCAATCGAATGGAAACTGAGGAGACGGGTCCGACGTTACTTCGATTTCGCATGTACCTGCGCATCTACGACAAAAAGACCAAACATGCTCATCAACAAAATGTTGATGAACTGATCTTTAAGATAGATCAATACTTTGAATGCGCAAATGCACATGCGAGCCAATACGCTTAGAGATAGGCGTATTTTTTTTATCATTATTTCTATAAATGATATTATGTTGATAGAAATGAGGTGAGCTGATGATAAAAATATATAAGCGGCTCTTGCAAGATGTTCCGATATTGGAAGTTGTTGAGGAAGAATATCGTTACAGCAAAACACCGATTGTTATTTTTTATCACGGTTGGAGATCTGATAAAGAATTGGTTTTGACGCAAGCTAGGAAGTTGGCCAGCAAAAATATCCGGGTGATCTTGCCTGATGCGATGAATCACGGCGAAAGGCTGCACGACGTGTCGTCGATTCCATCGTTTACTTTTTGGAATACCATTCAAGGAAACATTGCCGAGTTCTCGCTGATCAAGGGTTTTTATAAAAAAAGAGATTTGATCAATGATGGCAAAATTGGTGTTGGTGGCTATTCAATGGGCGGGATGACGACGGGTGCGTTGTTGACTCAGCATCCGGAAATCACTGCAGCAGCGATCATTATGGGTAGTCCGAAATTGAACGACTACGCCAAGCTGGTCCGCGAGTCGGCTGATAAACATGATCTGTACATACCGGACGATATGAAAAAATTAACTAGTTGGATCGATGACTATGATCTCAGCAATTATCCAGAGACGATTGCTAATCGGCCATTGCTGTTTTGGCATGGTACTGATGATGAGCGGATTCCTTATGAGGAACCGAAGTCGTTTTTTGATGAGATCCAAGGTCAGCCATATGCTGAACAGGTGGCTTTCATTACTGGATATAAGGCTAAACACCTGGTTGAACCGCCTTTGATGGATAAAATTGCTAACTTTTTCGAATATTATTTGGAATAATTTTCATGAAAACTTTGAAAATATGAGCAAAATTATAAATAAGATTGTGAAAAAATATTTTTAATATTGTGACTATCAATAATTGATAATATTTCTTTTGAAAAGGATAGATTAAAAAATTGTATCCGAGATTATAATTTGTTTGTACCAAATAATAAAAATAAGCGTGAGCATTCATCACTGATTTGATTTCTGTTACCCAGCGGGAATCGGATCAAACACGGAAAATTGGTACTATACCAAACATGAACATCCCCATCCATAATTGTTAAACGTTTGGTTTGGGACGAATTAAATGAAAGAAGTCCCAGCAGAAGCTACGGTACGTCGTGGCTTCTTTTTTTTGAGGTATGGGACCCGGCTCCGAGGGGGTGTCGCTTTGTTCGGCGCTGGAACGCTGTGGGTACACTTGAAACTTATTGCAAAGACCGCAACAATTTCCAAGCTGCACCTTTGCCTAAGCACTGCTTCGCATTGCTAACGCAAATTTCACGGCTTAGGCCGAACGCGACACCCCCTCGAAGCCTAAATACGTTCAAACATAAAGGAACGAATTATCGTATCTTGCTAATGGCATTCTTGTCGGTTTACATCTCAAATCCAATATTTTTAAATCAGTGAATTTCGATTACTTTTTGGAAGTTACCAATGATCAGAAGTTTGATTTGATTTTGGATAACAAAAATCAAACGTTCTAGTTTTGAGATCCTAAGGATTTGATTTTTTTTATGTTCGAATGGAGCGCAAAAGAAAACAGGTCTTTCCTTTCAATATCAACAAATAATGCATGTTGAATAACAAAGTTTACATCTATCCAGCCGGAAGGATGAGATTGCGTTTGGCCCAAGTAGTGAAATTTGCATTAGCAATGCGAAGCAGTGCTTAGGCAAAGGTGCAGCTTGGAGATTGGCGCGGTCCTTGCGGTAAGCTTCAAGTGTGCCCACTACGTCACGGAGCCAAGAAAGCAATCTCATCCCGGAGGCGACATATATAGACTAGTCTAGAGTCAAAAAAAAGCCTCAGCTTTCGCCTCGGCTTCTCTCTATAATGGCTCGTATTCTTCCTCATTCAACTTTCTTCTCAATATCTTGCCACTTGAGGTGAGTGGCATCTTTTTTAATAATCTAAACTCTCGTGGCACCTTGTAATGAGCCAAGCGATTGCGGCCGTACTCGATCAAGTCTGGTCCGTTCAAGAAAACGTTCTTGCCGACTGTGATATAGGCCACTGGCACTTGGCCCCAGTCGTCATCTGGAACGCCCACGATTGCGATTGACTCCAATCCATCGATCTTGGCGTATACATTTTCGACTTCTTCAGGATAGATATTTTCTCCACCTGAGATGATCATATCGTCTTTTCGGCCGTTGATATATAAGAAGTTTTCTTCATCCAGATGTCCCAAATCGCCGGTACGGTAAAAGCCATCATCAGTGATCTTCGCTGCAAAAAGTTTTGGTTGATTTAAGTAGCCTTTCGCTACGTTAGGAGCCTTGATCTCGATATCGCCAATGCCGTCTTCGTCTGGATTGGTGATCCGCAAGTGCACTGGAAAGAGTGGTTGTCCGGATGATCCGACTTTTCTTTCAGCATCTTCAAAGTTTAATGCAACGACGTTAGATGCTGTCTCGGTCATTCCGTATGACTGAATGACTGGTATTTCTGACATTTGACAACGCAACAAGGTCCAATTATCGATCGGACCGCCGCCTAAGAAGACGCATCTAAAGTTAGGATTGTACTTCTGTCCGGTCTTTAATCCATTGAGACAACGCTTGAGCATCGTTGGTACTAATGAAATGATCGAAGCTCGTTCGTTGATCAAAATCTTGTTGATGTAGTCAACGTCAAAATGTTCGATCAAATAGACGGGAATGCCGTAGATCAACGACCGCATCATGATCGAAAAACCTGAGATATGAAACATTGGCACGGTCATGACCCAAGAATCTTTTTGATTGATACCTAGGTTTAACGACATACCGATGGCGGAATAAAAGTGGTTTCCGAAAGTTTGCAGAACTCCTTTTGGGCGTCCAGAGGTCCCAGACGTGTACATAATAGAAGTTACTGAGTCATTGTCGAATTCAGCAACTGGCTGATAACTGTCAGACGGCTCCATCGACAAAATTTCGGACATATAAGTTTTTTTAACAGTCGTAGCTTCTAGTTGAGCATCATCGGTGGCGTCATCAATCAAGACGACTGAAACGCCAGAATCCTTGATCTGGAAGTTCAATTCTTCGTCAGACAAGCGGATGTTTAAAAAGACGATCTCCACGCCCAATTGTTGCAAGGCTAGGGTGGCGATGTAGCCGTTGAAAGAATTAGCGGTGAAAATCCCTACGCGGTCGCCTTGATGAATGCCGTTGTTGAACAGTTTCGAGGCGTACAGCTGGACCGTCGAGTTCAATTCATTAAATGTAAAATCAGTATATTGGTAAATTAGGGCAACTTTGTTAGGACTTAAGGCTGCCCGTTTGGTTAGCCAATTTTCCATAAAGTTTAACCTTCTCTCTATGGGAACTTAGGAAATTTGTCGAAATCTGGGTCGCGTTTTTCAAGGAATGCATCACGACCTTCTTTACCTTCATCAGTAGTGTAGAACAACATTGTTGAGTCTCCGGCCATTTGTTGCAGACCAGCAAGACCATCGGTGTCAGCGTTCATTGCTGCTTTGATGAAACGAATTGCAGTAGGTGACTTCTGCAAGATCTCGTCGCACCATTCAAGTGTAACTTTTTCAACGTCAGCTAGGGGAACGACTTTGTTGATCCAACCCATTTGGAAAGCTTCGTCAGCTGTGTAAGGCTTGCACATGAACCAAACTTCTTTGGCACGCTTGTGGCCAATGACACGTGCTAAGTAAGCTGAACCATATCCAGCGTCAAATGAGCCAACTTTTGGACCAGTTTGCATGAACTTAGCATTGTCGGCCGCAATAGTAAGGTCACAAACTAATTGCAAGATATTACCTCCACCAACGCTCCAGCCCCGGACCATCGCGATAACAGGCTTAGGAATGATGCGGATCAAGTGTTGCAAGTCTAGAACGTTCAAACGAGCAATGTGGTCAGGTCCAACGTATCCACCATTTCCACGGACGCTTTGGTCTCCACCTGAACAAAAGGCGAGGTCGCCTTCACCAGTCAAAATAATGGCACCAATTGAAGAATCGTCGCGGCAATAATTGAAAGCCTCAATCATTTCTTGTACAGTAACAGGTGTAAACGCATTTCTTTTTTCAGGACGATTGATGGTGATTTTGGCAACTTTGCCCATTCGTTCGAAAAAGATTTCTTGATATTCTTTAATAGTTTCCCATTTACTCATAAAAATAACCTCCGAGGTGTAAAAATGAATTTGTTAGAAAATTTAGGGATCGAAGTCACTGATAAAAGTAAGACTCGCGTGATCCTAAAGATGAAACTTGAAGATAAGCACATGCAGCCGTACAAGATCATGCATGGCGGTATCAGCACTGTGTTAGCTGAAACTGCTGCTAGTATCGGTGCCAACTTAAATATCGATGATGACGACAGCGTTGCCGTGGGCGTTGATATCATGACGCATCACCTTAACCCAGTTAAAGATGGGGTGTTAGTCACTGAAGCTACTCCAGTGCGAGTCGGCAATTCAATCCAAACTTGGACTGTGACGACTCACTTGGATGGACATGCTATCGCAACAAGCTTGAGTACGGTTACACTTAAAAAAGTAGCGCTAAAAACAGTATAAGCTATTTTTTCCGTCCATAGAGTCGTGAATTGATAATTTCAAAGAATGCTAAGACGATCAAAGCTACGCCAAATAGTTGGTATAAGAAGATGATCGTTTTAGATGGGTTCAAAATAAACACGACTCCGGCGATGATCAAAAGCGCCGAGTATAAATAATCTAGCCAAGGCGTCACGTTGACGGTCTTTCTAGTTTCGTGCGAATCACGGAATTGGTTGATACCGTTAGCCAATAAGATGATCCCCAATACAGGTGGGACCAATGCGACTAGAAATTTTGCCACGAACAAGATCAAGATAGCCACGATCAGCGCCAAGACGCCGAATCCCATGTTCATGTTATTTTCCCCAGTCTTACGTTTTAGACTGAATCCGTCGATCAACGACAGGACTCCGTAAAAAGCAACATAAGCTGAGACGATGTAGATGATGAAGTCCAAACTTTTGGTCGGCTCTAAAACGATGAGGATCCCTGCAGTCGCAAGGAAAATGAATCGTAGCCAACGGTAGAGTTGGAATTGTTTGACCATTATTTCACTTCCTAAAAGTATTCATATCTTAATAATATCAGAAATTTAATCCAATTAAATTTTGAATATTAATGACCATTTTCACAAGTTATATATTATTTTCAACAATCCCTTGAAAATAAAAGCCTAGTCAGAATACTTTTATTGTGAAAAAATAGTGGTAAAGTATATATTGATATCGTTATAGGAGGACAATTATGAAAGTACGTGCATCAGATAAGATGGTAGACATTATGTCCAAATGGGGCATAGACAATATTTATGGTATTCCCGGTGATTCAGTCGACACAACGATCGACGCTATGTATCGAGCTCAAGACAAGATCAAGTTCACTCACGTTTTGCATGAAGAAGTAGCTGCTTTGTCAGCTGCTGCCCATGCCAAGCTAACAGGTGAGATCAGTGCTTGCTTTTCAATTGGTGGACCAGGTGCTATTCACTTAATGAATGGACTTTACGATGCCAAAATGGACCATGCGCCAGTTCTAGCTATATTAGGTTGCGTTAACTCAAAATTGATCAATACCGACTTTTTCCAAGAAGTTGATACTCATGTTTTGTTCGCTGATGTTGCCGTTTACAACAAAATCGTTATGGATCCTCAATCACTTCCAAGAATCGTCGACGAAGCAATTAGAACTGCCATTTCAAAACGAGGAGTTGCTGTCCTAACAATTCCTGATGACGTTCCTAATCATATGATCCAAGATAACTATCAACCAAATGTTGACACATTTAAGCTTGAAGATTTGCGTGTTGACTCCGGCGAGATCGACAAGGCTTTGGACTTGATCGAAACTCATGAAAAGCCAATCGTCTTAGCCGGTCGTGGTATCGAAAATGCCAAAGAAGAAGCTAAAGAATTCATTGAAAAATATAAGATTCCGGTCATTCAAACAATGCCTGCTAAAGGCTTGATCGATGATGACCACCCATACAACTTGGGACAATTAGGTAAGTTAGGTACTAAGCCTGCTTTTGAAATGATGAGAAAAGCTGACTTAGTCATTATGCTTGGTACTGACTATCCATATGCACCATATTTGAATAAAAAAGTTGACGCTATTCAAGTCGACAATGATGGTGACAAACTAGGTAAACGTCGTAACGTGACTGTCGCTATCCAAGGTGACACTGCAGACGTCTTGCGTCAATTGATCGACCGTGGAGAAGAAGTATCAACACGTCCATTCTTAGACCAAGCCGAAGCTAAGATCACTCTTTGGAGAAAATGGCTCAAAGATGTTTACTCTAAGAACCATAAGGGTGTTCTTCCATCACTCTTGTTCCACAATATTTCCGAAAATGCTCCATCAAACGCTGTTTGGTCAATTGATGTTGGTACTTCAACTGCCTTTGGTGCCAGATTTATCAATGCTAAGCATACGCAAAAATACACCATCTCAGCTTGGTTAGGTACCATGGGATGTGCTTTGCCTGGTGCTATTGCTGCCAAAAAAGCTTATCCAGATCGCCCAGTTTATGCTATCGCTGGTGATGGTGCTACTTCAATGGTCATGCAAGACTTTGCTACAGCCGTAAGATACGACTTGCCAATGCTCTACATTGTCTTGAATAACAAATTGTTAGCCTTCATTGAATACGAACAACAATCTGCTGGTCAACAAACATACGGAATCTCGCTACCAGATATCGACTTTGCAAAATTTGCTGAAGCTGCTGGCGGTATCGGTGAACGTATCACAACTGATCAACAATTCAGTGAAGCAATCGAGAAGTATCGTAACCCAACTAAGCCAGTGCTTTTGGATGTTGCCGTTACTGATGAAGCTCCACTTCCTGGTAAGATCATGATGGATGAAGCTAAAGGATACATGAAGTTTGGTTTCGTTCACTTGAAAGACAAGGGTACAATGCCTACACTTCCTCCATTCAGAGAAATCATGAGATCATTCTTATAGGATACTTTAATTAAATTTAATCTAAGAAATAGGATAACTACGAAATGCCGTGGTTATCCTTTTTTTATGCATATTTTTATTTTTTTACCCAAAAATCGTTTATTTTCGTTGCACGTAAATTAGAAAAAGATTAGAATATCCTTATTTACCACAAAACTAATTTAAGGAGGTGTCATTATGGGAGCTCAAACAGTTGGCCATAATCACGAAAAAGATAAACGTCTGATCGATCGTGAGAATCAATATTTTGCTACTGCCGGCCGGATCAATTACTACGATCTAGTGATCGATTCAGCGCACGGTGCGATCCTCAAGGATGTAGACGGGAATGAATATATCGACTTGCTAGCTAGTGCATCTGCTACTAACGTCGGTCATACTAACGATTTGGTGGTCAAGGCCATTCAGGATCAGGCAGAAAAGCTCATCCATTACACACCTGCTTATTTTCATCATGTACCAGAACAAGAACTCGCTGAAAAATTAGCGAAGGTCGCACCTGGATCAACGCCTAAGAAAGTTGCTTTTGGAAATTCTGGTTCAGAATCAAATGATGCAATTATTAAATTTTCCCGAGCTTATACAGGACGTCAATATATTGTGTCGTATATGAATTCTTATCACGGCTCAACTTATGGTTCGATGGCATTATCTGGCGTCAGTTTGAACATGACTCGAAAAATGGGTCCATTGATGCCAGGAGTCGTCCACGTTCCATACCCAGACTTGTATCGCAGAGAAGCTGGAGAATCCGAACACGATGTGGCTGTCAGATTTTTTGAAGCCTTCAAGCAACCGTTTGAAAGCTTTTTACCAGCTGATGAAGTTGCTTGCGTTTTGATCGAACCTATTCAAGGAGATGGCGGACTCGTCAAAGCTCCTGAAGAATATATGCAGCTAGTCTATAATTTCTGCCACGAACATGGTATTTTATTCGCGGTCGATGAGATCAACCAAGGCATGGGTCGAACAGGCCATATGTGGGGTATTCAAAATTATCACGATATCGAACCCGACTTGATGTCGGTCGGCAAGTCGCTTGCTTCAGGGATGCCTTTGTCTGCTGTCATCGGCAAAGCTGACATCATGGAAAGTTTGGCAGCTCCAGCTCACGTTTTTACCACTTCGGGAAATCCAGTTTGTTGTGCAGCTGCTTTAGCAACCTTAGATGCGCTTGAAAAAGACGATTTGATCGAAAAATCTAAAGTTGACGGCGAGTATGCTAAGCAACGTTTTGAAGATATGAAAGAGCACCACGAAAACGTTGGGGATGTCAGAATGTTTGGCCTCAACGGAGGTATCGAATTAGTTACCGATAAAATCAGCAAAAAAGCTGATCCTGATTTTGCTACCAAAGTTATCAGTTACGCTTTTGAACATGGTGTCGTCATGATCACGTTAAGAGGGAATATTTTACGTTTTCAACCACCACTAGTAATTACACGTCAAGAATTAGATCAGGCTTTAGATGTGCTCGATGAGGCATTTACAGCTGTAGAAAATGGGGAAGTTAGTTTACCAGATACTGATACTAAGATCGGCTGGTAGTACACAATTGGAGGAGTTTTTATGAGTAGTTTATGGAGTCGAATGAATCGACGAGAAGATCCGAATATATATCAAGATAAAGATGCGCATTTATCACGTGTCTTGAGAGTTAGAGATTTCTTAGCATTAGGTGTTGGTACCATCGTTTCAACATCGATCTTTACTTTACCGGGTGTGGTTGCCGCACAACACGCTGGTGCTGCTGTTTCATTATCATTTTTAGCAGCCGCTATCGTTGCCGGCATGGTGTCTTTCGCCTATGCTGAAATGTCATCAACTATGCCATTCGCTGGTTCGGCTTATTCCTGGATCAACGTTGTCTTTGGAGAATTCTGGGGCTGGATCTCAGGTTGGGCCTTACTGGCAGAGTACTTTATCGCTGTAGCCTTTGTTGGTTCTGGACTGTCGGCCAACTTCCGGGGGTTGATCGCGCCGCTTGGTGTTAAGTTCCCAAATGCTTTGGCTAATACGCTAGGTTCAAACGGCGGGATCATGGATATCACTGCCGTGGTCGTAATTGCTTTAGTCGCATTTCTTCTATCATACGGAGTTTCAAATGCTGCCAGAGTCGAAAACGTCCTAGTTGTCCTAAAAGTTTTAGCAATCATTCTATTCATTATCGTTGGTTTAACAGCCATCCATCCACAAAACTATGTACCATTTATTCCTTCATATCATGTTAATCCTGATGGTTCAGCCTTTGGTGGCTGGCAAGGAATTTACGCCGGTGTTTCTGAAATTTTCTTAGCATATATCGGTTTTGATTCAATCGCCGCAAACGCTGCTGAAGCCAAAGATCCAGAAAAGACAATGCCTCGTGGAATCATCGGTTCATTATTGATCGCCGTAGCACTTTTCGTTGCCGTATCGTTAGTTCTAGTAGGTATGTTCCACTATTCTAAATACGCTAACAATGCTGAACCAGTTGGTTGGGCACTACGTACAGCTGGACACGGAACTGTTGCCACAGTCGTTCAAGCCATTGCTGTTATTGGTATGTTTACAGCCTTGATCGGTATGATGATGGCTGGATCACGTCTGCTTTATTCATTCGGACGTGATGGAATGCTTTCAGGTTGGTTAGGTAAATTAAACAAACACAACTTACCAAACAACGCATTATTGATCTTAACTTTAGTTGGTATCGTAATCGGAGCATTATTCCCATTCGCCTTTTTGGCACAGTTGATCTCAGCCGGAACTT
This sequence comes from Companilactobacillus sp., assembly GCF_022484265.1. Classification (NCBI taxonomy): domain Bacteria; kingdom Bacillati; phylum Bacillota; class Bacilli; order Lactobacillales; family Lactobacillaceae; genus Companilactobacillus; species Companilactobacillus sp. The sequence continues at coordinate 2,173,937 of NZ_JAKVLR010000001.1, forward strand.
TGATTGCGTTTATGTTCGTGTCAGTCGGAATCTACGCAATCAGACCAAGAGAAGGCAAGGACTTGCCAAAACCAGGCTTCAAGATGCCACTATACCCAGTATTACCAGCAATCGCCTTCTTAGGAGCATTCGGAGTATTCTGGGGCTTGGACATCCAAGCAAAAATGTACGCCGGAGTATGGTTCTTAATCGGACTATTAATCTATTTCGGCTACGGAATCAGACACTCATACTTAAATAAAAAAGAAACGAAGGAGTTAACCGACCTCGAGAGAGCAGAAAACGCAGAAGAGGCAGAGGATAACTATCAAAAATAGAGCGTAAAAACACCCGCTTTTGAGACAAGACCATAAGATAAGCCAATACGGAGTGGCGCGCGTCACGCGCTCGGAGTGTTGGATTGTCTTGTGGGCTCTGTCTCAGGGTGTTTTTTCGCGTTTCAACTATAAATAATTAAAGCGATCAGCCAAAAATAGGGCAATTAGCAAAGGGCTGACGCGTCACGCGCTCGCAGTGTTGGACAAGCTTATATGTCCTGCTTCATTTTCTTTTTGCGCGTTTCCGCAACAAAATAGTGAACAGGCCCGTTTGGCCCCAGAGTGTTGGGCGAGCTTATGTGTCCGGCATCAGGGGTTCTTTTCGCGTTTCGGCTATAAAAAGTAAAAGCGACCAGCAAAAATTAAAAAGGCGTGTCCCGATCAAGGACACGCCTTTACTTATTCTAATCTGAGTTCTTTAATCAAAGCTTGTGTAGCAATTTGAGAAACGTCTATTCCATTTTCTATTGCTAAAGTATTGATGTATTCAGGAATAGTAATTGTCTCATTAACTAAATGAGAATTATTTTGAATCCATTTATTCATATCAACAGGTACATAGACGATTATTTGATTATCGTTTAGTTCCCAGTTACTAGGATCCACCGATTTTGGATAATCTTCATCTTCCATCATTGTAGCAATTGCATCAATTGACCAATAAGCTGCGTCAGCCATCGTGTCTCCTTGTGTCACCATTCCCGGAATAATTGGAGACGTAGCGACGAAGTATTCGCTATCGTCTGTAAATTTTGAAATGATTATTGGATAAATCAATAGATTGTGTTCTCGTTTCACATTTGAATCGACAGACATCCAAATCACCGTCCTATCAGATTACTGACTTGAATATACAATCATAATTATCTCATCTCAACAAGATACAGAAAATCAGTCAAAAATAAGGTGTGCCTCCAAAGGGCGCACCTTATTCTTCATCATCAATATCAATAAACACCACGGTATCGTCATCGCCCAAATTAAGTCCATCTGGATCCAAACTCTCTGGGAATTCTTTATCCTTAACTAGATCTTTCAGCTCATCTTCAGCTTGATAGACTGCCTCTTGAAAAGTATTTCCTTGAACGTCCAACTCAGGGATGTTGGGGGAAGATGCGGTGTAATAATCTTCTTGTTTGTGTTCAGTCACGATGACTGGGAAATTACGTTTGGTCATGGCCTAAACCTCGCTTTATATATTTGAGGTAAGTGTACACTTGCTACCAAATTTCCTCAATGGTCTTCAGTTGCTTTTTTGGAAATGTTTCCATACGATTAAATCAAATTGAATAGAAGGTGATTAGTAATGGCATATGATGCAACATCGCTCGCAAAAATGATACGTGATAAACAAGTCTCTGTCTCCGAACTCATCGAACAAACGCAACGCAAGATCGACGAACAAAACCCGGCTTTGAATGCAGTCACGCACCGTCGTTCTCAAACTGGAATCGCTGAATCGATCGCAGATAGCGGGCCTGGTCCGTTTGCTGGAGTACCAAGTTTATTGAAGGTCCTGGGCCAGCAGTTGAGTGGCGAACCCGATACCGCAAGTTCCAAGTTGCTTAAAGATAATGTTGCACCATTGACCGATAACTACGTGAAGTCGTTGCAAAAAGCCGGCTTAGTCATACTGGGCCAAACTAATGCTCCCGAATTTGGTTTCAAAAATATCACCGACCCAGATCTTTACGGTCCAACGAGAAATCCTTGGAATACCGATTTTTCAGCCGGTGGTTCTTCAGGTGGGGCAGCGAGTGCTGTTTCAGCTGACATCGTACCGATTGCTGCCGCAAGTGACGGTGGTGGTTCCATCAGAATTCCAGCGTCATTCTCTGGTTTGATTGGCTTAAAACCAACTAGAGGACGTGTCCCAGTAGGTCCAGATGGCTGGCGTGGTTGGCAAGGAGCATCGATCAACTTTGCCTTAACTCGCTCAGTTCGTGATACTGCCACCTTATTGGACAGTCTCCAGACAGTTCAACTAGCGGCACCATTTCAAACTGAAACACATAAACCAGGTTTCTTGAAAACGCTCAGTCAGCGTGTCCCTGAAAAAATCAAAATTGGCTACACGACTGAATCACCAGTTGGTACACCTGTGTCAGACGAGGCTAAACAAGCAGTTAAAGATGCAGTCAAATTTTTGAATCAACAGGGCTTTAGCACCTATGAAGCTAAGCCTCAGACTGACGGTATCGCCTTGATGAAATCTTATTACATCATGAATGGTGGCGAGACTGCAGCGATGTTCGAGTCGATCAACCACAACCTTGGTCGAGAAACGACGATTGACGATATGGAATTGACCACTTGGACGATTTATCAAGCTGGTAAGTTAGTCACAGCGGCTGATTATAGTCGCAGTTTAGGCGCGTGGGACAAGGCGAGTTACCAAGCTGATCTATTCTATAACGACTATGACTTGTTCCTGTCGCCAGCAACGGCCTATCCAGCTCCAAAGATCGACCAAGAATTGATGAGCCAGGCAACCATCGACAAGATGAAAAATGTCACTGAGCTCGACAAACAAGAACGATTGGACTTGATCTGGGAATTCTTTGAAGCTAGTTTGACCTTGTCGCCATTCACGCAACAAGCCAATCTGACAGGGCAACCGGCAATCAGTTTGCCAACGCATGTCACCAAAGACGGCCTGCCATTAGGAATTGAATTCACTAGTCGCAAGGGCAATGAAGCATTGCTTTTGCAAATGAGTAAACTATTCGAGGATGAGCACCAGTTCAAATTTTTACATCCAACCGAACAATTATAATTATATATTTGTGAAATTAAATTTAAATATAAATAAGGCTTAACCAAAACACTATTGTGCCGTGGCTAAGCCTTTTTTTCGTCTTTTTTGAAAAAATTAAGGATAGCTTAAATCTATTGTCGTCGATATTTCACATAGATAAAATAATAATCATCAAATGTTAGGGAGGATTCATTGTATGCAAAAGAAACACGTTAGATTTTGTAAAACAAGCGCCGCCAACTTATTAAAAGTTTTGTCAGTGGCGTTCATCTTCAGTTTGATCTTAGTAGGATGCGGCAAGCAAAGCACCGCATCCGATAGCAATAAGCCACTCGTGGTCGCAACATCAGGAACGCTTTATCCAACGTCTTATCACAATACGAAGTCGCAAAAGTTAACAGGTTACGACATTGAAGTAGTTCGTGCAGTAGCGAAAAAATTAAATCGCAAAGTGATCTTCAAAGAGTACAACGTCGATGGTCAATTGACAGCCGTTAAGACTGGCAAGGCCGACATTGCGGCCAACGATTTCAGCATTTCCCCTGCACGTAAGAAAGAATTCGCCTTTTCAACACCATACAAGCATTCGTTCAGTAGTATGGTCGTTCGAAAGTCTGACAACTCAGGCATCAATAACTGGTCAGATATCAAGGGTAAAAAAGCAGCCGGAGAAGCAGGAACTAATTACCAACGTTTAGCTAAAAAATTGGGTGCTACCTTGGTAAATTACGATAACGTCTCAAATGATGTTTATTTAAAAGATGTTAAAAATGGCAAGACAGATCTGATCATGAACGATTATTACTTACAAAAATTGGCTTTAGCAGCTGTACCAAACAACGGCTTAAAGATCATGGACAACATGTATTACATGACTAAAGAAGACAAAGCCGGTGCCGGAATGGTCATGAAGAAGGGCAATACTAAATTACAAAAACAGATCAACAAAGCTTTGTCAGAACTTCAAGAAGATGGAACTTTGACTAAAATATCTAAACAGTTCTATCACGCTGATGTCACTAAGAAGCCAACTGAAAAAATCTCAAGAACCTTTGATGAATAAATGTAGCAGGTGAAAATATGTTGTGGTTGCAATATTTATCAATTCCAGATTTTTTCAATGCTCCATTAGCAGTCTCATCGATTCCTAAGATACTATTAGGATTTCCGATGTCGTTGATCTTAACGGTAATCAGCTTTTTATTAGCTAATATTTTGGGTTTTTTCTTAACCTTAGCTCAGTTGAGTAAGCGACGTTGGTTGCGTTGGCCCGCTCGAGTATATATTTCATTCATGCGTGGAGTGCCGATGTTGGTAGTTTTGTTCATCATTTATTTTGGTTTCGGTGCTGAAGCACTGCCAGCGGCGATAATCTCATTCACCATCATCTGCAGTGCCTTCGTGTCAGAAGTCTTTCGCTCATCATTTTCTGCAGTCGATATCGGGCAGTGGGAAGGTGGATTCTCGGTAGGGATGAACTATCGCCAAGTAGTCCGCCATATAATTTTTCCACAGGCATTTCGAATCTCGATTCCAGCACTAGGCAATATCCTGCTAGATCTGTTTAAAGGAACATCTTTAGCAGCGATGATCACAGTGACGGAAATGTTCATGCAGGCAAAAATCATTGCCGGAGCCAATCAAGATTACATGACAATATACATCACCATAGCATTCGTCTATTGGTTCTTCTGCTGGATGATGACAATAGCCCAGACAACACTAGAGAATAAATTAAAACTAGATTGAAATTATATTTCGATTTAAGGTTACATATATAATAGTAGAAAACGTTTTTTTGAGAAAATATTACGTTCATTGATCTTTTAATTCATTCGAAAATATATAAATACATATGTATTTTGTGATAAAAAGTTAACTTTAAGTCACATATGACAACAATTATCATGTAAATGTATTTATCTGATCTGTTAATTAGACCAAAAAAGGAACTGATTCTAAACGAATCGGTTCCTTTTTTTAAAATCCCTATAATGATGGGATATATTAAAGGTTAAATTGATCTTTGAATCCTTCAAACCAGCATAGTAATGAATACATAAAAAAGACCTCCTATTACATAAATATTGATAACATATAGAGTATAAACCAAAGATATTTTAATTGGAAGAGAAAATATAAATTATTTTATAAAAGAAAATGTTTTTTTTATTACTTTTGTTGTACCAATCGATTTAATCAAAAAAACGCCACTTCTGGGGTGAAGTGACGTATCTCTTGAGGGAGGGAGGAATGCTATATTATAAAATCATTTAAATTTGTGTTAGTGCGTAAATAAGAATTTGAGTTCTTATTTACAATATAAAAGTAGTCCTTAGTTGTGAAGAAAGTGTGAACCTGGCTTGATTACCATTGTGTGAGAAGATCCCTTTCCTTTAAAAAAGAGTACAAAAAAAGGCGAAACTCATTGAGTTCGCCATTATTCTTATTTAGAGCTGAATCCTAGAGTCCTGCGATAAATGGACTGATAGCAATAGCAGCATACATCAAGAAACCGTTAAATAATACTGTAAGCATTGTAATCCCTCCCTTCAAACTAAACACATTATAACCTATTTGATGAAAATTCAATAGTTCAATCCTAAGTGTGTAATATAATTTTAATATAATGACAATATTTTCGAAATTTGAAATAATTTAAATAATTCTATTAGTATAATAAGAAAATGTTGAATTTATAATTATTATTGTCTTTCTTAAAAAAATGAATTGTGTGATTCAATATGGAAATCAACAGTTACTGTAATTTGCTGATTCTAAGCTATTGATCATATTCTGCAAATTAAGCATCAACGCAAAATTAGATAAAACTCCCTGGGGTACAGTTGCGAAATCAAAAATTATAATGATTTCAACTATTTAATCATAATTAAATACAAAATTATTTTTATATTTAATTATTATTGTGGTAACATGTTTGTATCGAGTAGGGCGAATATCATTTACCTATCGAAAAACAAACTGAGGAGGAGATACAATATGTTAAACAATACTTGGTATCTTTTAAGCAACACATTGAGCTGGAAGAAAGACTTTGTCTTGAATCTTGTTAGTGGTGCATTCAACCATCAATAAAAAGAAATAAGCTCGTTGGCAAAAGCCAACGAGCTTTTTTTTTACACAAAAGTTCATAATTTGTACCAATATCTTAATGATGTATAAGTTATTCCTATATATTACATTAGTAATATCTATGTAAACAAACCTTAATATCCGGATAAAATTATTGTGCTATGATTGATTTATCGGATGGGGATCGTAAGTTACACCTTTCGATAAAGAATAGAGGAGGATTTACAAATATGATTAACAACATTTGGTACCTATTGAGCAACTCACTTAGCTGGGGCAAGGACTTGTTCCTTGGATTTTTAGGTAAACTATTTTAATTAGCAATATTGCTAATTTTGTCAACAAAGACTCTTTCAGTCGAAACTTCGATGGGACTACCACGGTTTGACCAAGAGTAATCGGTTATTCGCCCATCTTTGTTGATACAAGCCATTGGTTCTGAGACCAATGGCTTTTTTTGTGTCCTTGGACAAAAAACAAGAGCCAACTTCCTCCAGAAGCTGGCTCTTGTTTTATTCATAAATGATTATTGATTTCTAATATCTGAAGCTTTGATTGTTGTACGTCCATCTTTTTGTGCATTCTTGATGGCCTTAACAATATCATTGTCGCTCCATGCGGCAACGTTCTTAACTCCTTGATCAGTTAGATCTTGTCTGGCTTTAGAAATATCGCTGTCGGTAATAGTCTTACCATTTGATTTTCTGCTTTCAATATCGAAGTCGCCCTTTGCAGCAGGATTGTCGCTGTCTGATGACGTTGATGCCTTAGTACTGTCTGAACTATTGCTTGAACTACTATCGGAACTATTAGTAGTTGATGATTGAGATGAACCTGAAGAACTATTTTGTAATAAATCAACAGCCTTCTTGTAAATATCTGAGTAATACTTACCATTGATTCCCTTGAAGTTTAAGACTGTCTTCAAAAGACTCATTCCAGCAGCATTATCGCCGTTATCGATCATGTCAGAAGCATTCTTAACGCTCTTATTTAAATCAGAACGGTTGGATTTGATTTTCTTAACTTGTTTCAACATGTCTTTAGCACGATCATTCATGGCTGAATTGCCATTTGATTGATTACGGACATCATTTAATTGGTCCTTTGCTGTATCAAGATCATGTTTATCCATAGAATTCTTGGCAGCTACTAAATTCTTAGCTTGTTCTTTACTTGCTGAAGCTTCTTTATCGCTTTTAGCATCATTTGCGGAAGTGAAATAAGCTAAGGCCTCGGAATAATTCTTCTTATTAACAGCACTGTTACCATTATCCATGGCTTTATTGTACAAACTGTTGTTGCCTCCGTTAGAACCGGAGCTACATCCTACAAGTAACAGCAGTGAAGCACTGATGGTTACTAGTAAAGCTATTGTTCTTTTCATATATACCCTCCAAAGATGTATTACACGAATTATACCATGAGAAAACAAAAAGAGCAGGCGCGTTGGACGCCTACTCTTCTTACTAATTTATAATTCGTTAGGAATTGACAAATTAGAACAAACTTCGATGAGAAATTTGTTAGGAACGAATACCAGTACTTAATATAACTCTATTTAATAAATTTTTAAATAGTATTAATAAAGAAATATTTCCGTTTTTACTATTTCACTCGTTATTATCTGTGTAAGTTGATTGATTCAGCTGGTCGAAAAGCTTACAAATACAAGGAATGAGGTAGATTTCATGGACTGGGAAAAAACATCTATTAAGTTAACTTTATTAAACAAAGAAAAATATACAAAAGGATATATTGTTCGAACATTTAACAATATTGTACCAAATCCCAAACCTGAACAACTTAAATTGTTCGGTGAAGCAATCGAATTATTATCAGACGGCGACACTTTCTCATCAGCAAAGGTAGTACTTCAAGATAAATACATCAATGACTAATATTAATGGGGGATACTAATGAAAAAATTACAACTAACATTCAATACAGCGGACGGTAAGAGACATAACTTGGCTTTGAACTACATTAAAGAAGATTTAGGTGCTGATACGACTAAAAGTGCCATGGATAAGATCATCCAAAGCGAGATATTTCAAAAAGAAGGGCTTAAGTTGTTTGCGGAAGTTGTTGGTGCGAAGTATATCGATCGCCAAGAATTTCCAGTATTTTCTCCAAATATCAAAAATTCATAAAACTGTAACATTTCTTTATAAGTTGATAATTGGAATCCTGTGATAGTCGAAAGATGTTGTCCTGCAACGGGTTGCAGAGATGACATCTTTTTTTATATACCAAAAAATCTACAAAAAAATAAAAAAGTATGAATTTTGCACTTTTCAAAACATGAAATATGTTGTAATATTCATTCGTTGGTATTTAGGTATTACACATCTTACAAATTAATTTACCCACGAGTATTTCCAAGTATTAATAATTTGTTACTTCCTATCACGGTAATATTTTTAATACGATTTATTATTGAAAATAACTCAATAGAATGTTAGTTTATAAATGTACTACCTAAGAATTATGAGAATTTTGAGGAGGAATACCACATGAAAAAATCTATCAAATATGCTGGAGTTGCTGCTGCTACATTATTAGCTGTTGCACCAGTTGCTGCACCTGTCTTCAACGGACAAAGTGTTGCACCTACAGCTGCTAATACAGCAAAAGCTACATACAGTACTGCTACACAAGAGGATGCATACAACGCATTCGATGCAACATTCAAAGACTACAACAATGCTACACAAGCTGACTTCGTAATCGGCCAATTAGGTGAAACAGTTTTGACACAAAACCGTGGAATCTATTCAGCATTGCAAGCTAACGCTATCTTAAAACCATTGCACCCACAATATCGTGGAATTGGTGACGTTGACGTTCTTGCACAATTGAACGAAATTGCTTTCCTTGTTTTACCTGCTAACGGCGAAACAACTGCTGAATGGAGAGCTGAAATGGTTGCTGCTTCAGAACATGGTGGCTCAGTTTCATACCGTATCGTTGGTCTTCCATTACAAGACATCAAAGATCACGCAACATGGTCAAACCAAGAATTGATCAAGTACTTCAAACCAGTTGAATTAAACGGTCACGCATTAGACAAGACTGTTACTGCTAAGACAGAAGTTGCTCAACAAGAAGTTCACGCAATGAACATTAACTTCGACACACCTGTTGATGGTTATGTTGGTGAATCAAAATCTGACTTCTACTCAAACGGTAAATACCCTGTTACAATCACAGACAACAAAGGTAACGCTGTTCAAGCACAAGATATTGCATCTAACTTCTACAATGGTTTAGATACAGCTACATTCATCAATGGTTCAGAACTTCCAAAGGCTGGAACTGTTACTCAAAAGATGACAATCAAGTTCAACCGTAACGAATACAATGCACTATTTGCTGATCTTGACCAAATCACAATCAACGGCCAAGCATTCTCAGGCGGTCTTCTTTCAAAAGTTTGGGACAAAGCTGGTAACACTGTAACAGTTACACGTACAATCAACGTTGGTCTTGACAACTACACTGATACAACAGTTAATGGTCAAGTTCACACACCAGTTCAAGACATGAGCAACAACACAATCGTTACTCACTTGTACGATGCTAAAGGTAACCAAGTTGCTTCACGTGGTTTGAGCCAAGGTACTGACTGGTTCACAGATACAAAACGTGTAAACAACGCTACTGGTGAAACATACTACCGTGTATCAACAAACGAATGGGTTAAAGCTTCTGATGTATCATACTCAGACAACTCAGACGAAAACAACAACAACGGTGGAAACACAGACGAATCAGGTCTTACAAACATCACAGCATTACCAGCTGGCTCAACAGTTTCATTAGCTGGTCCTGCAGGATTCGTTTACTCACTATATGGTAAAGATGGTTCAACTGCTACACGTGGTTTGGCTGGAGACTCAGCATGGTCAACAGACCAACAAGCTACTGATGCAGCTGGTAACACATACTACCGTGTATCAACAGACGAATGGATCATGGCAGGTACAGGTGTTACACTTAACTAATTCTTAGTTAGTGAAATGCTTTTACTTAACTGATAACATTTATAGAAAGAGCTCACAGTGGGTGAGCTCTTTTTTTTGTGCTCAAAATCGTCAATTTATTAAGAAAATTCAAAGCTATCAAAAGAAAAATATTTTTTATAAAAAAATTATGGTTCTGTCACAATTGACTTTAAATTGAGACTATTTTGCAGTTATATTAAATTTCCTGAAATAACTTTAAATAAATGAAATAATATAATATCATAACGGTAGACATACAGTAGTATGTTGAGGAGGGATATTATATATGAAAAAATTAACCAAATCATTGTTAGTTTCTGCAACAGTCTTACTATCACTAGCACCAGCCGCAACGTTGGCTGCTGGAGCAACAACAGTTAATGCTGCTGACAACATCACTTATGATGAAGCAGGCCACTGGAACGGTCCTTCACTAGATGTTCAATACAACAACGCTTATCAAGTTAAGACAGGGGCAAGCCAATCTGATCTAACTCATATTTCATCAGATGCTCTTAAAGTTGTTACTGCCTACACAGGCGAAACTGTAGCATCACACGCCCAAGGTGACGCCACACTTTACAAGACATCACAAGGTGCTGTATTGCAACAACCTAGTCAAGCCGTTGAAAACCCAACAGCTAAGGCTGGCGAGACTTATTACCAACGTGTATTAGTTCAAATTGATGGACTAGACACAGAAAATGCATTGTTATCAATGAAGTTCCCATACACAACCGCTAGAATCTTGTTCAACGGCGCTGCTATGACATATGCTAACTATGCAGGCATCAAAGGCAACTTTGCAATTTATCGTAAGGTTATCATTACTGACAACCCTAACAACACAAAGCCTAATACTGATGGCCCAGAAGTACTTTACACAGATAACAAAGCTAACGGTACTGTAACTACTCAAAGTAAGACAGGAACAACTAAGCTTTATGATCCAGAAGGCAACGTTATCAAGAACAGAGCCTTAGGTCCTAACACAGACTGGTATACAGATACACAACGTGTTATGAACGATGGTAAAGTATACTACCGTGTATCAACATCAGAATGGGTAGCAGAAACAGACATCAACTATTACCCAACAGCAACAACTACTGCAACAAACTAATTTTTACGAAAAATAATTAAAGCGCTAGGCTCAAATGCCTAACGCTTTTTTTGTTGAAAAAATATTTTTCTCAATTAGATTGATAATTAATTATATGAAATATTAGTACATTAAATAATTGAAATAGTGAAATATATTGCAATAATGTTTCAATGACTACATAATCATTACAATATCAGTTTATTCAAAATTTCGTATTGAAATGCGACAATTCTTTCCATATACTTTTTGCTTGTGGGACAGCCCACTACATAAAAAAGATTTAATCCAGGGAGGATTAACACATGAAAAAGGGAATTAAATACGCAGGTATTGCTGCTGCAACATTATTAACAGTTGCACCCGTAGTTGCTCCAGTGGTAGGTTCAACTACACAAACAGTTCAAGCTGCTGCAGATACAACTAAAGATAAAGATGCAGATATTGATGCAGCAATTAATCAATATGAATCTAACTTCAAAGATCAAACATTGACAGAGACACAAATGAACAATCTTGTTGATGATTTGACATTCAATTCTGGAGATAAGTTACCAGCTGGTAAAGTTTCATTAGATTTCGCTGACTTTAACGGTAGTGCTGACAAAACAAAAAAGAATTTATCAAAGGTCAACGGTAATACTTCTGAAGCAAACCAAAATATTCTTATTAATCCCAAAAATAATGTAAAGGTTAATTTGACATTTGATACAATTTCAACAAGTAGTGATTTCACCTTGATGAAGGGAGAACTTAATGCAAATACTCGTAAGACCGTTAAGTTCAACATTGAATTGACATACACGGATGCCAATGGTGCGGAGAAGAAATCATCAAAGGATATTACATATACGAAAGTCGCAACTCCTGATGAAGCAACTGCTACTACTGCAACTGCAACTTATACAACGCCTTACAATGTTGCAGTTGACTCAAGTTTGAATTCTGTTAAATATTCGTCAAGTCAAGATTTTGCAATTGTCGATCAAGATGGTAAAAAAATGGATGTTGAATCAATTGACTTGCAAGCTGTTTTTGGAAGCGTTTCAGAAGTAAATAACGCAGTCGACGGTATTAAAGGATTTGTACCTGCTCCAACATCTCCAGCAACAACTCCAGAAAAACAAGATTTCAATATTTCAACTGTTACAACGAATTCAAAGGAATCAAATATTAAATTTGATAAGGCTGGTAAAGTGTTCTATCAACCTATCACAGTTACATTTAAAAACACTTCAGAATTAGGGAAGTTTGTTAACAATTATACAAATAACAATTCTGAATCAAAATACAAATTGACAATTAATGGTCAAACATTGAATAACGTTGAACATAAAATTGCAGCAAAAGATGCAAACTTAACGACAATTACATTAGTACGTACAATTAATGTTGCTGATAAGGAAGTTGCTCCAGAATGGACTGTTGAAGATATCAATGGTCAAGTACACACTGATAACAACCAAGTTGGTATTACTATGACAGATGGTAAAGCAAGTACACGTTCATTGGCTGCTAAGACTGACTGGGCAACTGATAAGAAGCGTACAAATGCTAAGGGTGAAGTACAATACCGTGTATCAACAGACGAATGGGTTAACGCTAAAGACGTTCGTTTTACTGACGGTTCAGCTACAACAACTCCTTCAACAGACGCATTGACAGACATCCAAGATCTTCAAGGACGTCACACAGTTACACTTGCTGGACCTGCTGGATTTGTTTACTCATTGTTCAGAACAGATGGTAGCAGAGCTACTCGTGGTTTAGGTGGAGATACAGCATGGGCTACAGACAAGATGGCTAAAAACTCAGCTGGTCAAACTCTTTACCGTGTATCAACTGACGAATGGGTAGTTGCTGGCGAAGGCGTAACATTCAAATAATTAGCTTTCGTTAATTACGATTTACTTTTCAAATAATTGGTTCACTAGGATCAATTACAAATGAAGGAACGGTTGAACCGTTCCTTTGTTGTTAGAACTGGGAATAGTCTGACAACATTCATCTCAAGTGCCGTGATGACGCACTGAATATTCCACGGAGATCCCAATCTCCAAGTAAAACCGACCTTTTTTACAGAAGTGGGGCTGTACGGTTTTGTTAAAATAGGAAATATCCAATATCTATCCAGAGGATCCGCTGATGCGGGTCCTTTTTTTATGAATCGGTCATAAAAGATTGTGAAAACGTGTTCTATGCCATGAAAACGTTACAGTTTGGTTAAACTCCTCTTAACAAAAAAATTAGAATTAACAAAAAAATGACAATAAAATGCCCAATATTTGTAAAAATGAGTATTTATTGTTTCAACAATATTTCAATAATACATTAGAGTTACATTTATGATTAATATCAATACATAAATTGATTCACAATTGTTTTAGAAATATACTAGTTGTTGTGGAAAGATACCACAATACAAAAAATTAATTCAAGAATTTTAAGTCCTGGGGAGGATTACAAATGAAGAATAATATTAAATATGCTGGAATAGCTGCTGCTGCATTGTTGACAGTAGCACCAATTGCAACACCAGTTGTAAATTCAGCAACAAACACACAAGTAGCCCAAGCCGCTACGACTACACCTACTGGTGAGGCTTCAAAACCACAAAAGGATGTTTTGGCAGATTACTTTAATACATTGACTGGTAAAACAGTTAATACAGCTGCTGATTTTAACTTCTTCGACGATATAACAAATAGTAACTACGGAATTAACCAAGTTACTGGAAAAGAAAATGACATTGATTTTAAGACATTTTCAAATCTATATGGTGTTAAGGCTACAAACACAACACTTAAAGATCTATCAGAAATTGATGGATCAAACGGAACAGAAGCACCAATCCAATACAATGTTACGGTATTAGATGGATCATCAACATTAAGAACAGCTGCTGATGTTAAGACAAAAGTTAATGACATCAAGCAAAATGGTGGATCACTTACATTGGCCATCTCAGCAAAAGATGCAACCGGTCAACTACAAGCAAAACAATTGACATTTACAAACAGTAATAAGGTTACTGAAGGTGTAAAAGCACTTAATGTTCAATTCACAAGCCCACTTAAAGTAGATTTGAATTCATCTGTTGTTCCTGTTAAATACACAACATCTGTTGATGCAACTGTTGAAGATCAAAACGGTAACGATATTAAGACAACAAATCCCGTAGCTTCACAAAATATCTATACAAATGCACAAGATGCATTGAACATGGGTACAAAGAACAAGTTCACTAACTCAACATTTGATCAAAAGGGAAGCTACTATCAAGCTGTTGAAGTAACATTGGATGATTCATCAGTTAATGCTGATCAAATCTTCAAAGATATGCAAAGTGGTAAAGATGGTCTTGTAACATTTAACGGTCAACAAGCTATCCAAAAGAACGTTAGTGGTAACACACTTCGCTTTGTTCGTGAAATCCAAGTTGGTGATCCAACTCCTGACAAGGGTGAATGGGAAGAAACAGCTTCAGCTGGTAAAGTAACTGTTGGTAACTCAATTGCTCACCTTTACAACGATGACAATGATTTGACATCACGTTCTGTTGCAGGTAACACTGATTGGGCAACTGACAAGTATCGTACAAATACTAAGACTGGCCAAATCCAATATCACGTATCAACTCATGAATGGGTCAATGCTACTGATGTTACATTCACTGGCAATGGCAACAACGGTGGTAACACAAACAACGGCGAAGGTTTAACTAACGTTACTGATCTTCAAGGTACTCACGTAGTTAACTTGGCTGGTCCAGAGGGATTCGTTTACACATTGTTCACACTTAATGGTGGTCAAGGTAACCGTGGTTTAGCTGGATTAACATCATGGGCAACAGATAAGACTGCTCAAGATGCTAACGGTAATACATACTATCGTGTTTCAACTGACGAATGGGTACGTGCAGGTGAAGGCGTTACATTTAACTAATAGTCTCAATTCCAACTCATAACTTTCTAAAAGAATCACTCAAACACAGAAAAAGGATCGCCTAACGGCGGTCCTTTTTGCGTGAAATTAATCTTCTCTTTCAGCTAGTATCAACTGGGTTTTGATACAGTCAACATCGAAATGAATGAGATTGTTGGATTCTCGATCTTTAGCGATTTTATTTCCAACAACGTGAGCCCAAATGTCTCTCGGGAAACGATCCTTGGCGCCCTTAATAGTCAGTTGAATCAAATTACCAACTTTTACATTTATCTCGCGGTCGTATATCACAAGTTGGTAATTGTTGTAGTCACGGTAATTCAAGGGGATATGATCTAAACGTTCTTCGAGACTACGAAGATATTCTTCGTACAACTCGTCAAAAATCTTTTCATCGTTTAAACATTTTTCGGTCATGAATCGAATCACATCGCCGATAGCTAGATCATCGACGAAGCCATTACTTTTAAAGTAGTCTTGTTTCTTCTGGTACTCAGCATCTTTTTCCCAAACATACATGGCTCTTTTAAAGTTCTTCTTACGGTCCAAAATCACAGCTCCTTCATATTTTCTGACTTCATCATACAGATAAAGTCCGTCAAATACTAACGATATGGCAACAAGAATGCTTATGATATAGCGTTGTAAAAATTGTGTATCCGTGACCAAAAAAATCAGCTTTCTTGAAAATTTTATTTTTATAAAAAATATTTTTAAATGACATTTATGATGAATTTGTGCATTATCTTTGATCGTATAATATGCGTTTAATTATCGTAATTCACAAGTTATTATGATAATTATTCAACGATATTATTGATAAATTTCAATGTAAATTTTGTGTAAATTTAAAGTTAAGGAAAAGTTAAGCCAATAAATTTTTTGTTGAAAACATATCCTCATGACATTATTCTCAGAGTGCGTAATCGTAGCGTGATAAAACTGCCATAGAACGCACACAAGGGGGAGAATACCATGAAAAAAATAACGTATTTCGGCATAACGGCTGCCACACTGTTAGCACTGTCACCAGTAGTGCTGACGCCAGAGAATGATGTGGAGGCAGCAACAAGTAATATAAGTACTAATCAGAGCGTTGGATTACTTGATGTTTTTAGAGCAACTAGAGAAAATAATGCAACCATGTTTATAAATAATCTCAAAGATTTCAATAAAAGTAGTAATCCTAGTGCTTGGCCTGATGGATTTAACAAAATTGCCACCGCATATGGTAAACACTTGAGCTCTAACGATTTTAAGAATTTGGATTTAGAATCGCTGGGTAACAATGTACTAGCTGTCGATGCTATTGTTGGTTACTTAAAAATTATTCCAGGTAGATACGCAGTTATTGACACTGATTCTGGTACAAATACACTGGACAAAGAATTTACAGATCTTCGTTACAATGGGGGTAAGGGTGTTAAAGTTAGGCTTTCTATATATAATCCATGGAATAATCTCTTAGCAGCCAAAACACTTACGTTTACCAACAATGCACCATATACTCCAGAAGTTGCTTTCAAAAACATCTCCGGTTTCACCAACACTGATGTCAAGACTTGGCCTGATGCTATTCATCAATTGACTTCTTCGTATGGTAAAAAGTTATATACGAAGGACTTTGATGCGATAGATATGAAGTCTCTTAACGCTAAAAAGGACGATCTTTATGCTATCGACTACTACTTGAATTCTCATGATGGCAGTTACGTAATGGTTGGTTCTGGTGATGATCAGTCAACTATCAACGATCAGGTTTCTGATATGCATTACGAAGGTTATGGTAAGAGTGTTCAGATTCCGATTGCTTTGTATTCAGACAAGGGAGATAAAGTGGCTTCAAATACAATCACCATCACTAACAAAGCCGCTTATACTTCTGACGTGACTCAACTTAACTTAACTTACCTTGATCCGATTCAAGTTCCTAAGGACACGGCAACTGTTACGGTTAAGTCTGCTGATGCTGCTGGAGTGACTGCAACTGACCAAAACGGCGCTTCAGTCGACTTTTCGGCAAAACCTGGTGAATTATACGGAACGATGAATGGAGCTCTCAAACACTCTGGAATGACGTTTAACAAGGACACATTCGACGAGTCTTACCAAACTTATTATCAACCGGTAACTTTGTCATTTGGTCAAAATTCCAAGGTCAAAGTTCAAGCTATGATGAATTCTAAAAAAGATGCCATCACCGTCAACGGCATCAGCATTAAAAACTTTTTAGGAAAATTTGTTTCTAACGAATCTGACAACACTGTGACCTTTGTCCGCCAGGTGGAAGTCCAAAAGCCTGACAAGGATGCTGCTGCCAAAGCTTATAACGGCTGGACGGAAGTTCAAGAAAGCGGCGTTGTTGAAGTTGGCAATGATCCGGCTCAACTTTATGTCGATGATGGCAGCGTATCTAACCGCTCGCTTTCTCCATACACGCCTTGGAAGACCGACAAATATCGTCTTAATCAAAAAACTAATGAGATCCAGTATCACGTTTCAACGCACGAATGGGTCAATGGTACTGACGTCAAATTTTTACAACAAGAGGGCAACCAGGCTACGCCAGCTCCATTGACAGGAATTACCAACTTTACTGGTAAGGAAGATGTTCTGTTAGCTGGATCAAGTAAAAATATTTATAAATTGTTCAAATCTGACGGTACGCAATCGAACCGTAGTATTTCTGGAAACACGGCTTGGTTCACTGATAAATCAGCCAAAGACGTCAATGGAAACACTTATTATCGTGTCTCGACTGACGAATGGATCGAACAAGGTACTGGTGTTCAATTGAAATAATAATAATCAAACATTGTTTGTTGACGTAAATGAAAAAACTTGTAGCTTCCGGCGATTTCCTTAGGTATTATTAACTATGGAACACAGCAAATCCTTATGTTTCTTAGTAAATATAGGGATGTCCATTAGAGTCTATCTGAAAAGATAGGCTCTTTTTTTAAAGTTAAAGCTAAGTTTTTATTAATCTATAAAATATTTTGTTGTCAGTGATATTAATCTCTTATATCATTTTAATTACGTGGTCGGGAAAGAGGACTATGTAATTTTAAATCCTGGGGAGGATATTTATGAGAAAGATTAAGTTTGCTGGAGTAGCTGCTGCCACATTATTAGCTATTTCACCAGTCGCAACAAATGCGTTGGGTAATACGGAGGGTGTTGCTCAAGCAGCAACCACAGATACAACATCTACACCAAGTTTTGGTTCAATCATCGAAACAATCCTTAATAAAGTAACTGACTATATTAAGGGGTTACAAGACAAAGGTACAGACAGTACTGCAAAACCAGAAACATCTGCTGCTCAAAAAGCTGTTGATGATATCAATGGTTTGAAAGATACTTACACATTTGATGAGAAAAATGTGGCTACATGGAAATCATTCTCAGCTCTTTACAATGCCAATAATATCGAGAAACAAGATATTGCTGTATTGACAGATGCATTGTATCCATCATTGAAATTGGATGACAAGACAGTTGCTGAGATCAAGGCTGCTGATAACTTGAAAGTAACTATTTCAGGTGCTGCTGACAACTCTGATTTTAAGAAGACAATCATGAACATGGTAAATAACGGAAATGGTCAACAATTCCAAGTTAACATCCAAGTTACTGATTCAAAAGCTGACAATCCTGATGCTACATTAGTTAACAAGACAATTACATTTGTTAACAACAAACAAGTAACTGTTCCTTCAACTAGTTTAGCTATTAAGTATACTAGTCCAGTTAGCTTGCCTGTTGGATCAAGCGTACTTGAACAAACATTGACAAGCAGTGTCAATGATCAAGTTACAAATGAGGCTGGAGCAACTGTAAAACCTGCATCAGTAAACGCTGGTGATTTTTACAAGACAGCTAACGATGCAATTGCCGGAACTAATAAATTAGGACTTGGCGCAAACTTCAATGTTGATGGAGCTACATACTATCAACCAGTTACACTAACTTTTGACAAAAACGCTGTTGATATTTCAAAGATCTACAATGAAATGATCACAACTGGTGAAAAAGTTTTAACTCTTAATGGTGAAAACGTTGGATCAAATGCAATTAAAGGCAATACGATTACATATGTTCGTACTATCCAAGTTGGTGCGGGTTTCGTAAATCCTGACAACAACAATAACAACGAAAATAACAACAACAACAACACAAATACTGAAAATGGTATCTGGGTTGAAGACTCAACTATTGGTACTGTTCAAGTTAAGAACAGCACTGCATCACTTTACAACGATGACAACGACATCACTAACCGTGCTTTAGCTGCTAACTCATCATGGGCTACTGACAAGAGCCGTGTTAACTCAAAGACTGGCTTGAAACAATATCACGTTTCAACTCACGAATGGGTAAACGCTAGTGATATCACATTTACATCAAAAGATGGCAACACAACTAACAACAACGGATCAACTTCAGGTTTGAACAATATCACAGACCTACAGGGTTACCACGCTGTTAAATTAGACGGACCTACAGGTTTCGTTTACGCACTTTACTCACAAAACGGTACACGTTCAAACCGTGGATTAGCAGGTTTGACTTCATGGTACACAGACAAGTCAGCAACTGATAACCAAGGTAACACATACTACCGTGTATCAACTGACGAATGGGTACGTGCAAGTACAGGCGTTACATTAAACTAATTCGTTAAACAACTTTTTGTAAAAATATATTATTCAAAAAAACAAGCATTAGCCTTAATTGGCTAGTGCTTGTTTTAATTGGTAGCATTTCTCATAGCTGCGTCGTTTTGTGCTGCGGAGTTGTCTCGTGCATCGGACAAACTGCCATTAAATAGCGTGAGTCCTAAGTGTAGTCGTGGAGAATATAATTTAGTTTTTGAAATGATTTTAAATGTGTCTTGATTGTTGTCAAAACTCCCTTCACCTTGCATGTTTGGTGTGCCTGAAACAACCAACTGATTGCCGGAGACTCTATAGCTGGCATTGTCTAATCCTGCACCAGCTTTCATGCTCCAGTAGATCATGGAATTAGACTCTGCACTGAAACTGACGAAAGCTCCACCGTTGCCATCTTCTGTAAAGATTTTTCCTTCAAAGTATGAAGCAGGGATACTTTCGTTGCTTGAACCTTTTGATTCAGTAAATTTAGAATTGCTTGATGAATCATTTGTGTTTGAACTGTCTGTTTCTTCAGTCGATTCTGTATTCTCAGAGTCAGTCTTTCCAGTCATATTGTCGTACTTCTCTTTGGAATAACTCTTGAACCAGTCGACGTCATCCTTGCCACGATTGTTGACCTTGTTGTAGTCAGTCAAATCGCTAGTTTTGTTATAGTCTCCGTAAATGCCGAGGTAAGTCTTGTTACGCTTAACTCTGATGCCGATTTTCAGATACTTGGCAGTCTTGCTACCAGAAGTTTTACCTTTGATCATGTAGGTGTCGCTATTTAGTTGCTTGTATTGAACGCTGTTCAGTTTGAGCTTGCCGACAGACACTTGATCATTTTGAAATTCCATTCCGACAAAATTTTTCTTAGTGTCGCCATTTTTTCCATAATAGCCACTGTAAACGCCGGGCACACCAGAGTGGAATTTTTGCGATGTCGAATTGTTAGCCGATTTACTCCCGCAGGCTGCTAATACTAGAAACATCAACAATCCCATCACGATGAGTCCGATTGATTTCTTTTTCATGTAATCTCCCCTAAAAATATTAATATATTTATATTATAGGAAAATACTCGTTCTGTATAGGTCATGGATTGATGAAAATCAGATTAAATGTAAGTAACAAATCGTGGTCAAATGGGATGTTTAAGGTGTTTTTAAGCTGATTCATAGTATAATGAAAGTAATATTTTTTACTCGGGGGTAGGGGATATGTTGAAAAAATTATGGTGGGTGGTGAATGTGATCTGGGCGGCCATATTTGTCAGCGGCGCCGTTTTTCTATTAGTTAGAAAATACGATGCTGCCGGCATTTATCAGACCACGGAATTGCGCTTGTCGGCACTAGCTGTCGAAGGAGCATTCTTGATTTTTATCGGCCTATGCCAAGCACTGGCATACTATTTCATCAAAAGATCATCGCAAGTTCATCATCAATAAATGAAAAAACAGGTTCAGGATATCATTGATATCTTGGACCTGTTTTGGTGTGTGGATTAGTAGTAAATTCAGTGAATTTGTCATGAAGTAATGCAAAATATCAGCAAGTTGAAATTAACTATAAGTAAATTGATATTTTGATTGATAATTCACAAATAATTTTATATGCTATGTAATAGTAAAGAACTATACCAAACGGGGGAATATAGGGATGAATAAAATTAAGTTTGCTGGAGTTGCTGCAGCAGCTTTGCTAGCAATCACGCCAGCCACGACGACAACGTTGGCTGCAAGCAATAATGTGGAGCCAGTGGGGACAAGTAAGGCAGTTGGAGATTCAATAAATTTTAATGATCTATTAAATAAAGTTGGTAATTATTTTGTCGATCAGATTAAACAATTGATAAATAATAAACAACCGAACAATACACCTGCTTCGGCTGAAGATCAGGCTACTGCTGTGATAAATGGGATTAAGGATGTTTCATATGATGAAAACCATCCCATTTCTATCTATAGTTCAGATTTTGATGGAAAAATTGCTACGCCAATTGATTCCGATACATTTGCACATTTACTTGGTGACATTGGTCTTACAAATGAAGGCCAAGGGAAAATTATTGCAAGCGGTGCAAAATATAGATATAGAATTTCTGGAACATCATCAGATACTCCGGATGATATAATCACCAAAATTAATCAGTTGCATGAAGGAAACGGAAATCAAGTTGTATTAACTTTTGAAAGTTTAGATTCAAATAATCAAGTTAAAAATAAAAAGAGTGTTACTTTTACAAACAACATTAAGGCTGTAACGACGGCAAATAGTTTGAATATTAATTATAAGACGCCGATTTATGTTCCTGTCGGAAGCAAAACACAAGATGTACAACTTTCTAACAGTGCTACTGGGAATACCACGGTGGATAATAATCATGGACAAAATGTTGCCTTTAAAGCAATGAAAGCATGGAGCCTTTATAGTAATCAAGAGAATGCACGTAATTTCAATCATCCACTAGATTTGGGAACAAAATTCATGCAAAAAGATGCAACATACTATCAACCAGTAACCATCTATTTTGATCCTAATAAAATAAACATTAATGATTTGACTCAAGAATCAATGCAATCACAAGATACAGTATTCAATATTAATGGTCAAAATGTAAAATGGGAACAAATCAACCAACATGATTTGCAGAACAGTGTGACTTACGTTCGTGAAATCAAAGTAGGTCAAGAACCAACTAAACCTAACGACAACAATAATAACAACAACAACCAAAACAACAACGGCAACAAAGATGACAACCAAAAGCCTACTAACCCGGCTGATCCTGTTGGTGTTTGGAAGACTGAAGATCACAATGGTATCGTTGCTGTCGGCAGTCACGTTGCTGACTTAGTTGATGAGGATAGTTCATATACTACTCGTTCACTTGCACCACACACTAAGTGGCAAACTAATGCTACTCGTGTAAATACTGTAACTGGTGCTAAGCAATATCGTGTTTCAACTAACGAATGGGTCAGTGCTGAAGACGTTAACTTCCAAGATGCAGCACCTAAATTTTTCAACAACGTACTCCAATATCCTGGTTACCAAACTGTTCACTTAGCTGGTCCTAGCGGATTCATTTACGCTTTATTCAATCAAGATGGCGTAAGACTTGATCGTGCTCTTCAAGGAGACTCTGCTTGGGCAACTGACGAACGTGCTACCGACTTTGACGGCAACATCTATTACCGTGTATCCACAAACGAATGGGTCAAGACCGGTAACGGCGTTTCTGTTAATTAAAAAAATTTGCAAACTAAAAGGGACTCGCATCTGCGGGTCCCTTATTTTATTGGTCTGATTTTCGATGAGCCTTTTGGTCGTTCTTCAATATCCGACCATGCTCGATCTCGTATGGAATCGTTTCTCTTTCGGTCACTAACTTGACTATCCGTTGTGGCGACTTGATCATTTGGAAGCTCTTCGTAATGTTGGCAGTAAAGATAAAGAGCAAGAGTGAAAATTGTAAAGCAATGGGTAGTGTGTTTTTCATTTATTCTCCTAAAATTATGGTATCTATAAGTATATCATGAATCTGACTTTTTAAATAGTGGCTTTGATAATTATTTTTCTTTTCAAAATATATGAGAATTTATATTGAAACCGATTACAAATCATGAAATAATGTACAGACTGGGTTGAAAAATTAATCACAAACTAGTTATTTGGGAGGAATTAGATTGATGACTAAAAAGAGGATGACTCAACTATTTTTGACGCTAATAGCATTAGTTCTTGGTGTGTTCTTTAGCCAACAACAAGCTGATGCTAGTAAGGTAGAAGACTATCCAAACGTTTTGGATGTGTCAGCAACACCATCTGCTGATTTTTACAAGGCAGGAACTTCAGTTAACAAGTATTCGCATTTTTCAGATATGGGTGCTTGGCATGGATATTATTTGCCAAAAGAAGGGGATGCTTCGATGTACGGCGGGTTCGTTGGCCCAATGATCGTTGCAGAAGAATATCCAGTCAACTTATCCAAGCAGATTTCAAAACTGAATTTGACGAATGCAACGACTGGCAAAGCTTATGATTTCAAAAATGCTAAACACGAATTCGTATATTATCCAGGACGCTTGCACCAAGAATATGTATTCACTGATTTGACAGTGTCGATGGACTTGATTTTTGCTAGCGACCGCACGGCTTTGATCAGAACTAACATTAGAAATACTAGCTCCAAGACCTTAGAATTAAAGGCCAACTGGACTGGCGACATTTTGAATAAATTAACTATTGGAAGCAAGACGACTGACTTGCAACAAAGCTTGTCTGCCAACGACAATGGCGTGCAGGTCAACTTTGAAACGGTTAGAAATTCATCCAGCTATATGACGACTGACCAGAATAAATTTGACGTAACTTACAGCCAACCAATCACGACGCAAGTTGATGGCAACAACTATATCAGCAGTTTGAACAACAATATTAAGCTTGCTGCAAACGATTCGACTGATATTTTTACCACTGAATCATACGTTTTTACCAATGAAGAACTGGCAACTGAAAGAGCTAACTCAGCCAGTTATTTCGACAATGGCTTGAGCTACTTCACGAAAAACGATCAACGTTGGGAAAACTATCTCGACAAGACTGAAACAAGTAACACAACTGCTCGTGATAAAAAATTGAATCGTGCGGCAGTTAAGAGTATGGAAACTCTCAACACTAACTGGTTGAGTCCAGCTGGTAAACTCAAGCATGACGGTATTGTTCCAGCAATGGGTGACCGCTGGTTCGTTGGCCTCTGGGCTTGGGATTCATGGAAAGAAGCTACTGCAGTAGCTGAATATGATCCACAACTTGCCGAAAGCGTTGTTCGTTCGTTGTTTGACTATCAGATTCAACCGGACGACAGCTTGAGACCACAAGACGCTGGGATGATCCCAGATGCAATTTTTTACAATCAAGACCAATATCGTGGTGGCGATGGTATCAACTGGAATGAACGTAACTCTAAACCACCATTAGCTGCATGGTCAGTATGGCAAATTTATCAACAAAATCACGATAAAGAATTCTTAGCCGAAATGTATCCTAAACTAGTTGAATATCACAACTGGTGGTACACGAATCGTGACCACAACCATGACGGTTTAGCTGAATACGGTGCAACGGTGCACGACTTGCATTACAAGACTGTAAACGGTCAAAAGGTGCCTGATACAGACGAGATCATCTTAGGTGCTGCTTGGGAATCTGGAATGGATAATGCCGTGAGATTTGACGCCGAAGGTGCCGGTAAGGACGACCAAGGTGTTCAAGTTTTGGAGAATAAAAATTCTGACGGTAAGACAGTTGGATTCTCGATCAATCAAGAATCCGTTGACCTAAACTCATATCTTTATGCTGAAAAAGGTTATCTAGCATCAATGGCTAAAGTTTTAGGCAAAGATTCAGATGTAACTGAATATACTGATGAAGCTAAGACTTTAAGAGATAAGATCAATCAAAAGATGTACGACAAGAAGACTGGTTTTTACTACGACTTGCAGTTCGTTGGCGACAAAGAACAAATGGTCTCAGAACGTGGTAAGGGTACGGAAGGCTGGATCCCACTGTGGGCCAAAGTTTCCAACCAAAAAGAAGCTGGAACAGTTAAGGATGTCATGATGAATCCGGCAATGTTCAACACTTATATGCCACTGCCAACTACTGCTCGCGACAGTAAGAAATTTACATCGACTAGATACTGGCGTGGACCAGTTTGGCTAGATCAAGCATTCTTTGGTATCGAAGGCTTGCAAAACTACGGCTTTCAAAAAGATGCCGATACTTTGACTAACAAGCTTTACGATCACGCTGAAGGATTGTTGGGAGATGGTCCAATTAGAGAAAACTACAATCCATTGAACGGTCAAGGATTGAACTCAGAAAACTTTAGTTGGTCAGCCAGCGTATTCTACATGTTGCATCATGACGTGTTTGGAAATGGCAAGACAACTTCTCAGACAGCTTTTTCAATCGATGAATAATTAGGCGTCCACTTCGGTGGGCGTTTTTCTATTAACAAGTAATTCGTTACAACTACATAACAAGATTTTTAAAAGTTTGCTAAGAGTATATTCACTCGATTACTTTTTGAAAAGTTAAGGTATAATGAATTACAACAGAAGTATTAAAAAGGTGGTAAAAAAATGCTTGAAAATGTGAATGGTATCGTCAAAGTTAATCAAGATGAACGATACGTCGTTTTCTTATTCGATACTTATGAAGCAAACCGCAAGATGCTCCAAGATAAATTTGTTAAGGGTCAATCATCATGGTACACCGATGCTAAGGGGACAGGTGACGATGGTAAGGTATTCTACCGCATTGCCCAGGATAGCGAATGGATCGAAGCGGAGTACGTTGATTTTATTGAGACAAATGACTAATTAGTGATTATAGGCGGACTGACTGGGGGACCAGTTGGTCTTTTTTTGTAGGCTAGAAAGATAAGCCGTTTGTTCCAAACTCGCAAACCATTCGGTTTACTGTTTTATAGTCTAAACGCGCAGAACCCAAGCTGGGTGCTACTGCATAAGCCTGTCAAAGACTGCGGGGTGTTGCGCACCCACTCCGTCTCTGCCAGTCTTATGCTCCCACCCAAGACGCTTGGGTTAGCGCTCTGAAACGCGAGAAAGTCACACTGAAGCAGGTCACATAAGCTTGTCTAACACTCTGGGGTCTGACGGACCCCGCCGTATTAGCCAATCTTATGTTCGAGCTTCACCCAGTGTGATTTCACGCTCTGATTTCTTAAATTTTTCCAAACTTTATTTAGATAAAGTTACGTTTCACTGTAGTGTATTGATTGTCTATTTTTGTAACCGTAAACTAAACCTAACAATAAAAATTGGGGGAAACGTCAATGAATAAAAAATGGGTGGTTTCCACGGCCTTTGCAAGTTTCCTTGCGGCTGTTGGAATTTCAACAACTACGTCCCACGTACGTGCTTCGGTTTCAGCTAATGATAAAGACGAAAACGATACTGACGCTGACCAACAAGATCTCGAAAATCAAGGCGCGGTTAAAGATCCTACTGTTGCTAGTGTTATGGATGCGCAGGGTGCTCCTGTGACTGAATCTGTTCCTAGCGACGAATCTGTTTCTGCTACTTCTGATGATTCGACTTCTGACGACAAGTCAACTTCTGCTAGCGTTCAATCTTCTACTGAAGCTCCAACTGACAATGAGACTGACACTACTACAAATTCGACTGATTCATCTCAAACTGTTAACAATGCTTTAAGTGCTTCGACTCAGAGCAGCACGGCTGATCCTGCTTCTGAACAAGCTACGCAATCTGCACCAGTTGCTAGTTCAGATTCTAGTGAGTCTGCGGCTACTTCTTCTACTTCTGCTGACAGCAGTTCTGAAGATGCAAACGGTCAAACAAGCACCGGCACAACTGTAAAAACTGCACCTGGTTTTTCAAAGGAAGTTCAAGCTGCTATTTCAGCTTCACCTGAGACTAACTCACAAGTGTTGCCAACTAACGATGGTACTGTACTAGAAAGAAGTGCTACTTCTGATGGTGCAGTTACTCAAGCTGCCACAAATTCAGAACAAGACGAATTTTTAGCAATGGCTGCTCCAATGGCTGAAAAAGCTGCCGGTGAATATGGCTTATATACATCAGTTATGCTTGCTCAAGCTATTTTGGAAAGTGGCTGGGGCCAATCTGATTTAGCAACTGAAGCCAACAACTTATTTGGTATCAAAGGTGACTACAATGGTGCCTATGTTTCCATGCCTACTAGTGAGTGGAGTGCTGATCAAGGTTGGTACAAGATCTACGCTAACTTTAGAAAGTATCCTAGCTATTACGAGTCATTCCTCGACAATGCTGATAAGCTCAGAAATGGTATCAGCGGCAGTTCGACTTTTTACAGTGGGACTTGGAAAGAAAATACTACTTCATACAAGGATGCAACTGCTTGGTTGCAAGGCCGTTACGCAACTGCGCCTAACTATGCCTCAACTTTGAACAATATTATTGAGACTTACAATTTGACTCAATACGATACTGATTCAGAGACAAATCCTAATTTGAACGATAACAATAATTCTTCTGGCAATAATGAAAATACCGGATCAACAACTAATCCAGATACTAACGTTGGTGGGACTCAAACTGCGTTGGACGACGTGGCTGTGGTCACTAACCTTGACAATGCTCCAATTTATACAGACGCATATATCAACCAACCTTCAGCTCGTGCTTTAGGCTATGGTACTGCTTGGAAATTGGCATCTAAAGTGGTCGACGAAAGCGGCAATGTGTTCTATCAAGTTTCAACGCACGAATTCGTCTTGGCTACCGATGTGCAATTGCAATCACAAGGTGGAACTACGACTGAACCTCCTGTAAAAATTGATGATACGGTCATCGTAACTGGAGACTCCGGTGCTCCTGTTTATAGTGCTGCAAATATGAATTCAGCTACTAGCAAAGTCTTGCCTTATTCATCAGAATGGAAGACGACAACTTACGTAACTGATAGCGACAACAACACGTTCTTCTTAGTAGGTTCAAACGCCTATGTATTAGCTTCTGATGTTGTGCAAAAATCTAAGATCGGTTCAAATGACGAATATTTGAATGATACAACTGTGGATTATCCTGATATCTTGAAGGTCATCACTGCGCCTAGTGCTAAGCTTTACGATACTAAGCATAACTTGCTATCAACTAGTTTAACTAATGGCACTGACTGGAGAACTGACAAGAAGTCAACTCACGCTGACGGTACTGTGTGGTATCGTGTGTCAACTGACCAATGGGTCAGTGCGTCTGATGTCCAAGTCTTAGGATCAAACTACGTTAAGACTGTTCAAGGTACTGTAAAAATCAACTATATCCCTGGATATGGTGTAAATGTTTATAACAGTCCAGCTGCCAACAACAAGTTCACCGGAACTCGTTTAGCTGATGGTACAACATGGAAAGTAACATCAAAACAAATCGTTGACGGCCAAACTTGGTACGAAGTACCAGCTGGCTGGGTAAACGGTAAGTATTGCTTGTTTACTCCTGCAAATTAATGTTTTCTTTGAGCCGCCGCCTTTTTTAGGAAGGCGGCTTTTTTATATTATTCATTAGACAAGGAGTGAAACATATGTGTTCACCAAGATTGGATCTTGGGCAATTTGGCAATATGAAAATAACCAAAGATTTTTTGTTACAGGAAAATCAAGTAGTGCAGATGTACATTAAAGATGATTTCGAATTCGATGATGATGTATATGCAATTTTTTCAGTTGATAATTGTGAACATGGAAAGTCGATAGTTTGTCATCTAAAACATGGAATTTTTTTCGTAGACCGTACGTCTGTAAAGTTAATCAATTCCTATTGGAAACACAATTTTAGAGGTTTTTTGATTTCAAAAGCGATAGCAAGGATTTCAAAATTGACCGATCACTTACCACTTGTTGATGGACACATTGTTTATGTACCGATGTCAGGAAAGAGAAGTAGAAACCCAGATTGGGTGGGACTTCACCATGTAGAAGATTATTCAGAATTTGCAGGGAAAGCGACTATTAAGACTACTGGAGGGATGTTACTGCAATTGAACATCTGTGGTATGTCGCTTCAGAAAAAAGTCCATGACGGCAGTTTTATGAGCGAATTTCATTTAGGAATAATTACCAATACTGTCCGACGTTATGGCAGTTTCAAGGTAGATTCTTCAAAGGCAGGAATCACTAATAAGTTCATACATTGTTCATGTCGATTCCACTCGTTGATTCCCCGCAGTGAAGAAGAAGTTCACCAGTTCTGGAGTAATTTATTCACCGTCTTATTTAATGAATTAGCTAAATCTGACGTTACGATGTCAGTTGCCAAGTCATTTAGGGTCATATCTAGTTTATTTAATAAAGTTCGTCGCTGGTGACGCAAAAAGCCCGTTTACGCGGGCTTTTTATTTTTGCTGTTATTTTAGATTACGCATTTATCGGCGTTTATTTTTTTCAGTGACGATTATTATTACATTTAATTTTTCGTTATATTGTCCCTACCACAAGCGCTTGTGAGTTTGGAAAAGGGGACTCGCAATGGATTTACAAGACGGTTTTATCGCAGCAATGGAGAATGAAAAACTAATCTATGGAGTATTGAAACGACTCCACATCTACATCACCAATGACAACTACCAAGATTTTTTTCAAGAAGCACTGATCATTTACGCTGAATCGTATGTCGA
The DNA here is from genome assembly GCF_022484265.1 of Companilactobacillus sp. Classification (NCBI taxonomy): domain Bacteria; kingdom Bacillati; phylum Bacillota; class Bacilli; order Lactobacillales; family Lactobacillaceae; genus Companilactobacillus; species Companilactobacillus sp. The sequence goes on from NZ_JAKVLR010000001.1 coordinate 2,204,026, forward strand.
GTATCAACGGAAAAATCAACCAATGGATAAGTTCAATGTCTATATTTTTCAAAAATTAGTCTGGCGACTGACTGATCTATTACGCAAGGAACAAACTTTTTTCAATGTTCATTCTTTAGAGGTGTTTGATTTTGATCGGGTCGAACAGGAGGAATCAGACGAAATGCTGTCCGAGATCAATCTCGATAATCTGACTGAACCAGAAAAACGACTATTTTTTGACTGTTTTATTGAAAAAATTCCGTTAGTGAAACTTAGTTCAAAATACCATTGTAGTGCTCGTAACCTGCGGTATAAAAGGAATTCTCTTCGTGAAAAACTCTGTAAAATGCTTTCATAATAATCAAAATTTAATACTTATAGTTTACTTTAAGGTTACATATGTGTAACTTTAGTATATGGTACAGACCGATTTGATAAAATTTGGTTATTAAGAAATTTGGGGGATCAATGATGATGTTTAATAAAAAACTAATTGCCAGTGCGGTAACTTCCGTTGCTTTGGCGGGTATGGGGTTCGTAACTACACAAGTAGCACCGCAAGCAGCTACTCAGGAAGTACACGCTGACGCATGGGTCAACGACTATATTTCGAAGAATAATATCAAACCAGTCGGTATCGAGAATCGTGAAGGTACTTTTAATCAATGGTTTGGTTATGAGAATGGTGTCGGAAAACCGGAAGGTGTGTTGATTCACGAAACTGCAACACCTAATGCAACAGCGGAAAATGAAGTTAGTTATTTCAACAATCATTGGAAGAAACTTTCAACATACGTCCATGCATTTATTGATGGAAACAAGATCATCAACATCAAGAACACTAACTATGGTGTCTGGGGTGCTGGATATACAGCTAACCAAAAGTATATCCAAGTAGAATTGTGTAACGTCAACACAGCTGACCAATTTGCTCGTTCAATTTCAAACGATGCTTATTACACTGCAGCTAAGTTGATCCAATATAATTTGCCTTTTGTGCCTAACAAAACAGTTGTAACGCATAAACAAGCTGCAAGCTGGTGGCACGATACTAACCATACAGATCCAGATGGTTATTTAGCTCGTTGGGGTTACGATATGAACCAATTCAATGACTTAGTTGGCAAGTATTACAACAACCTCAAGGACCATGGCACGACTGACGACCAAAATGGTCAAACTACTCAACCATCAACACCGGATCCAAATAAACATGTCGGACGCGTTAATGTTAACAATCCTGACAGTTTTGCCAGTCCATTAGTATCCTTTAACGGTGATACTATGAAAGACGTTGTTAACCGTGGTTTAGGAAACAACACTCCATGGTATACCGATCAACAAAAGCAGCATGATGGACACACTTACTACCGTGTATCTACCAACGAATGGGTATCTGATCAATACGCAACCTTTACTGCTGAGTAAGCATGTTAAAAGAGTTTCACAACTCCCTAGATGAATTTCTCAATTAACGAAGAATGCTTATATATAAACGAAGAGCTGGCCATAGGTCAGCTCTTTTTTGTTCCAATCCTGAAAATTTTTTCTCTTAAAGACTGAATGCCTGCAATAGGGTTTACAGGATATCGTTAGGATGATAAAAATTTTGTTTTGAGAACGAAGGTGAGAATGCGATGAACAATTGGTTTGTAAAACGTCAACGGTTATTTGAAGCTGTCATTTTAGGAATCTATTTTTGTTATTTCGCAATTCTTAGGATATTCATCGTTCCTTTTGGCGACGATCAATTCTGGTGGGGTCCAGCGGGTAAGTTCTTGATGGATCACCACTTTTTTACCTTGGAAAATCAACAATATATTGGTGGCTCTAGCAACGGACGCTACGTCTCCAATTTGTCGATGATCTATACGACGCACCATCCGATCTTGATGTACTTGCTATTTGCAGTCGCCAGCACCCTGTTGGTTTGGATGATCTATCGTCTGACTAGTCGTAAGTTTATCGTGTTTATCTTAGCCTTGTGTCTGCCGTTCTCATTAAGTATCTCGTTTCAAACTACCACTTGGTTTTGGTACGCAGCTTTCATCAATTACGTCACCGGTGCCGTATTCATCTTTAGCTATTTACTGCTTTTGAAGCGTGATTGGTTTGAAAAAAATCTGACTGATTCTTGGATATTAACTTGTGCTGTGTTTGTCTTATCCGTATTCGGTGGATTGATTGTTGAGCATATTACCTTATATCAACTAGCAATTAGCATTTTTTCCGTAATAGTTTCGTATTTTATTTATCATAAGATTAATAAATATCAGTTGGCATATTTGGTAGGTGCAATCGCTAGTGCAGTGATAATGTTCTCAAATGGCTCATATTGGGCCCACACGCAATATCGTTCCGTATCGCCGTCAATTAGTCGAAGTCTAGTTACTTATGCCCAGACATCGCATTTTTGGGTAATAACGACCAATTTTTGGTTGATCTTACTATTATGTCTGATGATTTTAGTGTATAACTGGCAAAACGTTAAACAGTCAGTCGTTAAGCAAGTCTTGATTTTCAGTTCAATCGGCTTCTTACTCTATTATTTAATCGTCAATCTCTACTTAGGGAAGCTGAAGTTGCAACAAAGCTTCTTGCCATTGATCAATTCCGATGGCTTCCTGGCCCTAGATAGCTTGATGTCGTTATTGTTTATCGCATATTTATTCGTGTCAGCTTGGTTCATCGTTGATACAAGATTGAGATACGTTTTGATATTTTGTTTAGTTTCGTTCCTATTTCTAATTGCTCCATTTTTAGTCATCGTTCAACCTAATTCAGCTCGAGAATTCTTTAATGGGGTACTGTTCCTATACTTGTACGGATTTTTATTGTTGAACCGAATCGTTTTCAAACCCAAGTGGATCGAACGTCTGCTAGTCATTGTTGCAGCAGTACTGTTGATAGGTTCAGCCAGTTATACACTGCAGGCAAACATCAAGAACCATGTCGCATATTCCAACCGAACAGAAGAATTAACCACACCAGGTGGATTTTCGCAGAAACTGCAGGTGCCTTATCCCTTGTGCATGCCGAATCAAGACTTGTATATCACCCAAGATAGCATCAGATACTGGCAGCTATACCGACAACATGATTTTTGGCAACGATTGTGGGTGTTCGATTATACAAAATAATTGATTAAATTTATAAAAGTCGAGTGGATCTCGGCTTTTTTTGTGAAGAAATAATTTTGACATATCATTCATAAATGAAGCTTAAGGATGCGGATGAAAGCGTTATATTGAAATAATAGGTTCATATTACTGAAAATTTCTTTAGGTTGACGTTAAGTACACAATTCCTATGATTTCGGGGTTTAACAGATATAGTTAGGGAACTAACGTGATTATATTTGCATGAATCATCGCTTTAATACTCAAAAATTACCTTATTATTACAGTTTTATTACTATTAACATATCATGGTAAAAACTTGTTAAGATGGACTGGTTAAGAAAATTAACTGTGGGAAGGGTATTATTTATGTTTTCAAAGAAGAAGATGGTTGCAAGTATCGCTACCGCTGTTGCCTTGACAGGTGTTTCATTTGTTGCAACTAACGAAGTTGCACCCCAAACATTTGCACAGCAAGAAGTTAAAGCTGATTCTTGGATCAACAATTATATAAATCAAAATGGAATTCAACCGGTTTCAATCCAATATCGTGAAGGGACATTTACTAACTGGATCCCTTACGAAAACGGTGTTGGTAAGCCAGAAGGTGTCGTTGTTCATGAAACTGCAACACCAGGTGCTACTGCTGAAGATGAAGTTTCATACTTCAACAACAACTGGCCAACAATCCAAACATACGTCCACGCATTCGTTGATGATACATCGATCATCAACATTCACAGTGCCGACTACGCGGTTTGGGGTGCTGGTCCAACAGCCAACTCTAAATATATTCAAGTTGAGCTTTGTGAAACTAGTTCGGTAGATGCATTTGCTCGTTCAGTTGCTAACGACGCATACTACGTTGCATCTAAGTTGCATCAATATGGATTGCCTGTTGAATACGGCAAGACTGTGGTTTCTCATGATCAAACATCACAATGGTGGCATGAAACTACACATACCGATCCAACTGGCTACTTTGCTAAGTGGAACTACGATATGGAACAATTTACTGCTTTAGTAAACCAATACTACAGCACAATGGATGGTTCAAATACTAATAGTGGCAATACCAATACAGGTAACACTAATACTGGTACTAACAATGGTGGCGTATCTTCAAACACTTCAGAAGGTACAGTTACTGTTAAAAATCCATCAAGTTTCATGGTTCCTTTAGTAGCATTCAATAACCATGGTGGCATTACTAAGTCTAACCGTGGATTAGCTAACAATACTCCTTGGTATACTGACCAAACTAAGACATACAACGGTCACACATACTACCGTGTATCAACAAACGAATGGGTCATGGACTCATACGCAACATTTACAGCTAAATAATTGAAATACTTAAGGTGAAATTAATAGTTTATTATTAGTTTTGCCTTTTTTTCTGGGTTTTGCATTGAGGGGGAGATTCACATGTTCAAAAAAAATAAATGGCTCGCAAGTATTGCTTCAGCAGTTCTTTTAGTTGGAGTTGGTTTTACTACTACCATGCAACTTGCACCACAAATGGTCCAACAAGATGTTAGAGCTGATTCTTGGATCAACGATTATATCGATCAAAACGGTATCCAACCAGTTCCAATCACTTATCAAGAAGGTACTTTTAGCGACTGGTTCGGTTATGAAAATGGTGTTGGTAAGCCAGAAGGTGTCGTCGTTCATGAGACTGCTTCACCAAACACAACTGCAGCAACTTTTGCTCAAAGCTTCAATAATAATTGGGAAACGTTAGAGACTTACGTGCATGCTTTTACTGATGATACGCAAACTATTAACATCCACAACACTGACTACGGTGTTTGGGGTGCTGGTCCTACAGCTAATTCCAAGTATATTCAGATCGAACTGTGCGAAGTAAATACAGCGGATAAATTTGCCCGTTCAGTCGCTAATGATGCTTTTTACATTGCTACGATGCTTCACAAATACAACTTGCCTGTTGAATACGGCACAACAGTTGTAACGCATGACCAAACTGCACAATGGTGGCACGAAACTGATCACACTGACCCAACTGGCTACTTTGCCAAATGGGGTTACGGCATGGATCAATTTATGCCATTGATCCAAAAGTACTATGACCAAATTGGCAATGCCGGAAGTACTGCTGCCGGCACCGATACAACTAATAATGGCGGTGCTGCTCAAGGTGAAACAGGCACTGTCAAAGTCAATAACTCATCCAGTTTCATGGTTCCATTAGTTTCATTCGATACTGCTGGTAATGCTAAGAACGCTAACCGTGGTTTAGCTAATAACACGTCATGGTTCACCGACCAACAAAAGACTTACAATGGTCACACTTACTACCGTGTCTCAACTAATGAGTGGGTCATCGATAGTGCTGCAACTTACACAGCTAGATAATTTTTTGAATATTAATTAAATAATATTAATTACAAAGGTCAGCCAAACGGCTGGCCTTTTGCAATTAGAGCTTTTCAGCTTTTAGCTACATTTTCAACTTTCCGTTGTATAATATTTGATAATCAGAGAGAAATATTATAGATTTTGAAAAATTTCAGTCGATTCTCACCTTACTTGATTGTAAAGTTTTGGCCTTGGGGGATTCATGGGTCGGACTTGCATAAGATCAATCGATTACAGGAAAATGTCGAATGAGGGAATACATATGCCATTTTTTGCTTATATCGTGATTGTGGCTGTGTTAGAAGTCGCTCTGGTCATGAATGTCCGATCGCTATTTAGCCGACATCCGGTACCGACTTTTATCGCAGTCACGATTTTTATTTTAGGGTTATTGCCACCAATCATAAAAGCTCAATCGATGACTAATTTGTCGCCGCTTTATACTATCTTTCTAGCTTTTATTTTCTGCGTGGATCTAATGTTTTTAATTATCATGGGTATCTATACTTTTTACGTCAACTATTTTGCCAAACGTGCCAGAGTTGAACAGGCAGACTACATCGTGGTACTGGGTTCAAAATTTATGAGCAAGCGAATTCCACCGATCATGATGAGCCGCTTGGACAAGACGATTCAAGTTTATGAACAGATGGAACCAAAGCCGAAGATCATCGTCAGCGGCGGCGAAAGTTCAATTGTTAAGATCAAAGAGTCGACTATCATGCGTCAATACTTGTTAGAACAGGGAATACCGGATTCTTCGATCATCGTTGAAAATAAGTCGATCAACACTGCCGAGAACTTGGAGTACTCTTCAATTGCTATCAAACGATTGTGGAACTTGCCAACTGTTCCCAAGATAATCGTCGTGACCAGCGAATTTCACGTTCCAAGGGCAAAGGAGTACGCGCAAAAAATTGGATTCTCGGCAAATTTCGTACCTTCGATCACTCTGCCGATTTTTAAATGGCCGGCAATGTTTCGTGAGTTCACAGCAATAATCTGGTATTATAGATACACTATCGAAACCGTGATGTTGATGATGATAGTGCTACTTATTTGTACCTTTGTTCCCTAAGGAGTTTGCTGTATGACTATTTATGATAAATTTGTCGCCAATAAAAGATTGCGGCGAACAGTTCTATTGCTACTCGTCATTTTGATCTTTTGGTTGTTTAGAAGCATGCTGAGCTTGTTCTTGCTGACATTTATTTTTACATTTTTGTCAGTCCAATTAGTTCGAGCCGTTCAAAAGCATGTTAATATCCGGCCGATCTGGATCATTGCACCAGTCTATATCTTGATCATTGCATTGTTGGTATTTGCAATTACCAACTACGTTCCGCAATTGGTCCATCAATCGATCAAGATCGGTGACTCATTGACCAAGTTTTACCAGAGTAAAGAAGTTCGCGATAATAAATATCTATCCTATGTTTACGATTATTTGCAGCAGATCAATCTTGATAATCAGATTAAGACCGCTGCTTCTCAATTAGTCAATTACATTACTAGCGTTGGTGCGATTGGATTAAATATCTTCCTATCATTTATATTGAGTTTTTTCTATACGTCACAGATAGAAGATATGAATCGCTTTGGACGTCAGTTTTTAACTAGCAAATATGGTTGGTTATTCGACGATGTTCGCTATTATGGTCAAAAATTTATCAATACCTTTGGTGTCGTTATTGAGGCTCAATTGATGATTGCCGTGGTCAATACGATTTTGACAACCATTACGTTGATCGTCATGAAGATGCCCGGAGTAATTGCTTTAGCAGCGATGGTCTTCATTCTTTCCTTGATTCCAGTCGCTGGTGTGATTATTTCGTTGATACCACTGAGTTTCGTCGCTTATTCAGTCGACGGATTCAAGTATGTGGTATATATCATCATCATGGTTATTGTGATCCACATGATCGAAACATATTTCTTAAATCCACAATTTATGTCAAGCATGACCCATTTACCGATATTCTTTACATTCGTAGTCTTGATAGTTTCAGAAGAACTACTAGGAGCATGGGGCTTGATCATCGGTATTCCAATCTTTGTTTTCTTCCTCGATATCTTAGGAGTTCATCAAATAGGGGGAACAAAACAACCGAAAAGACGACGAATACCTTGGAGAAAATCATAAAATGTAAGAGAGTGGTCCAAAACACGGGTAACTTTTGAGCATTAACGTAAAAACGTACCTAATTCGCACTCTGAATTAGGTACGTTTTGTAGTTAAGCGGAGAAAGTTGTGTTTTGGAGCACGTTTATACTGCATATTTATTGATAAATGTAGTTATGTCGCGGATACTTTATTATAATGGGTGTTAAAGTCAATTTGATTAGATAGGAGATTTGGTTATGTCTTTTTTTGATAGAAATAAAAAGAATGGCGACAACAACGATGATCACCAACAAAATGGTGCTAACAATTCGCAATTAAATAACCAATTTAGTAGCGTGCCACCATTCCCACAACAAGCTGCAACTAGTGCAACAGCAGCACCGATTCAACCAGATCCACAGATGAGTGCGGATCCACAACAAAACTTCAACCAACCAACAGAACAAAATCAACAACCGATCGATCCACAACCAGCAGAGAATACTTTTTCACAAGGGGATTCAGTCCAACCTGATGGTCCAGAATTGAATGGCTACTACTACGAGGAACAGCCAGTGCCTGAAAAGGACAACAATGACTGGGAAAATACCGAGGAAGATCTACAGGGAATCATCAATCAAGAAAATGACGTTAAGAAACAATTGCGTCATCAACTTTTGTCGGCCAGAAGTTATTACAACTATGTTTTACGTAGTTTAGGCAATGATCAACAAAATGCCCGCAAAGAAACCAATGACCAAGTTTCAAAGATCAATACATCCTTGAAAAAATGGTTTGGTTCTGACGAAATGGCAAACGAAATTTTCCTTGATCCTAATCGTAACTACTTCATTTTTAATGACCACTTGGATGTCAATCCTAATGATGGCGAACGTCAAATGTGGCGTCAATTAACTAAGACGTTTGATGATCACGGTTTTTTAGCAAATACCATCACTGTGTCTTACGACGACCTCGCAAACCAAACTTGGACTGACTACCAAAACTCGGACTTAGTTAATCCAAATTCATATTTATTGAACATGTACAACGATTTACAAGGACGCAACAACAACGTGTCAGTTGCTCCAGCCGAAATTCCTTATGAAGACGACTATCGGATCGAACACGATACTGATAAGAACATCGACAAGGTTTATGATGGCGAAACTTTGGTCATGGAAGTTGCTCGCAACAACCATGGTCAATTAAAGGTCATTAGACATTATGACGACCGCAAGTTGTTGAGTCGTGATATTTTTGATGTCAATGGCGTCAATTCGGCAACGCAATTTTACGATCCACAAAATCCTAATCGCGTTATTCGTGAAAACTTCTATCGCCAAGATGGCACTTTAGTTTTGATCAAGAGTTATACCGAAGACGAACCTTTCATTCAATTGTTTTCCGCTGGCAACGTTTTGATCAGTACTTTCAGCAGCGATGAAGAATTGATCTTCTGGTGGCTTAAGAATCAAGCACTTCGCAATATGCAAGCTACTATCTTTGTTTCAATCGATTCGGCTTTTTACAAGAAATTATTGCAACTTAGAAAGTACAGTATCGAGATCATTCCTATCATTATGACGCAGGATCAGAATGCGGGAATCGTGACTGATTTGTTGAATGGAACTGATAAAGTCACTGCTGTATTTGCAGGAAATGACAACGTAAATGGCTATTTGAACAAAAATGCCAAAGTAAAAATGGATATTTCGACTCTTGAAGATGTCGAGACTCCAATTTATAAACACTAAAAGTGGGCCCGTACCACTTTTTTTTATTGAATAAATCGTGTAATATATAACTTGTTTAAAGAAATGAAAAGAGGAAATGAAATGGCAAAATTAGTTTTCATTCGTCACGGACAAAGTGAATGGAATTTATCTAATCAATTTACTGGCTGGGTTGACGTTGACCTTAGTGAAGAAGGCGTTAAACAAGCACAAAATGCTGGTAAACTTCTTAAAGAAGAAGGAATCGAATTCGACCAAGCATATACATCAGTATTAACACGTGCTATCAAGACATTGCACTACGCTCTTGAAGGCTGTGGCCAACTATGGATTCCAGAAATGAAGACATGGAGATTGAACGAACGTCATTATGGTGCTCTTCAAGGCTTGAACAAGAAAGAAACAGCTGAAAAGTACGGTGATGAACAGGTTCATATCTGGAGACGTTCATACGATACTTTGCCACCATTATTGAAAGCAACTGACGAAGGTTCAGCAGCTAACGATCGTCGTTACGCAAACTTGGACCCACGTATTATCCCTGGTGGTGAAAACCTTAAAGTTACTTTGGAACGTGTTATTCCTTTCTGGGAAGACGAAATCGCTCCTAAGTTGTTAGACGGCAAGAACGTTATCATTGCAGCACATGGTAACTCACTACGTGCCCTAACAAAATACATCGAAGACATTTCAGATGCTGACATCATGGACGTTGAAATGGCAACTGGTGAACCAGTTGTTTATGACATGGACAAAGATCTTAACATCGTAAGTAAGAAGAAGTTGAACTAATTTTTGATTAGTTGAGCTGAGAAGACTCCACAGTGTGTGGGGTCTTTTTTTTGACCTTTATTTGTGTAAGAGATTAAGGTGGTTGTGTACGCAAACTGTCTCTAAGACAAACAAATCAAATTTAACTCATATTTGATAGGAGATGGATATTCTTCGACTCAAAAAACAAACCATGATAACATAAAGTCAGACATAACAATGAAGGGAGGTTAGGATGATGACGACGTTATTACGCATACCAGTTGACGGAAAAGTTATTCAATGGGCAATTGATAATGGTGAGAAAAATGATGAAGACCTACTGAAGAAATATTCGATAAATAAATGGAAAAACGCAAAGAACAAAAGTGACTATCCTACCTTCAATCAACTACAAGGCTTTAGTCGCGATACCAAGATTCCTTTTAGGTATTTGATCAAAAGCTCCATTCCAGAGGAAAATAATGATTTTGTGAAGTACAGGACTGTCAATAATAGCGACGTTCTGCCAAGCCGAAAATTAGTGGATACCATCCATCAGATGGAATCACGACAAGCATGGATGAAACAATATCTACTTGAACAAAAAACAAATCACAAATTTGATTTATTAAATCAACTGAGTGTAAATATTGATCCAATTAGTGCATCAAGTAATGTAATTGATATTTTAAATTTGAGTTCGGTTTATCAATCATTCATGACAGACGACGATTTCTTTTCATTGTTAAAAAATAGAATTAGCGATTATGGTGTTTTAGTGATGCAAAACGGAATAGTGGGTTCCAATACCCAACGCCCGTTGAATGTGGATGAATTTAGAGCATTTGTATTGATAGATGATATTGTTCCACTTATTTTTATTAATTCTAAAGATAGTAAAACTGCAAAAATATTTTCACTGATTCATGAATTTATTCATATTCTTTTGGGGAACAATGAAATTTTAAATGTGTCTCCAGATGTCGATGTGAAAGATGAAAGATGGATAAATACTGTGACAATCAATGTGTTGATGCCAAAAGAACGAGTCTTGAAAATTGTAAATTGGAATGATTCACCGGAAGATAATGTACGAAAACTATCTCGAAAATTTCATACGAGCATATTGGCAACGTCGATAAGAACTGTTGAATTAAATATTTTTTCTCAAAAAATTGTTGATTGGGCACAAGTTGAGCAAAAAAATGCACTTGCAAATAAGAAATCATCTTCTGGTGGGAATTTTTATAATAATGCTGTTTCTCGAGTTGATTTGAATTTTGCCAATGCCGTGATTTCAGATGAAGCTACAGGTAATATGCCGTTATCTACTGCCGCAGATATGTTAGGAGTTAGTTTAAAAACTTATCAGAAAACTGTTAATAAAATTTTAGGATTGGAATAAGTGATGGGATATCTAATAGATACTAATTCATTAATTGACGGTAGCACAAAGTGGTATCGTAGATCTGTTTTCCCCTCTGTGTGGAAATTCTTGTCACAACGTGATGACGTTGTTATGATACAGCAAGTATTTGATGAAGTTACATATCCTAGTGATTTGACTATATGGGTAGATCAAACTTATCGAGGCCGTTTGATTAAAGTTGATCAGGACATCCTTGATAAATATGGAAAAGTTCAAGATTGGATATCTATGTCAAACCGATGGAGTGATGCCGGAATAAGTCGATGGGACGATGTCGATAAGGCAGATCCATGGTTAATAGCAGTTGCAATTTCTCAAGGACATACAATTGTTACATTCGATGGCGCAGCTAAATTGAGTTTGCCAGATGTCGGCAGTGAGTCAGGACGGGAGCCCAAAATCTCTGGTGTCGCGAATCAGTTTGGCATTCGTGTCATTACATTTTATGAATTGCTTGAAGAATTACAACTGACATTATAATTGTATTCAATGAATCGCTAACCAGACATCAATTTGAAACTCAAATTGGTGTTTTTTCTTGCCTTCGACCCTACTATAAGGTTTATCATTTATTTAATGATTAAATAATGATGGGAGTATTACTATGACTAATTTAGCACGTAACTCAACGAGAAATTTTTCCAGCAAGCAAGTCGATTTGGATACTTTAAAGGCGATTGTCAGTGAAGCTCAACAAGCTCCATCATGGGAAAACAGTCAGCCTTATCACGCCTTTTTAGCAACTGGAGAGACTGCTAACAAGATTCGTGCAGCTCATGAAAAAGCTGTTGCTGACAAGACTAAGAGTTGGACGGAAGTGATGCCTCCACAGGATTGGACTGCAGCTGCTGACGCCAATATTTTGGATTGGCAATATCAAGCTTCTAACCATCCAGAAAGTAAAGAGTTTGGCGATTTAAACAACGTCTTATTCAATGCTTCAGCAATTCTTTATATTACTATCAAAAAAGACGCTTCAAGCTACGTTGCTTATGATGCTGGTGCCTTTGGTTATGGTGTATTATTAGCGGCGGAGAACCATGGCGTCGGAGCAATTCCTGCATATGGTTTTGTCAGATATCCACAAGAAATTCATGATCAATTTGAGATTCCTGATGATGAAGCAATTTTTATGGGTATTGGATTAGGTTATCCAACTGAAGATCCAATCAACCAATTCAAACCTGGTCGTGACGATTTAGATAAGATATTACAAATCAAGGATTAGAGTTGCATTTGAGTCGCAAATCGATTTAAATAGCATAAAGATGTTTTTTGAGAAAGTGAGAATTCTATGCGTTATTTTTTAAAAACGTTATTAGGTGGGGTAGCAGTTGTAGCGATGATGATCGGTTTAGTGGGATTTGCCGGTTATCTGTCAACTGACGGCAATAATTTGTCAGCCAATTCTCAAGTAAATCAGGTGCGCACATCACTGATGCAGAGTGCCGAAAGATTTTTATCGAGCATCGGCTTTGGGAAAGTCGAAGTTAGCTCGAATGGCCAAACGATGAAGCAAAAGGTTGAAAAGCCGAAAGCTACGAATTCAAGTACGCCAATTGAGTCCAACGTTCAACAAGTCGCATTGTCGAACATTTACTATTATCATTTTCAAGATGGCACGCCTCAATCTGTAAAAAATGTGTTTGAGACTGCCATTGCAACTTACAACAATACCGGCATCGTTAAGCTGATCGCGGGAACTGCTGGAAGTCGTCAAAACGAGATCACCATGGGGACGTACAGTCAAAATACGACTAACGTCCAGGGCAACACGGTCGATATGGAATTAGGTAAGGGTGGACCAGAGACTTTCGCCAGCACGATTGGCGATTGGAGTCACGGTACTGCTCAAATAAATACTTATTATCCAAACGCGGTATCAGTTTCAGTTGCGACCCACGAATTGGGACATGCACTAGGTCTGGGACACAGTAGTGATCCAACTTCAGTAATGTATCCAACGGATCAAGGCATGACGCAATTGACGGCTCAAGATATCAAGACCTTGAATGCCATTTACAGTTCAAGCCAAAATTAAATAAAAAACAGGAGTCATAGGTATAATAAAAAGCGGAAGGGGATGTTTTTATGGCTATGAAACCCCGGAAACTTTTGAAATTGATGCGGAACAACGGCTTTGTCGAGAAATCGCAGACCGGTTCGCATTTGAAGATGTACAATCCAAATACCAACGTGACTGTACCTGTGCCAGTTCATTTCGATAAAGAATATGAACACGGCATCGAAAGCAAAATTTTGAAGCAAGCAGGGATCAACTTAAATAAGCCTACACAGCAGTGATGCGTGTAGACTTATTTTTTATTCAATAATTTTATTTCTCTGATATTTACGATTACGGTTGAGGTTTCTTCAAAGGTCACGCGACCTTTTTTCAAATCAATCGATTTATACAATCCTTTGACGTGGTCATAGTAGCCGGAATCCTCGTTGAAGTAACTGACGTCGACTTGCAAGGGATGCGTCTGCAAATATTTCAATTGGCGCATGATTTGTTGCTCTTGTTCAGCATTGGAATACTTCTTCCGTGCGTACATCTTGGTCTTTTCTTGGATCAAGCCGTTGAATCCTTCCAAAGCCCCAAATGGCGCAAATTGAAAGGCTCGGTCCAGCTGATTCATTGGTAAGTGCCGTTTTGATTGCTGGTACGGTCGTTCCATTATGTCGTTGTATCGGGAGGTATCGTTAAAAATCTTTTTCTCGATTAACTTTTTTTCATCCATTAGGCGTGATGACCTCCAATCTGATTATTTCGTTCGATCGTTGTTGAACCCTTTTCGAGGTCGGAAGCTTTTAAAATAACGTTCTTATTATCAAATTTTTTCTGCAGCTCCAAGATGGTTTCCTGAATCTTGCGGTCTTGCTGACGTTTCTTCTGAGCATCTTGATCGTGCTCGATTTCTGCCTCGGTATTGGCAAAAAGGTTAGTTTGCTTAAACTTCATTTCTTGCTGGGACTCGACTTCATCGACTAAGTTGTTGGCGGTCAAGGTCACGCGTCTTATCAAAAGTTTGTCGTTGATGTTTTGTTTGTAAATTTCTTTGTAGCTATTTCTAAGTTCTAATGAAGAACTAGTTGGAGCATCGAGCTTGATATTGGCGTGGTCAGGCTTTGGCGTTTTGCGACCATAATAGTCTTCGACTAATTTGCCGCTGAAGTTACCATCGAGACTTTTGATGTCGTAGTCGACCACGATCCCAATCCGGTCGGTGACTTGCTTTCTCTGAACTAGGTAAAGTGCCAGAATATCGCTCATACCACGAACGATTTTTAAACCATCTTCATAAGAAGTGGGTTTCATCAATACTTGGCTTTGGTACAACCCGTGATCGTCTGCTCGATAAGTTTTGATATCAGCCAAGGTTGCTGACTCGTGTCCCCAAGCGTGGTTGATCAACAGTTCTGCATTTTTACCAAATTCACGATACAGCACTTCTTCGTTCATTTTGTCAGATAGAGTTCCTAAAGAACAACGGGCAATATCGCCCATGGTATTCAAGCCTAATTTTTCCAAGCGCTTTGAGTAGCCACGTCCGACTCGCCAAAAATCAGTCAAAGGAGTGTGCGCCCACAGCAGATGACGGTATTGCTGCTCGTCCATTTGGGCGATTCGCACGCCGTCGGAATCTCCAGGGATGTGCTTTGCCACGATATCCATGGCAACTTTGGCCAAATACAGATTAGTGCCAATGCCAGCGGTGGCGGTGATGCCAGTTTCTGCTTGGATCTGTTGGATAATAGTTTTGGCTAGCACGTGAGCGGAGACGTCATGGGTCGCCAAATAGTCGGTGACATCCATCAGAACTTCATCGATCGAATAAACGTGGATATTTTTGGCCGCGATAAATCTCAAGTAGATTCCGTAGATCTCAGTACTCTTGTGCATGTAAAAATTCATTCGTGGTTTAACGACTTTGTAGCCAATTTTTAGTGATGGCGAGTTCAATAAATGTTGTCGATTGATTGAAGAATACTTAGTCAAACGGTGACTTTCGAGTTGATCGCTTCGCTCACGGTTGAGTTTTCGAACGATTTGTTCGACTTGAAAAAGTCTTGGACGTCCAGGGACTCCAAATTGCTTCAACGCTGGCGAAACTGCCAGACAAATTGTTTTATCGGTTCGCGAGTTATCGGCAACGACTAAATTGGCATTCAACGGATCGAGGTCGTGGTCGATACATTCGACTGAGGCATAAAAAGATTTTAAATCGATTGCCATGTAAGTACGTTCGCTTTTTTTCATCAATTTCTGCCTCCTTAGAAAAATAAAAAGGCGCTATATCAGCACCCTGTAGTTGTTAGTAGAACTCTTGTTCTTATTATATCATGTTTATCATTAATGAATGGCAAGACAATTCTTGAATTATTCTGCTATATTAGAGAAGATGATTTTTATTTTTAGGGGGATCTAGCGGATGTACGCAAAACACTACCAGTTACGGACAGTAACTTTTATTTTGACAGCATTTATGTTGGGATGTAACGAATTTATGGTCGTTGGTATCTTGTCCGATTTGGCGAAAACTTATCACGTCTCGCTGTCGTCGATCGGTATCTTGGTAACGACGTTTGCTTTGGTGTATGCCTTTAGTACGCCATTATTGACTACATTTACCAGCCATTTTGACCGGCACAATTTATTGATGGTCTTGATGGCAGTGTTCTTTATCAGTAACACTTTGACGGCCGTGGCACCGTCGTTGTTCTGGCTCTTCATTGCCAGAATCATGACCGCTTTGGTTGCCGGGACGATCATTACTTTGATCAATGAATTCGCCAACTTGGTCACGCCATTGCCGAAAAAGCCGATGGTATTAGCCTGGGTCGGTGCTGGGTTCAGTATTGCTTCTGTTATTGGTGTACCTCTAGGTACGACTATCGCGACCTTGATCAACTGGCACGCCAGTTTTGGGATCGTATCAGTTTTGACGTTGATCGTCTGGGCACTATTGGCCTGGTTAACGCCACATGAAAAACCACAAGTTACTGGTAACTTCTTTGAACAACTTCAACTTTTTACCGATAAAAAAATCTTGTTAGGCGTTGGTATTGTTATCGCCGTCTTGAGTGTTCAATATACTTTTTATACTTATATTCGTTCGCTGATCACCACGGTCATGGGCTACGACTTAACTAGTTTGAACTGGTTGCTGTTTGCTTTAGGTGTGATGAGTATTTTAGGTAATCAAATAGCCGGGATGGTCGCTGGTCGAAGGGGGACTTCTAAGCTTCCTTATGTCTTTATTTTGATGATCATTTTCTGTCTGTTATTGGGAACTGCTCTGCAAAACAAAGTCTTAGGAATGGTAGTTCTGGGCGTTCTTTGCTGCTTAGTGATTATTCACGGAACAACGATGCAACTCGGATTTATGAATGAGGCTGCAAAAAATTATCCACAATCGCTAGCTTTGTCGACGGCACTGATCTCAATTTTTTCAAATGTCGGCATTTCTTTAGGTTCATTTACGGCTGCCAATACGGTTAAATTCTTCAGCTTAACAGCAGTGGGATATGTCGCCGCAATTTACGCTGTGATTGCCTTGATCTTAGCTTTAGTTTTGAAGCGAAAAACTAAGGACTCACAAGAGTGGTAGTTATATAGACAGACAATTTTTTTAATGATATATTGGTTTGGAAAAATTAAATAAATGGGGTGGACGAGATGGAAATAGCACATGTTGGTATTTATGTTCAGGATCTGGATAAGGAAGTGGCTTTTTTCAAGCGATACTTTGACGTCAAGGTTTCAGAGGAATATCACAATCCTAAGACCACGTTCACTTCAAGATTTTTGTCGTTTGATGGCGGGGCTAAGTTAGAGGTTTGCACCCGCGACGATATTAATTTGGACAGGTTGTCTGGTTATCCTGTTGGTTATGCTCATTTGGCTATTTCCTTGGGTTCTAAGCAAGATGTTGACGAGTTGACTGAACGGATCGAGGAGGATGGTTACGATCATCTGGACGGACCTCGGACTACTGGTGATGGTCAGTATGAAAGTTTGGTGTGTGACCCAGAGGGGAATCAGATTGAATTGACTGTTTAGTTTGTAATTTTGAGTTAAATGCAGTTGTGGTGGTTGGCTGCCGGCTCCGGGTGGAAATCGATTGCCTTTTGTCTGGAACGCTGAGGAGACACTTTGAGCTTTTTTCAAAGACCGAAAAAATCTCAAAGCTGCCTCTTGTCGTAAGCTGGCGTCATCGCCGGCTAACGACAATTTCTCGGCTGAGCCAGGCATCGATTTCCATCCGGAGCCTAGATTGGTTTAGTTCAAAATCCTCTCTTTTTTGGTGGAAGGGGGTATGTCGGCTGTTTTTTCGCTGAATGTTTAGTTAGTCTAATCTTATTCACCGACTTCGTCGGTTGCATGCTGACTGTCTGCTCAATAAACTAATTAAAAACTTCAAATACATGGAATGGATGTTGAAAACTTTTTGTTTTCAACATCCTTATTTATTTTCTGTAGAATTATGGAAAATTTTATTCGAAAAAATTATAATTATATTTATTTACTTATCGAGGTTAGATTTCATGTCTAATACAAAAGAACATTTGGCGGATGCTTTGATTTCAGAGTTACGGACTACTCCGGTTGATAAGATCACGATTCAAAAACTTGTCGACGACTGCGAATTAACTCGGCAGACTTTTTACAATCACTTTGCTGATATTTATGAACTGGTTGAATGGACTGCTAAGCGGGCTACTGATAAGGCTTTGCAGAATGTGGCTACTTATGATGATTGGCAACAGGGGTTTTTAAATGTTATGCGCGACGTTGAGGATAATCAATATTTGGTCACGAATACTTATCAATCTGCTTATCGTGATATTTTGGAAAAGTACATTTACAAGGTGCTATACGAGTACATTATTGCTGTGGTTGAGCGTCAAGCTCAGGGGTTAAATGTTTCGGACAAGCATAAGCATTTTATTGCTCATTTTTACAGTCTGGCTTTCATTGCCTTGATTTTTGAATGGGTCGCTAATGGTTTTAATGACAAGCCTGAGGACATCGTTGAACAGACTGGGGTCTTGATCCAGGGCGATTTTAAAAAAGCTTTACTGCGTTATTCTGAAAAATAGATAATATCGGCAAATTGTCAAAATTTTGACAGTTTGCTTTTTTTGTAAATTGTTTCACTAAGGGTGCGGAACTAATCTAAAAACAGGCACAAAAATTTTTTAGAAGAAGGTCTTATCATGAACATTTACAAAACTATGTATCGTCCTAAAAAACCATTAGGGGTCGATGACCGTCAGGCTAACATTGTTGGTGGAGGTATCGCTGGATTGGCTACTGCCGTTTTCTTGATCGACGATGCGCAAATGCCAGCTCGCAACATCAAGATTTTTGAAAAAAAGCCAGTCATGGGTGGCTCCATGGATGGTACTAAAGATGCAGCTGGATATCTTTGTCGGGCTGAACGTGAGCTAGAGCCATATATGGAATGTCTTTGGTACTTGTGTAGCAAGATTCCATCATTGGAAAATGAAGGTCGCACGGTTCTTGATGACGTTGTTGATTTCAACCGTGACGAACCAATTCATAGTGAAGCACGTGTGATCATCAACCAAGGCGAGATCGATGCTCATTATCATGATTACAAACTAGAACCAAAATATGCTGAAGCAATGAGAAAAATCATTGCATCTTCAGAAGAAGAATTAGCCAACTTGAGTTTGAATGACTTTTTCGATGAAGGATTTTACAAGACGAACTTCTGGACTTGCTTCCACAGTCAATTGGCTTTCAAAGACTATCACAGTGTTATCGAATGCCGTCGTTATTGGCAAAGATTTACCTTTATCACCAGACACGAATACCTCGAAGGATTTATTCATACAAAATATAACGAATATGACGCAATTATTCTCCCAATCGAACGTTACCTAATTGATAAAGGAGTAACATTCACGAATGACTTTGCTGTAACTGATTTGGAATTAACAGACGACAACAATACTGTAAAAAATATTATCGCCAATCACGCTGGCCAACCAGCAAAGGTTGCAGTCAGCGCACAAGACTTAGTATTCGTAACCACAGGTTCAATCAGTGAAAACAGTACCTTCGGCGACAACAACACAGTTGCTGAAACTAATACTGACACAACAGACATGGGAACTTTCACCATCTGGAAGAATCTCGCCAAGAAGGATGAAAAATTCGGCCATCCAGAGAAATTCTTAGGCCAGATCGACAAGACCAAGTGGATCTCATTTTTCCCAACAGTCAAAGGCTACCCAGAATTTTTCAAACGAATCGAAAGACTATCAGGAAGCCCAGCCGGAACAGGTGGCTTAATGGTATTCAAAGATTCCAATTGGGACCTATCATTTGAGATCCATCACAAACCATTCTTCCCATATCAAGCAGAAGACGAAGAAGTAGGTTGGGGATACGGCCTATACGGAGAAAACGAAGGAAACTACATCAAGAAGAGAATGTGGGACTGCACCGGCGACGAGATCATGACCGAATTGCTATACCACCTAGGAATGTTAGACATCAAGGACGAAGTCTTAGCCCACACCTACATGTCAACAGCAATGATGCCATACTGTACAGCTCAATTCATGCCAAGAGAATTAGGCGACCGCCCATTAGTAATCCCAGCAGGCTGCACAAACCTAGCCTTGTTAGGACAATTCGTAGAAATCAAAGATGACGTAGTCTTCACAGTAGAAACGTCAGTCAGAACCGCCTTAGAAGCAGTTTACGGCCTGTTAGACATTGAAAAAGATGTCATAGAAGTAAACCCATCAAGATACGACATCAGATATCTATTAGAAAGAGTAAAACGCTTCGCAGGAATCAAAGGAGACGTCAAGCCAAGTGACTTACCAGAAATAGACCCAGCAGAGCTACCACAACTAGAGGCAGCATTGTTGAAGATGATAAACGACGTCCCACCATACTATCAAATGTACTTAGGAAGAGATCAAACAATCCCAACCAAAAAATCAGTGCTACATCCAGAAGCACCCCTAAGCGAATAAAAAAGAGACGAAATCGAAAGATTTCGTCTTTTTGCGTGGATAAATAAATTGAATGAATTGAGATGTTCGGCAAGAGGGAAGACCTTGCGAGATTGGCGAAGCCAAGCAAGCAATAAGCACAAGTAAACAATGCAGAGCAAGCATAGAAGACAACGACAAAGAAAAAAGTAAAACGTAGGTGTTCATAAAAAGTAGGAAGAAGAAAGCAAAAATAGGAAGGAGGATGAGCCAGAAACAAAGTATCCAACAAGTAAATAATGCATACGTTGGAAAAAAGAGGGGGAGGGTTAAGCATTTGATTTAAACCAGATTAGACTCCGGGGTGGTGGAGCGCTCGGCCTCAGTAGTGATATTTTTCTTAGCAATGCGAAGCAGTGCTTAGTAAAAGGTGCAGCTTGGAGATTGCTGCGGTCTTTGCAGTAAGCTTCAAGTGTACCCACTACGTTCCAGAGCCGAAAGAGCGGAACCACCCCGGAGTCGGCCCGCATGCCGCACATAAGTCAGTTCAACCAATTGCCCGCATACCACCCAAAAAGCAGCTTAAGCAAACCCAGGCATAAGAAAAGAGCCCCCAAAACTGGGAGCTCTAATCATTATCTCGAAAATCAAAAGCTTAACCGATCATAAGTTATGCTGTTAATTATTATCCGAAACAAAGTGTGGTTAATCATCGTGTTACTATGCTTGTGAGTAAACAATTATTATCTTTTTTCGTGATAAATTGAATTGTAATTAGCTTTTATTTTTTAAAAACGAACTAGTGAAACTTTCAAATGTTTCAATGATCAGTTTTAAGCCTTTGACTGAGATATATTCCTATCCCGGAATACTATCTGTCGACAACCATAGTATACGATATTGTGATACTTTTAACAAGTGTTTTTCACAAAAATTGTTGATAAAATCTTGTAACAGTTATATAGTGTACTAGTAAACTAATACAGTAGGAATTGAGGTGACTGTTTTGAAGTTTGATGACAAGATTCCGATTTATATCCAGATCAAGAATT
Source organism: Companilactobacillus sp. (assembly GCF_022484265.1). Classification (NCBI taxonomy): domain Bacteria; kingdom Bacillati; phylum Bacillota; class Bacilli; order Lactobacillales; family Lactobacillaceae; genus Companilactobacillus; species Companilactobacillus sp. The sequence continues at coordinate 2,225,568 of NZ_JAKVLR010000001.1, forward strand.
ACTTGTATCGAAGAATCATAACAGGTGACTTACAGCCGGGAGAGAAGCTTCCTTCGGTCAGACAACTAGCAGTCGATGTTACGGCAAACGTCAACACCGTCCAACGAGCTTTGTCTGAAATGTTGGCTAATAAGGTCATTGAATCGCAACGAGGTAAGGGAAACTTTGTGACTGCAGACGAGGAAATGATCAGCAATTTAAAGACGGAAGTCGTTCATAAACAAATTTCGATTGCTTATGAAGAATTGCATAGCTTAAAGCTCACCGATGAAGAGATTATTAAAGAATTTCAACAATACATTCATGATAGGAGTGCACAAAATGCCTGAACTATTAAAGATTGAAGATCTGAACTATAGTCACAGATTAAAAAAGATTTTGCATGACGTTAACTTAAAACTAGATCGTGGCAAGATTGTCGGATTATTAGGAGAAAATGGTGCTGGTAAAACGACTTTGATGCGTTTGATCACCGGCAGTGCTCATGGACACGGAATTATTGAATTAGACAATTCATTTTCCGCTCCCGAACGTAAGAGCAAAGTTAGTTACATGGACCGCTTAGGCGGATTTCCATTAAGTACCCCAATCGCTAAAATTGAAAAATTTTACGAGACTGTCTATGAAGATTTCGACGACAAACGTTTTAACGAATTGCTCGAGTTTTTGAAATTAGACAAAACAACTAAAATTTCAGCTCTTTCAAAAGGTAACAAGGAAAAACTCGTCATTGCTTTGACCTTATCTCGCCAAGTTCCTTTGTACTTGTTGGATGAACCGTTTGATGGAATCGATTCGATGAGTCGTAAGCAGATCATCAACAGTATCATTAAGTGGAAGCCCGAAGATTCAACAATCGTTATTAGTGACCACTACGTGACTGAAATCGCAACATTGCTTGATGAGATCGTCGTAATCAAAGACGAGACTATAAATTGTCACAAACAAGCTGACAAGATCCGTGAAGATACGGGCATGGACATCGAAGACTTTTACGAAAGCTTGTATCAAGAAGGGGGCAAACAAGATGACTAGTTTCGGCAGATTTTTCAAAGCAACCTTAAACGATAAATTCCGTAGCACAAACTTTATCTTATTGATCAACATTATGGCCATTTTCGTTTCGATCATCTGGTCAGCCGTTGATGGTAATTTTTCAAAAAATAGTTGGTTCCAATTTACTTTTACATGGTCATTCTTGGCTATCTTGATTGTCTTTATTCGATTGACAGTCTTACAAGAACGAATTTACACCCGCGATAGTTATCGACTAGTGCCAATTGGCGATATCAAGTTTTATCTGGCAAACCTAGCTAGTTCGTTTGTTGGAATGATTTACGCTTTAGCAGTTGAATTCATTATGTATTTCATCACAATTGCTATTAACTGGGATGACTATAGTCAGGCATTAAAAATGATGGCAATGATGAATGGTCAAAGATCAAATTTTGAAGTTTCACAACTTTGGGGCATTGTCGGTATCTGGCTTTTAATGATGTTAGCCTTAATGCTATTAACTTGGACTACTATCAACTTGATCCACTTGTTATCCAGAACTGGTAGCAATTTCTTGCCTAGCACGGGACGCAGAGTATTGAACGTCGTAGTTTACATCGTCGTTATTTGGGCAGTTCTTAGAATTGTTAGTTACATTATGAGTACCTTAAATAATTCAGTTAATATGTTATCCAATTCCTCAGACATCTGGAGCTTCTTACTCTATATCTTGATATATGTAGTAGTTGCCGCACTTGAAGCAGCTGGAAGCATTTACTTGTTACACAATTGGGTTGAAACAGTTTCTGAATCATAAAATCAAAAAATCCGACTACATGATAAATGTGGTCGGATTTTTTGATCAAAGATGTTATTCTACTGAGATTTTCAATTGTTTTCCCATTGCACCAGCTAATTTATTCAAGGTATCAACATTTACGTTATTACCTTTTTCAATTCTAGCAACGGTCGATTGCGGAACGTCGGCTTTTTCAGCTAATTCACGTTGGGTCCAGCCGATTTCAGCACGTGTTTCGTAAATGGCCATAGCAGCTGTCATTTTATTTTTTTCATAGGTGTATTGTTCTTTAAAGATAGGATCTTTACTTTGTTCCTTAATGTAGTCGTCAAATTTAATGTTTTTAGTCATTGCCACCATCCTCATTAGAAAAAAATTCTTGTCTCATTTTTAGTGCGTGTTCAATTTCTCTCCTAGGCGTTTTTCGTGTTTTCTTAGTAAAACCATGCGTAATGATATATCGGTTTCCGTCGACATGAAAGTAAACGGCTCTTTGGATATTTGAAGAAACTTGAGATCTTATTTCATATAAATTAGTGTTTATTTTTTTGATCCATTGGAGTTTTTGAGCGAAAAGTAAACCATATTCTTGAACAGAATCTATTCTTATAAGCAATTTGATTTTATCTTTATCTGATAACTGTTCTAGAAAATTTTTCATTTCATTGGTGCCGTTTGGACGCGTATAAAATTCAAATTCTGGTTTTTTCATACACTCATGATAGCACGTATGCTATCAAAAACAAATTATTACACTAATGTTTTGACTCCCATGTAGATCAATAAAACTGCGATAAAATAATTGATCCATTCTGGATGCTTGCTTTTAGCCAATACATTTACTAGCAATGGAGCAATCACCGCACCACAGATAGCACCGATGAGCAGAGGTATTCCTGCTTGCCAGTACACATTGCCGGAACTGATATGAAAAATTGAACCTAGAATGCTCATGCCAACTAGTACATACGCTGAGGTCGCCGTGGCGTTGAAGGTATCTAACCCTAAGAGCAGGAGCCCAGCCAGGATCGGTCCACCGCCACTTAATCCAGCAACGCCAACCATTAATCCTCCAAGTATCCCGTATGCTGCAGCTGCGTATGGGTTTTGATTGATCGAATCTTGTTTCGATTTTTTAAAAAAGATTTGTAAGCCTAAAATTATCAAAATTATGCCGATGATCCATGTATAGATAACTTTTGGAATATGTGGCGAGATCAGAGAACCTATCACAACTGCGGGAAGTGCTGCTAACAGCATCTGATTGCCAACGTGGAAATCGATCCGTTTCTGCTTGGCATATCCAATGACGCCAATGACTAGTGCCGGCAACGAGGTGATGATCGAAGTTGCAGCAGCGCTGGCGGGCGAGAGGTGGAAGCTGGACGAGAGGATGCCTAGATAGATGGCACCTCCGCCTCCACCTAGTGCAATCACAATTGTTCCAACTAGAATTCCGACAATTATGAGTACAAATGTTGTCAAGATAAAGCCCTCTTTCAAAATATTCGTCAATTTCATTGAGGTCATTACTCAGAATGACTAGAATGAAAGACAACTGGATAAATCAATTAATTACACAACGTAATTATATTCTACAATGTGTAAAATTCAAGCGGAGGAATTTTCTTTGACAGCTAGAACACTTTCTAAATCCAAAATTGTTGATACGGTCATTGAATTGATTCGTCAGCAAAAGCCAACTACCTTTTCGCAGATCAGCAAGCAATTAGGAATGCGCTCGCAATCGATCTATAATTATTTTTCCGATGGCAATGAACTAAAAGCAGCTGTAACAGTGCGTTTTTATGCGAAACTGACTCAAGAACTGCAGAATAAGATTTTTGGATTATCTGGGAAAAAAGCTGTGTTAAAGTTTTGCCAGGTCAGTGTAAACTATGCCATTGATGACTTCTTAGTCCTGCAGTACGTCATCAGTATGCCGAAGGAAATGTTTCATGGCGACAAAGAAGTCGAGTCGACCTTAGATAATTTGTATCAACTATTATGCCAATTATTAGATCCACTGATTTCTGATAAAAAGCAACAGTTGGTGTACGCACGCCTGATTCGAAGCTTGATTGCTGGAGAAGTCATCCATATTGGAACTGGCAGATTTGATAATGATCTAGTCCCGGCTGACGATAGTTTTTTACAAATGTTGGAAATTGCTTTAGCTGATATTCCAGATTAGACATGCAAAACGATGCAATGTTGGATAGAATGTAAGTGCTGTACCTGATTTACGGAGGGTGTCAAATGACAAAAATGTATGCTTATGTGGCAAAGAACGATAAGGCTAAACCACAAATGAAAAAAATCGATATGCCAGAAATTACCAATGATCAAGTCTTAGTTGAGGTCAAAGCTGCTAGTATCAATCCAGTGGACCAAAACTACCACATGATGCATCAGTTGTTTAAGATACCGACCTAATATCCATTGACCTTAGGTAATGATTTTTCTGGCGAGATCGTTGAAATTGGTCATAACGTCACTGACTTTAGTGTTGGCGATGAAGTTTATGGAAGAACTGACCACGGTGAAACCGGAACGTTTGCGGAGTATTTAGCGACTGAACCAGAAGCAATCGCCAAGGTTCCCAAGAATATTCCGTTGCTCCATGCTGCCGCAGTCCCATTGGTGGGATTAACCGCCTATCAAGCCTTATTTGAAGTCTTGAAAATCCAAAAGGACCAAAAAGTCTTCATCAATTCAGGTTCAGGTGGCGTGGGTTCAATGGCCATCCAATTAGCTAAAAATGCTGGGGCCTATGTAGCAACAACAACGAGTCAGCATAATACTTCATTAGTCGAAGGATTAGGTGCTGACAAGGTCATCGACTATCACAAAAATAAATTCGCTGATGTCTTGCAAGATTACGATGCAGTCTTTGACAGCCGTGGCGGTGCTGAAACTGCTGATGGTTTGAGAATCTTAAAGAGTGGTGGCGGACTGGTAACAATCTCAGGAATGCCAACGCCAAAACTAGCCCGTGAACAAGAAATGGGCTTGACTAGAAGAATCCTATTCTCAATGATCTCTCGTTCGTTAAGAAAAACCGCCCGCATCAAAGGAGTCAGTTATGATTTCTTGTTGATGAGAAGCGATGGCGAACAATTGGCAGAAATCACCAAATTAATCAAAGCTGAAAAAATCAAACCAGTGATCGATCGAGTATTCCCATTTGATTCGATCAAAGAAGCGCTAGAGTATACTTCAAAGGGACACGCAGTCGGTAAGGTATTAATCCAAATCGGAGAGTAAAGAATAGAGAGAGCGTCAAAAGCGGGTAATTTCCGAGCATTGCTCAGGATATGGCTTATTGCGAATTGTGCAATCAGTCATATCCGTGGCAAACGGAAGAAATTGCCTTTGAGAGCTCGTTTCAGATCAGGGAGCGTCAAAAACGTCCAACAAAATAGCAGTCAATTCAAAATGTGAATTGACTGCTATTTTTCATGTTTCAAAAAATTTTAATATTGCGATGCAAATTAACGTTCAGCAAACATTTTTTCAATCTTTTTGGTTGTGTTGAAGTTTCTAGCGGTAGTTTGTTTGTAAAGGTCAGAACCACCGATCTTTGAGTAGAAAGATTTGCTATGATCCTTTTTCTTAGTCGATGTCCAAAAGATGATATTTGGGGTGATCAAGACCTTGTCGTAATCTTCGGTAGCATTTTCTTTGAGCCAGTCATCGTTGACTGCTTTGTAGTCGTTGAGCTTGAAGACTGCATTATGACGCAATTCTTGGTCTTGTCCCCACCAGTCTGGCGCTTGTTTGAGGTCGAGCAAGAAAGCTTCTTTTGAAATCAAACGAAAGTCGATCGCAAAATCGAAATTTTTCTTCAGGACTTCTGCGACCATTTGCTCAGCTGTTAATTGGTCGACATTTCCCATGATAAAAATATTTCCACTATTGATATATGTATCGACATTTTTGAAGCCAGCCTCAGTTAACATTTTTTTCAATTTGGGCATGGCAACGTGATTATTGCCGCCAACATTGATGCCACGCAATAAAAGTAAATAATCCAAGATGATGATCCTCCTAAATGCAATCTTTCTGTCAGTATATCATTGGTACATCGACAATTAGCGACTTTGACAAAGATTGATTATAGTCATAGTATTTTAAGTTATGAATACTTATTTTGCGTAATTTAGTTTCGGGGAATAGACAGGGGAAATGAAATAGTGAGTCGAAATAGAAAATTAATCGTTACATTCGCTTTGATACTTTCAAATGCGATGGCAGGACTGGATGCAACTATCATCAACACCGCCTTGCCAGCAATTGTCAGTGATCTGCATGGTATCCAATATATGGGATGGCTAGTGGCTATCTTCCTATTGGGTATGGCGGTCGCAACGCCTTTGTGGAGCAAGTTTGGGGAACGAAAGGGTAATAAGACAGCTTATATCGTGGCCACAGTGGTGTTCATGATTGGTGCGTTATTCCAAGGTTTAGCCCCAAATATTGTCTGGTTTATCATTGCCCGTGGATTCATGGGAATCGGTGCTGGTGGAATGAATACCATACCGTTTATTATCTACTCACAAATTTTTAAAAATTTACGACGTCGTGCACAAGTCATTGGCGTGGCTGCAGCATCATTTAGTGGGACCTCAATCATCGGACCGCTATTAGGTGGTTGGATCGTTGATGCATTCAGTTGGCACTGGGTATTTTATTTGAACTTGCCGATTGCCTTGATCTCAATCTTGATCATCGTGTTCTTCTTCCATATCAAAGAAAATCTCAACAAGTCAAAGGTCGACTACCATGGGGCAGTCTTGATGATCTTGGGATTGACTTCGATTTTAGTCGGGATTCAAGAATTAGGGATGTCATCGATTTGGGTGCCACTCGCCTTTATCGCCGTTGGTGCGATCTTAGTTGCCAGAATGGTTCAAATTGAAAATAAAGCCGAAGATCCAATCGTGCCAAATCGTCTTTTTAAAAATTCGAAGTTAGTCATTGATATGATTCTGTTCGTCTTTTTATGGGGAGCATTCGTTGCCTTCAACATTTATATCCCGATGTGGGCACAAGGAATTATGGGACTAAGTGCGTTGATTGGTGGTATGACGCAGATCCCAGGTTCGATCACTAACTTCATTGGTTCAGAAGCCGGTCCAGTCATGCAAAGACGCCTTGGACGCTACAACTTGATAGCTATTGGTACTGCAGCCTTCTTGATTGCCTTTCTTGGATTGTTCATCGCTAAAGAATCTGCTAGCTACTGGTTCCTGCTAGTGATGGGAGCCTTTGAAGGCTTTGGAATTGGACTATGTTTTAACGTCTTACAAGTTGCTGTTCAATATGATGCCGAACCTCGAGACGTGCCGATTGCAACGTCATTCGCTTATTTAGTTCGGATCTTAAGTCAGACATTCATGTCCGCCATTTATGGTGTGATCTTAAATCATGCGCTGTTAAAGGGAGTTCGTGGCAGTCATGGTCAATTAACAATGTCAATGATGAATAACTTGAGTAATTCTCAGACTGCAAAAAATCTGCCGCAGCATTTGCTTCCAGAAATGAGAGCCATCTTGTTCAGCGGTATCCACAATATCATGTTGACCGCCTTGATCTTGATTTTGATCGTAGTAGTGGTTCTAATTATCTTGTTTAGAAGCGGCTTCACCAAACCAGTGAAGAGTCGAGATATTTAAATTGGGCTATAACAATTTTGCAAGTATTTTGCTTATGGCTCAACAGCAGTGTTTTCGAAGATAATATTAGTAAATAAATAGTTAATAAAATTAAAACAGCGTCAGCATTGAATTAAGAAATTCAGTACTGACGCTGTTTTTGCGTGGATGAGATTTACTAATCGATTTAGTTACTAAGGGCGTATTAATGTTCAAATTATATCATAGAAAAGACAAATTTTTTCAAAAAGCGATTTTTTTATGAAGAAATTATTAAATCAAAGCAAAATTGGTATAGGTGTGATAATATACAATCATAAACGGAAAGCAAGATTAAAATTTACAAAGCAGGTGTATATACATGGAACTAAACGATAATACGGAAGCTAAGAAAGTTTTATCGGAGCTTTACACGGATATCAACGCAAATAAGGATATTGATAAAGATAACTACGTTAAAGACTTAGTATTGAGAACATACAATTTGATCAATGAAAAATATTCATTCACATATCTTTTTGGTCGTCTCAAGGATGACGAGCACGTTATCAAGACAATCAAGCAATTGCGTATCGAAGACAATAACTATGAAGAACAAATCAAGTTCTTGGCAAAAGGCGCAACATACGCATTATATTAAAATTTGAAATTAGTAGGGTCTCGCCAAATGGCGAGGCTTTTTCATTGCAAAAATTAATTCCAAGTATCTCGGTCATTCGAGATGCTTTTTTGTTACAATGGATTTCTATTCAGAGGATTTTAGGAGATATTATGGCTAAAGCATTAAGAGCGGCGATTCGCGCCTTGGTTTATGAACTATGTGTCTTTGGTGTGATCTATTATGGTTTGATTGTTTTTGGAGCGATGACAAAAACTGTCAATCTGTGGGGATTCTTAGTTTTTATCGTAATTTTGTTTTTTGCACAATGGTATTACTTCTATCGCAAGCAAAATAGTAATTAAATTGTTATAATTGGCGATACAATTCAGTTAAAGAAGGGAATGATTACTATGGCAACAATTTATGATTTTTCAGAAAAAGAAATGGGTGGCAAAGATATTAATTTTGCTGACTACAAGGGCAAAGTCCTATTGATCGTAAATACTGCTTCTAAGTGTGGACTAGCTCCGCAGCTTGAAGGCATTGAAACCTTATATGAACGTTATCATGATAAAGGCTTGGAAGTTATTGGCTTGCCATCTAATCAGTTCCACCAAGAATATTCTGACGAGCAGGAAACGAATGATTTTTGTCAGATTCACTATGGCGTGACATTCCCAATGACGACTAAGATCTTGGTCAACGGCAAGGGTGAGGACCCATTGTTCACGTATCTTAAAGACACTGCTGGTCACGGTCGTATCAAATGGAACTTCACCAAGTTCTTAATTGCAAAGGACGGTTCAATGATCGATCGTTACGCACCATTGACGAATCCAAAGGCAATCGAACCAGATATTATTGCAGCGTTGAAAGCATAGAAAAAGCAGTTAATTCGTTTTATTGAATTAACTGCTTTTTGTTATTTTTGATCAACTTGGTCGTTATCAATCAAACCGAATAATAGAATTGCGATACCAATTAGTAGGGCAATTACAAAGTAGAAGAAAATCATGGTGATGCTGACTTTTAGACCTAATGACAGTCCAACCAAGTAAGGTCCGATGGTTGCACCGATTCGTCCAATTGCTTGTGTGAAACCAATTCCAGTTCCACGGTGTGAAATAGGATACTGTGTTGGTGTCAAAGCAATCATGATTCCCCATGCACCTAGAGTGAAGAAGGAAAGTAAGATACTACCGAAAATAACCATGGCATTTGAAGAAGCTGTACCGAATATGAAGGCACCAATTAAAGTTCCGACTAAATAAATTGCCAGAACCTTTTTACGACTGATCTTATCCATTAAGTAAGCTGCCAAGAAGTAACCAGGCAATTGTGCAAAACTGGTTAGTAAAGTGTATCCAAAACTATGGAACATATTGAATCCTTTAGTCATCAGAACACTAGGTAACCACAAGAATAGGCCGTAGTAAACGAACATGATGATGAACCATAACAGGCTCAAGCAAATTGTGGCACGTCGATGTTCTGGCGACCAGATTTGCGAAATCGAAGCTTTAATATTTGTTTTAGTATTTTTAACATTAGTTTCTTCCGGTAAATGACGACGTAAAACCAATGTGTAAATTGCCATCAATGAAGTAATGATGACAGTTGGACGCCAACCGTAAAGTGGCATGAATAAGAATGCCAACAGTGAAGCGAAGATCCAACCAACTGCCCAAAAACTGTCAACTAAGATCAACATTTTTGAACGGCGGTCCCCTGAAAATGAATCAGCAATGATCGTTGCAGCAACAGGTAATTCCCCACCTAAACCTAGACCTGTGATGAAACGAATGATCATGAATTGGTAAATGTCTTGAGTAAATGCCAATCCCAAGTTACTGATCGTAAAAATTAATAGCGTGAGCATAATAATGTTCTTTTTACCGTGTCGGTCAGCTAAATAACCGAACCAGATGGCACCAACCATCATACCAACAGTAGTAATAGCACCAACGGAACCTAATAGTCCCGGTGTTAGAGCCCATTCCTTTTTGATCAACGGCATGATAAATGACAGTAAAGCCACATCTGCTGCATCAAAAAGCCATGCGGTCCCTAAGACCATTAACAATTTGATTCCAGTATTTTTCTGGACTGTTTCCAAAATTTTATCCCCCAAATTTATATTTTATATTTATTAAATTATTAAAGGTACAATTTACCTTTATTAATCTAAAAAAAGACTATCACTAGTCTTTTCGAGGGTCAAGAATTTGCTTTAATTTATACAATTTTGCAGGACGACCGCTTTTTCCATGTTTTATTCCGACTTCGGTGAATAGATGGGAGTGGGTCTTGCGAAAGTTCGAATTGTCGATTTCCGTCAGCGATTGCTTCTGGAAAATTGCATAGACTTCACGGGCTTGTTTCAAGGTAAAACTGGTACCCAGAATCAATAGAATCGTAGGTAAGTAGTCGAGTCGGTTAGTCACGCGATTAAAGGCCTCACGTAAGATCAATGCGTGGTCAGAGATCAAGTTGTCAGAAGTATCGAATTGATTGATTTTTTGATAAAAATTATTTTCGTTGATATTGTCAGGTAAGGTTTTAAATTCTAAGTTTTGATGTGTCAACAAGTACGAATTTTCATCTGAACCAATTGCAAACCAGGCAACATCTTTTGCACCATATCCGGGTGTCAAATCAGGCATTGAGGGAAGGTAAGTCATGTACGTCAAAGCTATTTCACGTTGATTTTGGCTGCGATTGACGTCACTGAAAGTTTCCAATTGTTCGGTGTAAAAATCAGGCAGGTCAATGCCGATTTTTTCACGGATCAGACGCAATGAAGCTTCTTCAGCATTTTCGTTATCGCGCAACAATGTCGTTGGCAGACCCCACTTGTTCAGGTATGGTTGATAATTATTTTGGACTAACAAGACCATGACTTGCTCGGCTTTCGGATCAAAACTCCAGATAATATTTACAATGTTGACGGTCAATTCTTTGGATGAACTCATGTGAAATACCTTCCCAATTAATTAACCTATATTATAGATTAGTTTTTTGAAAACGAACATGAAAAGATAATGCGGTTGAATTTAGCGAGTTAGAAAATAATTATTCCGCATTCCAAGCTTTATCAAAATCAATGAACTTGCCGTCTTTTTCGCGTTCTTTTATTTGATCAATTACACCGTTCTTTGCCAAATGGAGTGTTTCTTGCATAGCATCCCAATGTTTTTTGCTAATGATAACGACATCGTAGTCAGTGCCTTCAGGTGATTTGATGGTCACAGGTTTTTCTTCAGAGTTAACATCTTTAGTAATGTCAGAAAAATTTTTCTCAGCTTCGGAAATTGTGTAAGTTGTTTTCATATGATTTTCCTTTTTTGTCGTAGTTGTTGGATAAAGTTTATAACAACTAGTTTGTCAAATTACAACAAAATAAAAAAACAGCCATGATTGACTGTTTTTCAGATTTTAATCAACAATTGGCGATGCACTTTCCAAATTGAAAAGCGATGCTGTGTTGTTGTATATGTGTTTGGCTGTATCGGATTTATTCATCGTATAAAGGTGAATTCCATCAACGTCGTTAGTTACTAGGTCAACGATTTGGTCGACGGCATAAGCGATACCAGCTTCTTTTAAAGCAACTGGATTGTCTTTGTACTTATCTAAGATAGCGATGAACTTCTTAGGCAAGGTTGCGTGGCAGTTTTCCACGACGTGTAGAGCTTGCTTACGATTGACAACAGGCATGATACCGGCCAAGATCGGCACGTTGATACCAGAGATAGCACACTCTTCTTGGAAACGATAGAATTCATCATTATCGTAAAAAAGCTGTGTAATCAATTGGTCGCAACCAGCATCGACCTTCTGCTTCAAGTGGACGATGTCGTCGATCCGATTTTTTGAATCGGGATGGGTCTCTGGATAAGCAGCGCCAGAAACATGAAAGTTAGGCTTTTGCTGTTTGATAAATTTAGTCAGGTCGCTAGCGTATTTGAAGTCTGTCTCAGGAGTGAATCCGTCAACGATGTCTCCACGCAATGCCAAGATCTGGTCAATGTGCATGAGTTCCAACTGATCCAAAATGTGGCTGACTTCTTTTTTAGTAACGTAAGCAGCTGGCATGTGGACCATGGTTGGACAGTCTAATTTTTCATGAACGTACTTGGCTAGGTCAATGGTGGTCTTGGCATAGTCTAATTTGTGGTTGCTGCAAGTAACACTGATAAAACTAGGGTCTAGACCCTTCAATTCATCTAAAGTTCCAGTCAACTTATCGACCCCAACTTGAGAATTAGGAGGGAAGACCTCAAAGGACAAACGAGGTCCTGCATTTTGTGTGGCCATAATACTAAATCTCCTCTTTAACTTCCGCTCTAACTTCCTTGGCAGCTTCTGTTAAGTTCTCGACACTTGCTTTTGCTTCTTTGATTCCACGAGTCTTGAGTCCGCAATCAGGATTGATCCAGACTTTTTGAACAGGGACTTTGTCGATGATCTTGTGGATCGTGTTCTTGATCTCGTCGACAGATGGGATACGTGGCGAATGGATATCGTAGACACCAGGTCCGACTTGAAGCTTGAAGTGTTCAGCCTGCAAAGCATCCAAAATCTCGAGATTTGAACGTGAGGCTTCAAATGAAATAACGTCAGCATCCATGTTTTGGATGGCAGGAATAATATCTGTAAATTCTGAATAGCACATATGCGTGTGGATTTGTGTTTCAGGTTTAACTTTACTGTGAACTAATCTAAAGGCTGGGATTGCCCAATCAAGGTATTCTGAGTACCAGTCTGATTTTCTAAGTGGTAGTTTTTCACGTAAAGCTGCTTCATCAATTTGAATGATCTTAATACCATTTTTTTCAAGATCCAAAACTTCGTCTTGAATTGCTAAAGCAATTTGAATAGTTGATTCACGTTTAGAAATATCTTCACGTGGGAATGACCAGTTCAAAATTGTTACTGGTCCTGTCAACATACCTTTGACAATCTTGTCAGTTTTGCTTTGAGCGTATTTTGACCATTTAACGGTGATAGGTTTGTTTCTGGCAACGTCGCCCCAGATGATTGGAGGCTTAACGCCACGAGTACCGTATGATTGAACCCAACCGTTTTTACTGAATAGGTAACCATCCAGATTTTGGCCGAAGTACTCAACCATGTCGTTACGTTCGAATTCGCCATGAACTAGGACGTCCAAACCGATATCTTCTTGCCACTTCAACCATTCGTCGATGTGTCCGGCTAAAAATTTGTCGTATTCTTCTTGAGTGATTTCGTGTTTTCTAAATTGGGCACGAGTCTTTCTGACTTCTTTAGTTTGTGGAAATGATCCGATCGTAGTTGTAGGCAATACAGGTAGCTTAAATTCGGCTTTTTGAATCTTGGCACGTTCTTCAAGTGATGGGTGACGTGTAAAGTCATCGTCTTGTAATGATGCGACACGTTCGTGAACCTTAGGGTCTTCTTTGACACGAGGTTTTTCGAACAATTCTTTGTTGCGAGTTTCAGCAGCTTGATCTTTTCCAGACAAGATAGCTTGGATCTCTTTTAATTCAGTCAATTTCTCTTTAGCAAAAGCGAAGTGTTTCTTGATATCTTCTGGGAATTCTTCGTTTTCGATTGTAAAAGGAACGTGGAGCAATGAACATGAAGTTGAGAGAACGATATTTTTAGCAGGCAATGACTTGATCAAATTGATCGTATCTTCATAATGATTGCGCCAAATATTTTTACCATTAACGACTCCGGCAAAAAGCACTTTGTCATCTGGGAAACCTGATTTAACTAGTTCAGCTGTTTTACGACCTTCGTGGAAGTCTAAACCAACACCGTCGATTGGCAAATTGATCAAGTCATCGTATACATCACGGACGTCGCCAAAGTAAGTTTGAACTAAGATCTTCAAGTTAGTTTGCTTGTCTTTTAGAAGTTCTTTATAAACTCTGATGAACAAGTCGTATTTTTCACCAGTAACGTCCTTAACTAGTTCAGGCTCGTCTAATTGGATCCATTCTGCACCTTGGTCAGCTAGCTTTGCAAAAACTTGTTTGTAGGTGTCGACTAATTTGTCAAAAATCGTATCAGGCTTTGAGTTGTGATATTCGCTCAAACTAAGCAATGTGAAAGGACCAACCAACGTTGGGCGTGTTTGAATACCAGCGTCTTTAGCTTCTTGGTATTCGTCAAAAATCTTTGTTCCGTTTAATTTGATATCTGTATCTTCATAAACTTGAGGTACTAAGTAGTGGTAGTTTGTGTTGTACCATTTCTTCATAGGTAAAGCTTTTACGTCGCCTTTGTCGCCATGATAGCCACGTGCGAGAGCAAAATAGCGATCAAGTGGGGATAGATCCAATGCTTTAACGTTATCAGGAATAATGTTGAACAATACCGCTGTATCTAGAGTATTATCAAAAAATGAGAAGTCGTTTGAAGGGATGTCATCAATACCAGCATTTTTAACTAGTTCCCAATGTTCCTTACGTAAGTTTTTGGCGAAGTCTTGAAGTTGTGCTTCAGTGATCTCGTTGCGCCAATATTTTTCAGTGTTGAATTTTAATTCACGATTTTCTCCGATTCGGGGAAATCCAATAATTGATGTAGTCATATATAAATGTCTCCTTGAGTAGTAGTAGTTGTTGTTCTTGTTCTTGTTGATAGATACAAGTTAACACCGGATTTGATTGTTGGATAACTGTTAAAAGTATGGAAAGGTTATAGTTTAAAACTATATGATACGTTATAATGTATACAAAATTTAGGAGTCAATTATGAGAATACAACAACTACAATATCTCGAAACCATTGTCAGAACAGGCTCGATCAACGAAGCTGCCAAGCAATTGTATTTGACGCAACCCAGTTTATCCAACGCCATTAAAGAACTAGAATCAGAAATGGGCATCAAAATTTTATTGCGCAGCAAGCTTGGAGTTTCTTTAACAGATGATGGACGCGAATTCATGGTCTATGCTCGACAAGTTTTAGATCAAGTCCAATTACTTGAAGGACGTTATGAAAAAAATACCGTCCGCAAGCAAGCTTTTTCAGTATCCGCCCAGCATTACGCTTTCGTAGTGCACGCCTTTGTCGAGTTGATCAAGACAGTCAAGGCAGATGAATACAACTTCACTTTGCGAGAAACTGAGACCGAGAACATCTTAAGTGACTTGACGACGTTTAAAAGCGAATTGGGAATTTTGTACTTGAACAATTTCAACCGCCAAGTTTTGCAAAAATTATTCAAGGAGCAGGATTTGGAGTTCACGCCTTTATTCAAAGCTACGCCGCACGTCTTTGTCGGTAGTCAGAATCCTTTGACTAAAAAAAGGACAGTCACACTAGAAGATTTAGTGGACTATCCTTATTTGTCATATGAACAAGGCGATAACAATTCATTTTATTTTTCTGAGGAGATTTTGAGTACGCTTGATCGTAAGAAAAACATCAAAGTGTCTGATCGGGCAACGATTTTTAACTTGATGGTCGGTTTAAACGGCTACACCATCAGTTCCGGTATTATCAGTAACAAGTTAAACGATGACAAAATCGTAGCAATACCGCTAGAAGTTGACGACTCAATGACTCTCGGTTGGTTGAAGCATCGCCAAATGGAACTGTCGCCAATCGCAGTCGACTACTTGAAAATGTTGAAGGAACACATCGAGGGATATGGATTTGCCATCATAGATGATGAAAAATAATTATTTTGCTATCAATTGATTACAAAATGATTTTTCATATTTTGGGACAAACAGTATTTCGATAACTGGGGCTGTTTACCACAAGAATCATTTTGGATTTGCTCCCAAGAATTATGAATTATTGCTTGATGCGATGGAGAATGAACGATTGATAGATATTTTTCCAACTGAGAATTATCTAGGAGAAAATATAAAATTACTAGATTCGCCTGACATCGGAATTCTCAATAATGAGGAGTTAAAAGCGTTGGAAAAGGTTAGGAAAAAATTTCAAAATTTCGATAATCAAAAAATTATTGAATATTCTGAGAGAAGAGAAGTATGGAAAAATTCAGAACTTCGTGAAGCTATTGACTATCAACCGTTGTTTGAGCTGGAGTAAGTACTAATCATTACTAAAGATCCATTATGTAAAATCCATCCATTACGTTGCTGTGGTCGCTACTTTTGATTGGTCCATTCAGTCTGGTGAATCCAGCTTTGGAATAAATGTGTAATGCGGCTGTTAAATTGTGGTGTGTCTCCAAATATAGTTTTGAATATCCAGCATCTTTAGCTTTATCTTTAATTAAGTCAATTAACTTGTAGCTCAGTCCATGACCACGTCCAGCTTCAGACAAGTACAATTTTTGTAGTTCGGCAACTTTATTGTTTAAGTCAAATTCTCCAAATCCTGCACCACCGAGGATTGTGCCGTTATCATCAACTACGTAATATCCACGATTGGAGTTGCCAGTATAATATTGATCCAAAGTATCTAGATTCGTGTCGAAATAGGCAGTTCCGGGAATATCTAGTTTAGCAGCCTTTAAATCGGTTTGGAGAATCTGTTTAATAAATGGGGTATCTGATTTTTGTATTGGTCTGATTAACATGGTAAAAGTCTCCAATTCATTTTAGAGACGTATTTTACCACTATACGAAAAAAAACTCGCTATCTAAAATTGATAGCGAGTTTTTTTGAATTTCAGTTTTTGATGCTCTCTGATTTGAAACGAGCTTACAAAAGCAATTTCTTCCGCTTAACTATTGAATGCAATGATTCCACAATTCGCAAATCCTTCCATTCCTACGTTAATGCTCGGAAATTACCCGCTTTTGACGCTCTCTTCATATTTCCTAGTAGTGGTCCGAAGAGATGTTTTCAACGTTTATTGTCTTCAGAATATCAATTAATTGCTCTTCCTCGGGCTTTAAGATGTAGCTTGAACGATAGACTATTGAGACGTTGAAGTTCTCTGGAATGGGATTTTTGATCTCTAAGCAGGTGATGTTGTCATCGTACTTATTGATCTCATCTCGTACCAAAACGCCGATGCCGATATTGGCTCTGACGAGACTTTTATACCAAGAGATATCTGGTGTCTTTTGGATGATCTCCGGGTTGATACCGGTGTGTTCAAAATAGTCATGCAAAATTCTTCCATGAATAAATTGTCCAGCAAAGTCGATAAATTTCTCATCAACGAGGTCTTTGAAGTCGACTGCCTGTTTTGATTGGGCTAGGGGATGCTGCGAACTGACGATGAGACTGAAAGGACGGCTCCCCAATTGCGTGACTTGAAAGTTTGGATTGTTGATCGGCAATAGCGAACCGATGACAGCTACGTCAATGTCGCCATCTGCCAATTGTTTGAACAGTGCATTTGAACCACTTTCAAAAATTTGTAGTTTATCTAATAGATCGTTTTGAGCAATCTTGCCAACGACTTGTGGAAAATAAAGTGTCCCAATAATTGGCGGTAACCCAAACTTAATTTTTTGACTATCAGCAGCCTTGATCTCTTTGTGTGCGAGATCGAGGTTTTTTTGAATGGCTAAAGATTTTTCAAATAGAAGATATCCGGTTCTAGTTATTTCGGTTTTTTGATGGACACGGTCAACATTGACTAACTTGGTCTCGAATTCTTTTTCTAGACGCTTGATAGCTTGGGTGATCGTTGGTTGAGAAACGTTAAATATCTCCGCCACTTCAGTGTAGTTACGTTTTTCAACTAAGGTCCTGAAATAATCTAGATCCTTCGTATTCATATTTGCCTCCATCTTTACCACATTCCGATAAGTTTCATCCACATTGAACCGATAACGATCCAAATAATAAAGTAAAGTATACCGAGAATTGCGTTCATTCTCCACCATTCACTTTGTTTTACATAGCCGGAACCGTAAAGAATTGGTGCTGGTCCGTTACTGTAATGTGTTGTTGATGAATCCAAGTTACCGAAGAAACCAAGCATCAAGGCACCTAGCATTGGTGGAACTCCGGCTGAAATAGCTACGGCCAGGAAGGCACTGTACATAGCTGAGATGTGGGCTGTAGAACTGGCAAACAGGTAGTGAGTGTAGAAGTAAGCAACGAGCAAGATGATCATTACTAAGATCCAGTTCATACCCTTGAGACTGCCACCGATGGCACCACTTAACCAAGGAATAAATCCAAGTTTGTTAAGTTGTGAAGCCATCATAACTAGGACTGAGAACCAAACTAATGTGTTCCAAGCGCCAGTTTCATGCAAGACATCACTCCAAGTTAGGATTCCCGAAAGGATCAAGAGTGAAAGAGCGATGAATGCTGTTAAGGTAGCATCGATTCCTAACATTCCGCCTAAGATCCAAAGAAGCAAGGCGATGATAAAAATTCCGGCCATCAATTTTTCAGGCAAAGTAATTTTGCCCATTTGTTCTAATTGTTCATCGGCCCATTTTTTAGCATCAGGTGTCTTTTTGATTTCTGGTGGGTACATTTTGTAAATAACAAAAGGAATCACGATCAATGAAACTAAACCAGGTACTAATCCGGCTAAGAACCAGCCCATCCATGAAACGTGGATGCCCATTTGGCCAGCTAATGAAGCTGCCAGTGGGTTACCAGCCATGGCGGTCAAGAACATTGCTGCTGTGATCATATCGCCGTGGAATTCAGCAAAAATCAAGAATGATCCCATTTTTCTTTCGGTTCCTTTTTTAGGATCAGAACCGAACTCTTCAGCTAGTGACTTGATGATTGGATACATGATACCACCAGCACGAGCAGTGTTACTTGGTGTAGCAGGAGCGAGTATCAAGTCAACTCCAAGTAATGAGTAGGCAAGACCAAGAGTGCTTTTTCCAAAGGTCCGAACGAACAGTACGGCAATTCGTTTTCCTAGTCCAGTCTTGATAAAGCCGCGTGAGATGAAGAATGCCATGGCGATCAGCCAGATGCTGGCATTACCAAATCCAACGATGGCAGTGTCCATCTTGACTGTTCCAGTCAAAACGGTCAGAGTAAATCCAATAATAGCGACCGCACCAATTGGTAGTGGTTGAGTGATACAGCCAATAATTGTCGCAACAAAAATGGCGAACATGTGCCAAGCCAAAAGGCTGACGCCAGCTGGTTTTATTGGTGAGAGAAACCAAATGATCAAACCAACGATGATAGGTGCTAGGAACTTTTTATAGTCCAAGCGTTGCAAAGTCATAGTTATTTAGCAGCCTTTGCTTGTAGATACTTGAAAGATTGTTGTCCAGCTTGTCTCCCAAAAATAACTGTTTCAGCAATGGAATTTCCACCAATACGGTTGTTTCCATGCAATCCCCCAGCAATTTCCCCGGCTGCAAATAATCCTTCGATTACGTTGTTTTTTTCATCTAAAACTTGAGTCTTATCATTGATTGCTACGCCACCCATTGTGTAATGAACGGCAGGTGCAATATGAATTGAGAAGAATGGTCCTTGTGAGATATCACGATCCATACCAGTTGTCCGATTGAATTCTTTGTCCCCATTTTTGACTGCTGAATTCCAAGTAGCAACTGTTTCTTCAAGCGTAACTGGATCGATGTCGATTTCTTTAGCCAATTCTTCTAGCGTTTGACCTGTAGTTACTAGTCCAACGTGGTCATAAAATTCGATAGCTTTAACACGGTCACGAATACCTTGGTCCAAGATCAAGTATGCTCCGTGTTCATTAAGGTCATCGATGGCAGCTGTAACATTTTTTCTGGTGTCGAGTTCGTTAACAAAACGTTTTCCAGCTTTGTTGACCAAGATAGCACCTTCACCACGAACAGCTTCACCAATCAGGAATGGATGATCAGTATCTTGTTGAACGGTAGGGTGGACTTGGACTTGGTCCATGTCGACTAGTTTTGCGCCAACGTCACTAGCAAGTTTGATACCGTCACCAGTTGCGCCAGGTTGGTTAGTAGTCTTGTAACCTTTGAGGTCAGGACGATATTTAATTAACAAGTCTTGGTTGGCTGCGAAGCCTCCAGTGGCTAAAACAACAGCATTAGTTCTGATCTCGGTAGTTCTAGCATCGATGTCTAAGGTAACGCTAGAAACTTTCCCGTCAGTTTGATTGATCTTTGTTACGTAGACGTCAGTGAATAATGGAATCTTTTCTTTTTCAACTTGTTTGAGCAATTCTTCAACTAGGAATCCACCGATTGGTGCCATTGAACTAGGACGGTGAGTTCTCATTACGCTCATACCACCAGTGATGGTAAGGTCGTCCAAAATAATGCCATGGTTAGCTAACCAGTCGATAGCTAGAGCTGAGTGAGTGGTGAAATATTTGAGCAATTCAGGATTGTTCTTTTTGCCACCGCCATTAAAAGTATCGTTGTAAAAATCTTCCATATTATCAACGATCTTGTGGTCGAGTTGTACGTAGGTTTCGGAAGCGTTCATACCAGATGAAGCACGAGTCGTATTACCACCGATCGCGTCCATTTTTTCCAAAATAACTGGTTTGAGTCCTAATTCGTGTGCTTGTAGTGCGGCTGTAAGTCCAGTCCCACCAGAACCAACAATGATCAAGTCATAGTAGTCCATCAGTTGGTTAATGTTAGTAGGTTGAAATTTGTATTTTTCTGCCATGATATCCTTCTTAAAAAATTATTTTTGATCAATATTTGTCATGTTGATAGGTACGACCCATTCGTCAAATTGTTCAGGTGTTAGTAATCCTGATTTGACGGCTGCTTCACGCAATGATGTACCTTCTTTTTGAGCATCTTGAGCAATTGTGGCACTTTCGTGATAACCGATATGTGGAGATAAAGCAGTAACAGTCATCAATGATTGTTCAACTAATTCTTCCATACGATCTGAGTTAACTGTTAGACCGTGGATCATCTTGTCGGCAAATCCAGTCATTGTTCCAGCTAATAATTCAGCTGATTCTAGGAATGCGCTGATCAAGACTGGCTTGTAGACGTTCATCTCAAAGTTTCCTTGTGATGATGCCATGTCGACAACGACGTCATTTTCCATGACACGAACGGCTGCCATGGTGATAGCTTCAGCTTGAGTAGGGTTAACTTTACCAGGCATGATCGATGAGCCAGGTTCGTTAGCAGGGATGTTCAATTCGCCATAACCTGAACGAGGACCAGAACCTAAGAATCTAATATCGTTGGCGATCTTCATCAAATCAGCTGCTAAAGTCTTGATAGCACCGTGAACAACGTTTAGTCCTGAATGATGTGCTAGACCATAGAACTTGTTAGTATCGGCAGTAAATTCAACGCCGTATAATTTGCTCATTTCTGAAGCAATGATGTCAGCAAATCCTGGTGCAGCATTTAAACCAGTACCAACGGCTGTTCCACCCATTGCCAATTCGCCAAGCGTAGGATTTAATTCTTTTAAATATGAGAGATCATGTTCAAGAGCTGAAACATAGCCACTAACTTCTTGTCCAAAAGTTAATGGAGTGGCATCTTGCAAGTGAGTCCGACCGATTTTAACTGTGCGCCAGTACTTGTCTTGTTTGACTTTTAGTTCAGCAATTAAGTGTTCAAGTGATTCTTCCAATTTATCAACTGCGACTGAAGCAGTGATGTTCATTGCTGTTGGGAAAATATCGTTTGAACTTTGACCTTTGTTGACATCATCGTTAGGCAAAATTTCGATGTCAGGGTTGATCTTAGCAGCCATGTGGGCAACTACTTCATTACAGTTCATGTTAGTTTGTGTACCTGAACCTGTTTGATAAATTACCAATGGGAAATCTTTTCTAAGATCTTCGTCATCTAAAGCCAAAAGTTTGTCGATAGCTTCAACAATCAAATCAGCCTTATCTGCATCGATCGATTTAACTTCTTTATTAGCAATCGCAGCGGCCTTCTTAATTTGTAGCAAAGCCTTGATGATTTCAAGCGGCATCTTTTCGCCGGTAGGGAAGTTGTTACGTGAACGTTCTGTTTGTGCTCCCCAGAGTGCTGTTTCAGGAATCTTAACCTCGCCTAAGGTATCTGATTCAGTTCTAAAATTTGTCATTGTGCTGGTCCCTCCAAATGTAATTTCTCAATTCATATCCTTGTGATATTTGTATCATAAAGGTGACTTAAGATTATAGTCAAATGTTAAATATGCTATTAATAAAATTTATGAGGTTGATATATCAGCTGTTTAAGGAGTGCGGTCTTGCGTAACAGAATATTTTTTCAAAAAAATAAAAGTTTATTGGTTCACAATAAGCGTGGATAACCTCATGAAGATATTATCCACTAATTAGCCTCAAAACTCTTTTAAAAAGCATTTTTTCCATTCAAAACTGATATATTGATAGTAGAAAGTCAGGTGAGATCAGATGGGAAAAACTAATAATCGACGTTGGTTCGCTTTAACGGCGCTGTGCATTGCTGTCTTCATGTCGTTATTGGATTCGACAATTGTCAATGTAGCTTTGCCGACGATTCAAATGGAACTCAAAGCTTCATATACTGAACTTCAATGGATCATTAATGCTTATACCTTAGCGTTTGCGATGTGTTTGTTGTTGGCATCGAAATTTGGCGACCTGTTTGGCCGGAAAAAAATCTTTCTGATCTCGCTCACGATTTTTACCGTTGGGTCATTGGGCTCAGCACTTTCACCGACAGCACTAACTTTAAATCTCGCTCGTGTGTTCCAAGGTATCGGTGGAGCAGGGATGATGAGCTTATCCATGACTATCGTTGCAGAAACGTTTGATGACCGAGAACGTGGCATTGCTTTTGGCGTCTGGAGTTCAGTCGTCGGTGTCGCTACGGCATTAGGCCCGGTAATTGGCGGATATTTGATCAAAGTGTCGAGTTGGCGGTCGATTTTTAGTATCAACATTCCAATCGGCATTATCGCAATTATCATGACTTTTAAATTCGTTGATGAGACCTTTGGAAATCGTGGTGAAAAAATCGATTGGTGGGGCATGTCAATTTCCACTGTCATGATTTTTTACCTAGTCTTCGGATTGGTCCAAAAGGAGACCCACGTCAACTGGACTTGGGGTAATCCGCATGTTTGGCCTTGTTTTCTAGTCGGATTGGTACTATTAATAATCTTTATCATCATTGAAAAACGGATCAAACAACCGATGGTCGATCTGGCAATTTTTAAATCGTGGGCCTTTAACGGCACGGCAATTGCTTCATTTTGTCTGGGTGCTGGATTGTATGCCTACTTTACTTATATGACGATCTGGATGCAGAACTATCTCAATTACTCGGCGGAGCAGACTGGTATCAGACAGTTAGCAATCGGATTGATGAGTCTGATCATTGGACCGATTGCTGGAATCATGTCGAATCGATTTGCTAAACGCTGGTTGATCGGTGGAGGACTTCTGATTATCTCTCTAGGACTGTTTGAAATCGTTCGAGTCGTATCGCTGCAAGTGAGCTACATTGATTTTGTTGCTGGCTTTATCATTATTGGTATCGGTAATGCCATCGTGAATCCACCGTTGTCGGCGGCGGCCATGGAAAGTGTTGACCAAAGATTCGTCGGAATTGCTAGTGGAGTCGTAAACGTTTTTCGTCAACTGGGAAGTACCTTTGGAATCGTGATTTTAGGACTAATTTTGAGCAACGGTTATCAAAATGGCATCGCAAAATATGTTGCTAATTTGGAAGTTTCAAAAACTGCTAAACAGGGAATCATCAACGCCTTGCAGTCAGGTGGTCCCGTCAGCAATAAAGAAGTATTCAAAGTCGTTCAATCGTATTTGAATCATTTGACCAATGGCAGTCAGTTAGCACAACAATTAAAAATCGCAATATTCAAAGCATTCAACCAGGGCTATATTCAAGTCCTCTATGTTTCGATAGGTATCATTTTACTGGGAGCTGTCGTAGCAGTTTTAACTATTAAAAAGAGAGCAAAATAAAAGCTATTGTCGATCAATTTAATTGATCAGCAATAGCTTTTTATGTTCTAGCTTTCAGCGTCGTGGATGGCGCCCAAGATGTCTTCATTTGAAAAATCATGTTTCATATATGATTCACTGTGAGTTGGCAAATGTTGTTCCAAACTGTCGAATTGTTGGAAACTAACAGTTCCTGATACTGACGTGAATTCTAAGATATGGCCACCAAAATCGTGTGAGTCTGACATGAAGTGACTGTGGAATCCGCCAACAGCAGCTCCGTCAAAAATTTGTGGAGAGTAATAACTCAACAAAGTACCGTCAACTGTTTCGCGGTCAAAGATGCTTTGTTTTTCAGCCGTGATAGCCAAAGTATCGTAAGGCTTTGTTGACTTTTGAACAGCACGAGTCTTCATGTTTTTGAAAGTTCCTTTAATGATGACTGAGTAAAAAGTATTTGCACTGGCAGTTTTTTCATCGATGAGCTTTTGTAGATTGTCTCGTTTGATGTCATTTACGTCGACTAATTCTTGATATGAAGCAAAGTGACTATTGGCAAAAGGTAACATGAATGAATCTTTCACAATATTAACATTTCCCTTGCCATCGACTTGATAGGGAACGCCATCTAAGATGATCAGTTCTCCGTCAAGTCCTTCGCCAGTTCCGATTCCGGTATCGCCGTGTGCCAATAATTCTTTCATTGGCAAAGTGCCGTCCAGGAGTCCGGGAACTAAGAGTGCCAGAGTTCCATGTTGATATAAAACGTTTGTGTTAGTCATGTAGATTTCCTTTCTGTTAGTTCACGTAGTCGTCTAATAATGTTGATAGTAATTTAATATTATCACTGTAATCAACAGGAATGTCGATCACGGTTGGGCCTTGTTTAGCAAAGGCCATCTTCAAGGCACCTTCTAGTTCGTCAGCTTTATTGATGTGAATACCTGTAGCACCGAAACTTTCGGCATATTTGGCAAAGTCAACTGAACCGATATCAACACCAGAGTTACGACCGTATTTAGCTTCTTCTTGGAATTTAACCATGTCGTAGTAACCGTCGTTCCAAACTAATTGGACGATGTTTAGGTTCAAACGAACGGCAGTTTCAAGTTCTTGACCTGAGAATAAGAAACCACCATCACCAGCGACTGAGACTACTGGTTGGTCAGGTCGTTCAAGAGCGGCAGCGATTGCCCAAGGCAAGGCTACACCAAGTGTTTGCATACCATTACTGAATAGTAAGTGTCTTGGCTTGTAGCTTCTGAAGTGACGTGCCATCCAGATGTAGTGCGAACCAACGTCAACGGTAACCGTTGTGTCGTCGTTAACTTGGTTTTGCAAAGTGTGGATGATCTCAAGTGGGTGAACGCCCTTAGCAGATTTTCTTTCTGGAACGGCGTCTTTTGAAAGGAAGTTATCTTGCATTTGGTGCAAGTGTTGTTTCATATCGTCGTTTAAAGAAATGTCAGGTAAATCTTTGCTTAACTGATTTAAAGTTTTGGCAATATCGGCTTGAACGACTAGCTCTGGTTGATATTCATTTGAAATTTCTGGAGCAATACTATCAAGGTTGATGATTTCTCCAGTTCTGTCGACATTCCAAAGACGAGCTTCGTATTCAACAGGGTCATAGCCAATTGCGATTACTAAGTCGCTTTCTTTAAGGATTGCATCACCGATTTGATTTCTGAATAAACCAACACGACCGTAGTAGTTACGTTCGAGGTCGCGGTTGATAACACCAGCACCCTGGAAGGTTTCCACAACTGGAATCGAGAACTGGTTTAAAAAGTTTTGGATCGATTCAGTCACAGCCTGATCAGATGAACGCATACCAGCTAGAATTACTGGCAATTTAGCTTTTTTCAACTTAGCGATGATCTTGTCGATTGTTTCTTGGTCAGCACCGCCTTGCTTGATTGGTGTTAGGGGCTTGATTGTTTCAGTAGTTACTTCGTCGTCTAAGACGTCTTTTGGAAGCGAGACGAAAGTTGCTCCAGATTTAGGAGCCATGGCAGTTTGATAAGCATTCGCAAAAGTTTCTGAGATGTTGTTTGAGTCTTGGACTTCAACGCTGTCCTTTGTGGCAGTACTCAAAAGTTCCTTACTAGGGATACTTTGATGAGTTAATCTAGCAACGTCATTTCTAGGAACTTGTCCACCTAAAGCAACCACAGGGTCACCTTCAGAAGTTGCTGTGATCAGACCAGTTGCCAGGTTTGAAACGCCAGGTCCTGATGTTGTTGCGACAACGCCAGGTTTACCAGTCAAACGACCGATACCTGATGCAATAAATGCAGCGTTTTGTTCATGTCTTGTGATGATTAATTTGGGTGCCTTAGGATTGTTGCTGTATTGCATCAAATCAAATAATTTATCGACCTTTGCACCAGGTAAACCAAATACGTATTTGATTCCTTGGTTGATCATTGATTCGAATAATGCGTCTGCACCAGTTTTCTTTGCCATAATGTCTCCTTGTTTATCTGTGTTTAAGATGTTATTGTTTAAAGATAAATCGTATGTGTTGATTTGTCAACACGTAACAACTGGAGAAGAATATGAAAAATATCGGCTACCTCGCTCAAGACATTTCGATCCTGCACCGACAGTATTATAAGGATACTCGTGAACAGTTCGATGCTTTAAAATTAAATCCTACCGCTGCCTGTATTTTGCTGTCGATTGGTGACTATCCTGAAATTACGCAAAATCATGTTGCTCGTCTTTTAGTTGTTGATAAAGGATTGGCTACTCGTGAGATCAATAAGATGGAAAAACTTGGCTATCTCAGTAAGCATAATGGGGTGGGTAAGACTAAGGTGCTTTTATTGACGGAGCTTGGCCAAAAAGTTGTGGATGAGGTGCAGTCGATTCGGACGAAGTGGTGGCAGCAAAAGTTTTCTGAGACTGGTCTCAATTCTGACAGTCCATTGTTGAAGACGATTGAGACAGTTGTGGATACAATTGTGGAGCCACTTGAGGGGTAGAGGTGGAATGCCGACTTCGGGGTGGTTCCGCTATTTCGGCGCTGGCATCATTGATTGTTCGTTGGCGTAGCCAACATTTTAGACGGTAGCGCACGCGCCAAAGGCGGCGTACGTTCCATAATTTATTTCACGGCTTAGGCCGAACGCTACACCACCCCGAAGTCTAAATAGAGTTAGTCAAAATCTCTTTTCCCCTAGTTAAAAAGGGTATGTGAATTTTATTGGCAAAGACTATGAGTTTAGTCTGTTCACTTGTTGTATAGTCTCAAATATTGGAATACTTTTAATTCATCCATGTTAGAATTTACTGAACGCATAAAATCACCTTGTTAAAGGAGCTTTTCTATGGATACTTTTGATTCGCATTCACTTGACCGTGATTATATTTTTTTGCAGGACAATCATTTGAAACAACTTTCTCAGGATGATCTTGTTCAGTTATTGGACGATTATTACAATAGCGACAATAAAGTTGTTGATATCTTGAGTCGTCATCATCTTTCAATGCGTCCTGGTGATCTCAGTCGCGAACTTCCTTATATTAAAATTGAAGAACGTTGTCCGTATGACAATTCACGACTGCTTGAACAAATTCCTTCTAAGACTCGGACACAGAATTGGCTTAATAATAAAATCTGTCGGCAATGTGGCCATACAGTTTATTATCAAACTAATTATTTGTGCGATTGTTTTGGATGCCAGGAGAAACGTAGTGAATTTCGCGATGATTTGGCAAAAATGGGGACGAAAATTTCCAAGCAGAAAAAGGATTATCAAAAACTTTCATTAGAATCTAAAGTTGATTTATCTGCTTTTATTAAAATGGATAATAATCCATTTGGCTACAGAAAAGTAGGAGTTACCCATAAAAATACTGACACCGGCTTTTTAATCACTGAATCTTTGAAAGAACAAAAATTGATTTATCCTTCACGCGATAATGATCCTGAGGATTTTGATAAGATTGATTTTAAAAGTATGAGTTATCGCGGGAATTGGGAAGAAATCAATTGGGAGTTAAATATTAAAGTACTCAATTATGACTATCGGCAAACGCTAGATACCGTCGAGTACATGATGTTAAATCAAGACTTGGATGATTTTGAAGTTGAAAGTTTGTATCGGAAGATAGCAATCGAGTCGCTGACTAATTATTTTTTATATTCCACCGAGTTTTTATCGTATGCGACTCCATCAAAAGAAACAGTTCAACAGGTAGTTCAAGAATTACTGAGCGAATATACTCCGGAAATGTTTTTGGAAACAATCTTGAGTACTTTGCACAATTATGACCTGCTAGCTAAAAACCGTGAAAAACTATTTGAAAAAAAGGGTTTTATGAATCTAGTTCAGAATGAAATCAAAAAGACTAAAAAGAGTAAGGGGACGGGGCGTCCTGCAGAAAAACGTAGCATTGAAGCTGCTGAACTGTTATCAGATCCTAAGGCGGATGCCTTTTTTGAAAATGTCGTTGATGATCCAGCTTGGATGGGAAAGATGATTCCTGCAGAGAACGATTCTGCTCAAAAGTTACCAGCACACGAATTGGAAGCAATGATTGATTATGTCGAGGATGATATTTCGATAATCCCTGAAGAATTGGCAGGTGCCAAATCATACTCCATCACTGAACACGGAATACTAGTTAACTACAAACTTGGAACGATCATGTACTCTGACCAATTGTCGTTATATAAATTAGCAAAGGAAAAAAATTTGTTGTCAGAGGGATCAGATTGGTGGTCCACAAACGGATTTAATTTCACCGTTGAAAAATTTTATTCATTGAAATTTTTACTCGAATTAGCAAAAACATTGACTAATAGCAATATCAAACAAAAATAAGGAGCTCTGCTTGCGCAGGTGCTCCTTATTTCTTTAGGTCATCTGGATCAGCAACCTTGGTTGTTCGTTGGCGTAGCCAACATTTTAAACGGTAGCGCACGCGCCAAAGGCGACGTACGTTCCATAATCTATAATAAGTAATTCTACCTTTTACGAGTGCTCCTTATTTTTTCAGGTCGTCAGGATCAGGTATTATCGTCACTGTTACATCAAAGACGTCGAAATCCTTGTGTAGCTTTCGTTCGATTTTTTCATTCGTGTGATAGATTTCCATGGCTGTTGCCTTTGGGTCGACCATGATAAAGATGTCTACGATTAGTAGGTTGCCGTTGTAGCGACTTCTCAAGTCCACTACTTTATGGACTTTTTTAAACTGCTCGACCTCGGCTTTTAATTGTGATTCCAACTTTGGGTCGACATAGTCGGCCAGGTTCAACGTCGACTCTTGAAAAATTTGTAATCCTTGCCATAAGATGAATCCGCCGATCAAGACACTGACAGCTCCATCAAGCCAGGCTAAATTTAAGAAAAACGATATTAAAACAGTTATCGTGGTGCCTAAACTAGTTACGACATCGCCCAAGCTGTCTTTTGAAGCGGCCATTAATGAAGCGTTGCCGATTTTTTTACCATAGTGGCGATTGATGTAAAATTCGCCAAACATCATTACCGTCGCGATTCCGGCACCTAAGGCTGACATTAGATTAGGACTGGATTTGTCTTCGAGGTGGAACAAACCAATGATTCCGGTGATGATGATCTGTAGAGAGATCAATAAAATAATGAAGCTAGTTACCAATGTAAAAACTGTTTCTAGTCTGAATCGCGATAGTTGTAAGGTATCCTTGCTGCGGACGCTTTTGGTCGGTAATTGTTTGCCGATGATGTCATCGTCATTAACATTGGTAGCTTCCCACAATCCAAAAATCAAGACACCTGTTGAAATGACGCCAGATAAATTGTTCAAAGCATCAGCTTTCAAGGCTTGAGAATTTCCGATAATAGAAAGCCAGTATTCGATAATGGTAATTAAGATATAGATCGAGACGTTGATCCACAGATACTTGATTGCAGACTGCAACTTATCGATCTCTTTTTGACGTTCAATTGTTTGATGATGCGTTTCCCGTAATAAATATTTCGTTAAACGATTCATATTAATTCTCCAATAGTTCACTTTGACTCAATTATAGATTTTTCACTCAGAAATTAAAGAAAATAAAGTCTTAGTTGGATGCAATATTAGTCAAAAATAATGATATTATTGAATTGAAATATAAGAATATTAATGAATTTTCCACGATTGGGGATGACAATATGAAGAATTCAAAAATGGCCTTGATCAGTTGGATTTTTATCTTCTTGTTGGTAGTGACTGAAATAGTTGCTGCCGTAATGATGGCACTGAATCAAAGTTATTTTGGGGTAGTAGTGCATATTTTGATTGGGGCGGCATTTTTGATAATTGGACTGCGAGCTACGTCACGAGTCCATTTTCAAAATGACATCAGTAAAAACTTTTTTTCAAAAAATTATGTTTACACGTTATTAACAACTAATTTAATTATGCTGCTAGTAATTTCGATTCACGACGTTGACCACATGAGACAGGCGATGAGCTGGGGATACCATTTCACAGTTCTATTGTTGCTAGTTAACATCATCGTTTACTTGCCAAACTTGATCTCAATGTATTTAGTCGGAAAGGACAAATTCAGCGGGATCATCTGGTCAGCTGTCAGTGGTCCGTTGATTGCAATCGGTTTCTTGAAACTACATTTATTAGGAGCCTGGATACCAGTTTGGGGCCCATGGAACCGTTCGTTCTTCGCACTTGGAGTGGACAAATTGAGCTGGTGGATTTTAGCCATCACAGCATTTGTCGGCGTGGCAACTAGCATGATTGCAATTTATTGTTTAGGCAGAGTGCAGGATAGAGAGAAATACGTTAAGTAAAATAATTTTACAATATAAAAGCCATTTGGAGTTTGAATTCCAAATGGCTTTTTAAAATTTGTCAGTGGTAAATATCTCGGGAAGAAATTCATTTACATTGGTGAAGGGATTAGGTAGAGACTCCCTATTCTGATTAATGGAGAGTCGATCAGCATTTGCCATTGCAACATTAACTTTATTTGCTAAATATGGGCTAAGATCATTTCCCTTAAAACGTTCATAATCCGTGTTGAAATATTTTTTCTTGGACAATTTTGTATATAATTCTTGTTTTGTATAGGACTTGGAAACTGGTTCAAAGTGCATTAAGATCCAAATCTCAAAATTGATATTTGAAAAAATTATTTTGATACCATTTCTTTTGGCAAATTTTCGGCATCTCAAAAGTTCAGCGTATTCAATATTGTCACCATCAAAAACGACATAGGTACTTTCAATGACGAACCTCGTATTCTTTTTGCCTATAGATTCTAAGCTTTTGTTTGAAGCAATTGCACGTTGAAGCAATTTCATGTGCGATGAATTCTCATTCTTGATCAAGATTGAATTGACATTGAAGCCTCGATACTTTTCTTTTAACATTTCGAAATATCTCAACTCAGTTTCGCCTTCACAGTAAATAGCCGTTCTTTTTTTTAAACGTAAATGCCTCGATTTTCTGCCCATTACAAAACTCCATATTAGTTAGTTTTCATACCGATTGACGTTCTCATTTTGTCGGTATCCACTTGTGGAATTGCTCCAAAGCGTCCTTGCATATAATTACGCATAAAACTAATATCTCTTCGTGCATTTTTTCTAGAATCATTAAAATCGAAGATCGATTTGACAGAACTTACTCCTTGAAAATCTTTCTCAATCAGATATATTTGATCGACACGTAATGGTGCATCTAACAGTTGCAGTTCGTGAGTTGTCAAAATAAATTGATTTCTATTTTCGGCTGAATTGAACAATTCGATGAGTGCGTTAGATAATTCAAAGTGTAAAGAATCATCAAATTCGTCGAATAATAATGTTTTTCCATTTCCGTTAATTTGTGCATTGATAATTGAAAGGGCAATTAGAAAAATTTTTTGAGTGCCACGTGACTCTTGGGAAAGTGGGAATTCCTCTTCTCCAACTACATCGCCGATGGGATTGTACAAAGTATGACTCGTATAGATTTCCTGACTCGTGGTAAGCGATTCGTAATCATCTGGGGCAGTTTTCTTTAAAATTTCTCGTGCACGTTCTGATAGAAGCGGATCTGGAACGTTTCTAACTTTGATATCAGTTATATTGAAGTCAGCAACCTTGAGAAATTGTAGCAATTCATTTTTAATCTGTACGTCCTTGGTTAAATTAATCAATTGGGAAGGTATTTTTCTCGAATTGACAAATACTAGATCATTTTTAAACCACTGCATCACATCAATGGCCGGCTGATCATTTGCTTGCTGAGCGTTATATAAAAATAATGTATTTGGCTTAGTTTTGCTGGCGATATCACTTAAGTCGCTATTTTTTACATTAAAAATTTGATTTTTACGTTCGAAATGAATCGTTTCTCTTCGGTTCTTAATTGTTTTAAGAGTTTCATAGGTGATGGCATCTTCTGAAAATGCGAAAGCATACTCAAATGTAATCAGCTTGTAATTGAATTTGATGTCAAAATAAATATCCTGATTTTTAGTTGAGGTATCCAATTGGAATGGTAAGTAATCAAATGATTCAGTTACGCTGGTCCGATTGTCTAAAACCATGTTTTTCATCATCATCAATGCATCGATTAGATTAGATTTACCTGAGCCGTTGGGACCGAATATCAGTAAGTTTTTCAATAAGGAATAATTGTTTTCTTTTAAGGTATTAGTTTCTTTGAAGCGACTGAGTCTTTCGCCAGTTTCTGCAGATAAAACAGTTTCATCTTTAAAAGATTTGAAGTTTTTCAATGAAAAATCGATTAGCATAAGTTCAATCCTCCTTAGTAATTGGATTTTAACATATTATAAGGTCAAATCACATAATTATGTGATTTGTCCAAAATAAAAAAGCTGCCGAATTTGGCAACTTTAGTTATTCATCTTTATGATCTTGCGACTGTGACCAAGGTGATTCATGTAACATCCATTGGACGCCGTATTTATCGGTAAAGGCACCCATTTTACCACCCCAGAATTGTTCTTCAAATGGCATTGTGATGCCGACTTCGCCGGATTTTTCCAAATTTTTGTAGAGGTCATCGGCTGCTTGATGGCTTTCTGGGTCCTCGCTGTCAATGTCGAGCATCAACTGAAGTCCCTTAACTGGCGTTGAATCGCCGTTGAATGCATCGGCACACTCGAATTTCATACCTAAGATCGTGAATCCACCGTGCATTGTCATGCCGTCAAGATCTGCATCTGCTGGCAAATGAAACATTTCTGCCTGTTCCTTTTTTGGACTTAGGCGGTAAACGTCAGTTGCTCCAAAGATTCTTTGATAGTATTCAATGGCCTCTTTGGCATTTTGAAAAGCAAAGTACGGATAAACTTGAGTTCTCATTCCAACATCCTCCGATATTTTGATGGACTAAGTGTACCATTAACCGCTTACAAAAAATCATTAAATTAATGTGCCATCAAAATGGTCGATCTCATGTTGAATTATCTCTGCTACAAAGCCATTGAAACTTTGCGTATGTGGATTGAATTTTTGGTCGAGAAATTCGACTTCAATATCTTTATAGCGTGTCGTTTCACGTTCGCCCTCAAGCGAAAGACAACCTTCGCTGACGGTATATGGCTGTGACTTTTTAACAATTTTAGGATTGATCATGGCAACGTTGACCATGCCCATATTGATAGCAATGATGGTCTTGTTAACGCCAATCATATTAGCGGCCATACCGACGCAATCTTTTTTATGGGAAGCCAGTGTATCTAACAAGTCAGTCACGACATTCAAATCAGCTTTGGTAGCAGGATCTGAAGGAATCGAAAGCGACATTCTGTCTGTATTAATAGGTTTAATCATAATTTTCTCCTGTCGCTTAATTATACAAAATTTACCGAAATTAGCCATGATATAATTAAGTATCAATTATGTATTGTGAGGGATGCATATGAACTTATTATTTGCCATAGATGACAACGTCAGCACACAGTTGATGACTTGCTTATACTCAATCGTTTCGAATACGCCCAACGAAACTTTTGATGCTTACGTTATCCAAAAGGAGAAGTTGGCTGCCACAGATCAGATCGAATCTTTTTGTAAAAAAGTCGGCGTGAACTATCATCCGATTATTGTTGATCCTAAAATTTTTAAAGATGCTCCGATCACTGACCGTTATCCAGAAACGATTTATTATCGCTTGTTGGCACATGAATATTTGCCAAAGGATGTCCATCAGATTTTGTACTTGGATGTTGATATTTTAGTATTGAATAGCTTGAAACATCTGTATGAAAAAGATTTAGGGGACAAGTTATATGCGGCTGCGAGTCATTCTGATTTGACCGCAAATATGACTGAGCAGTTCAACAAATTGCGACTAGGAAACTATGAAGCTGAAAGTTATTTTAACTCCGGCGTATTGCTGATGAACATCGATGCTATTCGCCAAAAGGTCAAAGCTACAGACATTTTCAACTACATTAGCGCCAATAAACTTTCACTGTTTTTGCCTGATCAAGACGTTTTAAATGCCTTGTACGGCGATCAGATCGTCAAGATTCCTGACGAGATCTACAATTACGATGCTC
Source organism: Companilactobacillus sp. (assembly GCF_022484265.1). Lineage (NCBI taxonomy): Bacteria > Bacillati > Bacillota > Bacilli > Lactobacillales > Lactobacillaceae > Companilactobacillus > Companilactobacillus sp. The sequence continues at coordinate 2,259,939 of NZ_JAKVLR010000001.1, forward strand.
GGATGAGTGCAATTTATTACGCAATCGGCAATGGTCAATGGGACCTCGACTGGGTGATCGACAACACAGTTATCCTGCATTTCTGTGGTCGCGACAAGCCATGGCGCAAGGATTACACGACACGTTATTCAGGATTGTATAAACATTATGCACACAAGGTGTCACTATTGATGAATTAGAAATGCTACACTACTGATATTACATTTGGAGGAAACTTATGACTTTTGAAAAAATCTTACCCAAGATCAAATCTGGTAAAAAAGCAGTAAGAACTGGTTGGGAAGGAACTGAATTGTTCATTATCCTAATTCAAGAAGGCAAATTTGATGGCGATACATTGAACCCTTACTTCTTGATCAAGACCGAAGACGAAGAATACAGTGCCTGGTCACCAACTGATTGCGACATTTTGGCAACTGATTGGGAATTGGTCCAAGACTAATGGCTGAAGATTTTTCAGGCCAAGTAGTTGTCGTTACAGGGTCAGCTTCCGGAATCGGATTAGCGCAAACACAGCTTTTTTTAAAAAATGGGGCTGTGGTCATTGGCATTGATAAGGACGAGACGCCAATTGTGAATGAAAATTTCGTCACGATCGTGGGCGACGTGTCGAATGGCTTAGTGTTTGAAAAACTCCGTCGCTTATTGACCAAGTCTTTTAAAAAAATCGATATAGTCTGCAATACTGCTGGGAAACTCGATGGCTACGCTAACGTTATCGATACGTCAGTGGAGCAGTGGAACGACATTATCCAGACTGACTTAACGAGTCAATTTTTGATGGTCAAAACGGTTCTGCCTATGATGCTTGAACAAAAACATGGCGTGTTCGTTAATATGGCCTCGATTGCTGGTATGGTCGCTGGTGGCGGAGGAGTTGCCTATACTGCCGCCAAGCATGCAGTGATCGGTCTGACGCAACAACTCGACATCGACTATGCCGACCAAGGTATCCGTGCCAACTGTATTGCACCTGGTGCAATCGATACACCAATGAACGCTGCGGACTTTGCCGGAGACGGCAAGATGGCTAAATGGGTCGCTGATCAAACGCCAGCTAAACGTTGGGCCAAGCCAGAAGAAGTCGCCGAACTGACTTCGTTTTTAGCTAGCTCGAGGTCTGATTATATCCACGGAAGCGTAATTCCGATTGACGGCGGCTGGACTGCCAAGTAAAATAAATAACAGATGCGTAAACATCACTAAGATACTTATTTCCTTTGATCTTAGTTATTAGTAGCCAAAGAGCTATAAAGGAGCCTTTTTTATGAAGAATTTAACCAGGACATCAAGTTCAACAGTCCAAACTATCGTTAGTACCGCAATCATCGCTGCCATGTATGTCGCAGTGACGATGATAATTCAGCCAATCGCTTACGGCCCAATCCAGGTCCGCTTGTCAGAAATGTTTAATTATCTAGTACTCTTTAAAAAACGATACATTTGGGGCGTTACGCTTGGTGTCTTTTTATCTAATTTCATGTCGCCAACTTGGACGCTAGATGTGCCTATCGGGACAGTTTCGACCTTGATAGTCTTGTTCTTTATCCTTTGGTTAGCCAAATTTACCAAGGATATGCGGATCAAGTTTGTCATCATGGGCGTGATTTTTGCACTATCAATGTTTACCGTTGCGGGCGAGCTATACATTGCCTTCAAGACACCATTTTGGATCAGTTACTTAACCATCGGAATCGGCGAAGCATTGTCGATGGCAATCGGTGGAATGATCATGTATTCAGCTAACAAACGCTTAGATTTTGCTAATATGAAATTGTAAAAAACGGAGATACTCAATTTTGAGTGTCTCCGTTTTTGCTTTGAAATGTGTATGTGTGTAAAAAGTTAGTCAGTTGCAACTTTTTCGTCTCTAAAGTAGTCGATAATATTTTCAACTAAGTCAACAACTTTAATTACGATGAAACTGATCAATCTAATTGTTTGTCTAATCATTTAATTACCATCTCCAATCGGCTCTAAAGTCCTCGCGACGTCCCATTCTTGGATCATCGCAACCGTGCATGCCACGGCCACCACGACCGTGTCCCATTGGGCCAAAGCCTCTTGGACCATGACCTTTGCCATGCATCATCATACCCATGTCACGCATTTTTGAACGCATTTCCTTACGGAAAGCCCGAGCATCTTCTTCAGACATACTCTCAAAGTCGTCGCCGTATTTTTTCAATAGGTCATCACGGACTTTTTGCATGCTGGCGAATCTGTCCATTGGGTCAACGAAACTGTCCGCTTGTTGCTTGAAGTCGTCGTCCCAGCCTTCAGCAACTTTATCCAAGTTGTCTTTAAGTTGTTGTTGTTCATCGTCTGATAGGCCAGAGAAAAATCTTTCCGTGGCGTCTTGAACCTTTGAAGCTGAGTTTTGTTCAGCCGCAACACGTCCAGCATCAGTCAACTTGATACGTTTGATACGCTTATCAGTTGGATCTTCCGAACGAGTAATCTCGCCCTTATCCTCTAACTTCTTCAACAATTCTGCTAAAGAACTAGGACGAAGATCAAGAACCTCTTGGAGATAACTCTGTGACAAGTTATCTTCCAGATTCAAGATCGATAGGACACGTTGTTGTCCCGTCAAACGTTGGTTATTTTGGTGCATGTATTGATTGCTAGCCTTGCTAACAAAGTGTAGTTGTTTCATTAAGTTATCTGTAAATTCACTCATATATAAAAACCTTCTTTCTGCGAATATAAAAACATTCGGTACCGAAATATATTTCATGAATGAGTATACTTCGGTACCGAACGGTTTGTCAACAGATTAAATGAAAATTTTTATTTTGAACGAATTTATCGCGTCAGATAGGGATTAGAGTGTATAATTTTAATTATAAATATATTTATATATGGGGGAAGTTATGACTGAATATGATAAAAGCTCGTTAAAAGTATTGTGCAAAATTGAAAATGAGGAATCGATAGATTTGTCAGGTGGCAAGCCCACAGCAAAAGTAAAAATATTATCCAATGATCCAAAATATGGCTTTGATTCTGATCATACAACGATAACTTTACAAACTGGATTTGAACCCTTAGAAAAGGAAACGCAACATGAATTGTGGCAACGTATTGGTGAGGGAAAAGTGATTGCTTGTTCTTTATCAAAGGGACGAGATCTTTATGCAAATGAAAAAACTGGTTCGAAATTGTTTGATACCGCTGATGATTTTACTAATGATGATGAATATTTAACATTTCCAATTTTTTTTCAAAGTGAAGATTATCCAACAGTCCAAAAATATATTTCAATGCTTAAAGAAGATGGTGGATTATATTCATATTTTTGGAAAGATGAGTATCCTTTAGCTAAAATAATTGTTTTTAAAACCAACGATTCAATATTTTATTTTGATGGAATTAATAAACAAGAAACAAATAACGATGGATTTACGAAATATTCAATTAAAAAAATTGAAAAACTAAAATTTAATCCCGAATTCTTCAACAAACATAGTTATTCGGTTGTACAATCTGACGAAGTTCAAAAAACAGCTGTTGGATTCATTAGCAAAAAATATTTTGATGAATCAATAGATGAAACTGAAGGACTATTGATTGACGATTTTAAGAGAGAAGCTTCAAAACAGGGACTTTATTATAGCGATGACGACCTGATTAACTTTCACACTGCAATGAAAAGTGATGGAATGGTCGTTTTAGCAGGACTAAGTGGTACGGGAAAAACACAAATGGTCCGTACCTATGCAAAGACATTGGGTATTGAAAATCGGACTATTTGTATTCCAGTCCAGTCATCATGGACGGATGATTCCGATTTGTTAGGTTTTATGAATTATCAAACTGGAAATTTTCAACCAGGTGATAGTGGATTAGCAGATATTTTGATTGATGGTTCTAAGACCAAAAATAAAAATAAGCTTTATATTGTTGAATTAGACGAAATGAATTTGGCTAAAGTTGAACACTATTTTGCACAATTTCTATCAGTACTGGAAATGGACGGTAAAGATCGAGAAATTACCTTATTCAGCGACGAAAATCATTTGAACGTATCTAAAAACGGATACCCTTCAAAGGTACATATTGGCAACAATATTATGTTTGTCGGAACAATTAACACTGATGAGTCCACTTACAAGTTTTCAGATAAAGTATTAGACCGTTCTAATGTAATCAGAATGAATATTATTCCATTTTATGAACCATATGAAAATCAAAAAAATCAAGAAAATAGAGATATTGATGATGATGAAAACATTAGGCTTGGTGCAGAATTAGTAAATCAACAAGACAATCAAGGAACTTATAGTTTGTCAGACTTTTATTTAATGAATGACTCTCTTTTCTACCACGAACCTGATACGGATGAACTGACTTTCCTTTGGAATATTCATGAAGCAATTAATTCAGCTGATCAAAATACCGGAATTGGTTGGAGAGTAGTTAAACAAATTGAAAACTATTTAGATAATCTTCCAAAGAACTTGGACGATGGAATTACTCGTGAAGATGGAATGGATTTTCAAATAAAACAAAGAATCCTTCCAAAGATTACCGGTTCAATTGATTTATTACGTAATTTAATAGGTGAAGATGTTGATAAGTATGTTCAGAAAGAAAAAATCCAACCTGAATATAAAGATAATTTGGGTACGTTAAGAAATATTTTGCAGTACGGAAAAGCCAAACCAGATGAAAACAATAAAGTATCTGTAAAAGATGCAACATTGAATTCAGAAGGAAAGGTAATGTTTCCTAAATATAATCAATCCATGGATGCTATCAATACTAAAGCAAAGGATTTGAACAATAATGAATTCACCATTTAAGGTTGATCCAACTCAAATTAGTTTTAGAATGCATGCAGAAGTGGACAATGAGGGAATAGATAAAGATTTTATTTTTACCTCAGACCGAAGTTGCATGGATCCTGTTTATCAATATGCATGTCGGATTCCTGAGTCGACAAATTTTTCAGTAGTGTTGGAAACAGATAATCCTAATGATGAATTATATATTGATGATTTTAATGAGACGGTCAGAGATGCTGATGTCGATCATCGAGATTTTCCAACCGATGGTAAAGGTTACCGTTATTCTCCGAATAAGATTGGATCTTCTGGACGGTATAAATGCTCTGTAAAAATTTTTAATAGAGGACGTAACGATCCTTACTATACTTTGAGCCCCGGTATGTATGGCTTAAGTGTAATTTCTAATGGAAGACGGTATTATTGTTCCATTGAAATAACTTTAAAGAATCTGATTTCGGATTCATCTTGGATAAATATGGAACATGACATTGATGAAAAAATAAGTCAATTGTCTCGTAGCTCAGTTAAAAATTATAATATGAAATTTGCTGTTACCGATCAACGCCGAAAGCAGGATCCTCAAGATGAGGCTGCAGCTGATGATTTGATTCAAAATTCCAAACAGTTGACAGCAAATTTGCAAAAATTGCCTGAAATTCTTAGGTTTCAAATAAGAAAAGATTATAAATGGAAAGACAACAAAAAAAGTATTCGCACTGATGCCAAGTCATTGAAAATGATGACCAGGTATCCTGAAAGGACTGCTAAAGAATCCTTTTCTAGATATAATGCTTTAGATTATGATATTAAAGCAAACCAGTACATTAAATTTTCAATTGAATATCTTGCTAGATTTGTGAACAAGCGGATAGATTATTATCAAAATATTTTAAAAAATGAATTGGATTTGATGAAAAATAATTCAAATCAAAACAACGGTTATTTATTTCAAAATGAGAAAGAAGAGCTAACGCAAAAGGTTAAACAGCTAACTCATATTCGTGCCGTTGCGAATCAAACTATCAGAAATAAAGTCTTTAAAGATGTTAAAAGTAAATTTCCAAATTCTATTCCAAAAACGATTATTCTAAATCCGGTGTATCGTAATATTTTCAATCAGTATGAGAATGTTAGAGTCAAAAAATACCAACTTTCATTAACTGAGACCAATAGGATCAATTGGAAACCAACACATGAAATCTATGAAATTTGGTCATGTTTGACTTTGGTGGATCTTTTCTTAAGTGACGGTTATAACATTGTTGAAGATTGGGATTTAGGGAATAGATATGATTCCATTCAACGTTTCACAGACGGTGCCAACATCACGATTGAAAATCCTGAAAAACACTATTTGCTTAAAATTACTTATAATCAGAGAATAGAAAATAATTCAGTGCCAAATTTTACCGCCAGTAGCAAACACAATTATCCTGACATCAGAATTGATATCAAAGTCAAGGATAATTACGTTGGATCAATTATTTTAGATACAAAGTATCGATCAATTTATCAAGTAGTACTTGGTAAAAAAGTAAACGAGTCGACGGAAGAAAATGGCTCTTCAAAATATGAAAAAGGTTCTTCAAATTTGGGACAATTGATTTCATATAAAGATTTTATAAGAAATAAAAAATTTGATTCAAAGGAAAAGACCGTTATTTGCGTATATGCGTTATTACCTGATATTCCCAAGAAAGTATGGGGGAGGTTAAAAGGTAAGATGGATTGGGTGGAAAAAGAAAAAGATGTATTCATAAAGCCATTTAAGCGAACTAACGAGGTTGATCCAATTAGCAGTGAGGATCGTGTTGAGGGTCACAATATCATCGAATGTATCAATACTGCAATTGACGAACGTGTTAAATCTCTGAAAAAAATTTAGAAAATATTAGCTATGATTCTGTTTTTAAGAATCATGGCTTTTTTACTATACCAATATCCCAAAAAATCAAACCAACCTAAAAATATATCATAAAAATGACATATACCAACCGAAATTAAAATTTCTATATGGAATAATTTTTTACCCCTTAATTTTTTCCCCTCAATGGTCTACAATTAAATTGTGAATGTAATCGCTTTCACAACGAACGACGTTTTATCCGGACAAGATTTTATCTAAAATCACAAGGGGGAAATATCATGAGTGACCGCAATACAGCAAATGTTTTATGGTTCGACGAACTACATCGATCAGATGTTAACTTAGTGGGTGGTAAATCATCCTCACTAGGAGAAATGACTTCTTCAATGGATGTACCAGTACCCTATGGTTATGCAACAACCGCTGCTGCCTATAGATATTTTATGGAAGCAACAGGATTGAACAAAAAAGTTAACGAGTTGTTAGATGGTCTTCAAGACTATGAAAATTCTGATCAACTCCGCGACACTTGTAAACAGATCCGTGATTTGATCGTGGGTGCTAAAATGCCAGATGATTTGGCAAAGGATATCAAGGATGCATATGCTTCATTGTCTGAAAAAGTTGGACAAGCAGATCCTTTCGTAGCCATCAGATCATCCGCTACAGCTGAAGATCTACCCGATGCATCATTTGCCGGACAACAGGAATCATATTTAAACATCAAGGGAGCAGATGACGTTGTAGATCGTGTTCAACAATGCTATTCATCATTATTTACTGACCGTGCAACTTACTATCGTCATAAACAACAATTCCCATATGAAAAAGTTGCTTTATCAGCAGCTATTCAAATGATGGTCTTTTCAAAATCATCAGGTGTTATGTTCTCTGTTAACGTTGCAAATGGTGACGATACAAAACTTGTTGTCGATTCAATTCGTGGATTAGGTGAATATATCGTTTTAGGTAAAGTTACACCTAACCACTTTGTAGTCGATAAGGAATCAATGAAGATCGTTGAAAAAAATGTTGTTAAACAAACAGTTGAATTAACACGTCTTCCAGGCGGTGGAACTAAAGAAGAAAAAGTTCCAGAAGATTTGCAAGACAAACAATCAATTACTGATGAACAAGTAATCGAATTGGCTGGCTATGTAAAGAAGATCGAAAAACATTACGGCTGCTACATGGACATGGAATTCGCTTTGGATTCCAATACAAACCGCTTGTGGATCGTTCAAGCACGGCCAGAAACTGTTTGGTCACAACGTAACAAGGATAAGAATAACGACGATGATGGGGATGAGAACGTGGTATCAGAATCAGATGCTAAAGTTATGGTACGTGGATTGCCAGCAAGTCCTGGACTATCAAGCGGTACAGTTCACGTAATCGATGATCCTAAGGATATCGATCAATTCAAACAAGGCGAAGTTCTGGTAACCGTCATGACATCTCCTGATTGGGTACCTGCAATGAAGAAAGCTGCAGCTATCATCACTAATAATGGTGGTATGACTTGTCACGCAGCTATCGTTTCTCGTGAAATGCAGATTCCATGTATCGTTGGTACTGAAAGTCGTGGTGCCACAGCTACAGACGTATTCAAGACTGGCGATGTAGTTACAGTTGATGCTAAAAATGGTGTAGTTTACGAAGGTAAAGTTTCTTCAATGCTTAAAAAAGCTGCTCCAGAACAAGCAGGCGGCCAAGTTGTGGCTGCTGAAACATTTGCTCCAACAGCCACACGTGTCATGATGAACTTAGGTGACCCTGACTTGGCAGAGAAGTACTCGACATTGCCAGCAGACGGTATTGGTCTAATGCGTGAGGAATTCTTGTGGACAACATTTATCCATGAACACCCACTATATCTCATTGACCAAGGCCATCCTGAAAAAGTTGTCGACATGCTATCGGCAGGTATTTCTAAGGTTGCTCGTGCAATGGCCCCTCGTCCAATGGTATTACGTCTTTCAGACTTCAAGTCAAGCGAATATCGTAATCTAAAAGGTGGAGACAAGTATGAACCAGAAGAACCAGCTGACTTATTAGGTTGGCGTGGCGCTTCACGTTACTACGATCCAAAATATATCAATGCCTTCAAGCTTGAATTGGAAGCTGTTAAAAAAGTTCGTGAAGAATACGGTTTGAAGAATTTGAACATTATGATTCCATTCGTCAGAACTGTTGAAGAAGCTAGAAAAGTTACAACAATTATTAAAGATCAAGGCTTAGTTCGTGGTCCTGACTTCAAGATCTACATGATGGCTGAAATTCCATCAAACATCATCCTGGCTGATCAATTTAACCAATATGTTGATGGCTACTCAATTGGTTCAAATGACCTTGCAATGTTGATCCTTGGATGCGATCGTAACAATGATACAGTTTCACCATTGTTTGACGAACGTAACTTAGCAGTTAAACGTGCAATCCGTCACTTGATCAAGGCAGCTCACAAAGATGGCAAGACAGTCTCAATTTGTGGTCAAGCTCCTTCAGAATATCCAGAATTTACAGACTTCTTGATCAGAAGCGGTATCGACTACGTTTCAGTTAACCCAGATATGGTTAAGGAAACAAAACGCAATGTCGCACACTTTGAACAACGTATCATGTTGGACAAGGCAACTGGCAGGGGTTTGCAAGATCCAACTGACTATGAATGGTAGTCAAATATTAATGTAAAAAATCGAGAGAACTGACTAGTCAAAGTTGGCTCTCTTTGATTTTTTACAGCTCGGGTTGGTTGATATGTATATCGCTACAAATATTTTTGACCATATGCTAGACTTAAATTAAACCAAATAAGCACTAGGGGTGTTTCCAAAGAAACTGAGATAGGCTATACCTGATCCCTTTGAACCTGTAAGTTAATGCTTGCGTAGGAAAGTGCGATAATCTGGGCAAACGTAAGCCACGATTCTAAATCCTACGATTAGAACCGTGGCTTTTTCTATAATCTGGAGGAAAAACATGCAAATCGATTTATTACAAAAGGTAAGAACTGATAATCCAATGGTGTTAAATATCGCAAACTCAGTAACTCAAGGCGACGTTGCAAATGCAATCAGCGCCATTGGTGCATCTCCATTAATGACTAACTATGACCAAGAATTGAAGACTTTGGCACAATTTGCCAACGGGATCTGTATCAATATTGGGACGTTAGACCAACGTCAAAACGAACTCAGCAAGTCGTTGCTCAAGTTAGCCAATGATTTTAACAAACCAGTTGTCCTTGATCCCGTGGGAATTGGAGCCGTACCTGAACGTTTGAACTTTGTTGAAGAACTATTTCAAGCTGGTAAACCCACGATCATTCGTGGAAATGCTGGAGAAGTTGCTAGTTTAGTGGGTGCATCGTGGTCTGCTAAGGGAATTGATTCGATCGATGATGGACAAAGCCAATCAGTTGATGAGATCGCTAAAGACTGTGCCAAAAAGTTCTCTTGCGTTACAGTCGTAACTGGTGTGACTGACACGATTGCTACAGATACCTCAATTGCCCATGTCTACAACGGCCACAAGATGTTTACGACTCGAGTGGGAACTGGTGACATGCTATCCAGCATAATTGCGGTATTTGCTGGTGTCTCTGATAATGATTACTTTGAAGCTGCCAAGATGGCTAGTCTGGTATTTAGTCTTTCTGGTGAATTAGTAATGAAGGAAAGTCCTAACATTGGACCATCAGAATTTGGCGGACGTTTGCTCGACCAACTTTATAACATTACAGTTGAAGATGTGAAGAAATGGGGTAAATACGATGAATGATATAAATAGTTTTCCTCAGACGCTAACGATTGCTGGAACTGACAGTGGTGGTGGTGCCGGAATCATGGCAGATATGAAAACGATGCAAGAATGTGGTGTTTTTTCAACGGCTGTCGTAGTTGCAGTTACCGCTCAAAACACAATTGGCGTGCAAGATTTTCAAGCATTATCTCCAAAGATGATCAACGAGCAGTTTGACTCGATCCATGACGACTTTGAGATCAAAGCTTGCAAGACAGGGATGCTCGCAGATGCAGAGCACGTGGAATTAGTGTATAACAACTTGAACAAATATGATTTTGGCCCATTTGTGCTTGATCCAGTTATGATTGCTAAAGGTGGAGCCCAGCTGATTTCTGATGAGGGAATCGATCTGATCAAAACTAAATTGATCAAATTAGCAACGCTCGTAACGCCCAATATGCCTGAAGCTGAGGCTTTGATTGGTTCAAAGATCGAAAGCCAAAGCGGTATGCTAGTTGCTGCCAAGAAAATTCAGAAGCTTGGTGCCAAGAACGTCTTGATCAAAGGAGGTCATGGCGATTCTGAAATGGTTAGAGATATCGTCTTGCTTGAAAATGGCGACAGTTTTTGGATGAATTCCAAACGAGTGCACACAGTTAGAACTCACGGAACTGGCGATACAATTTCTTCAGCCATTGTGTCACGCTTGGCACTAGGCGATTCGATGAAGGATGCCATTTTATTTGGTAAAGATTTTGTCGAGGCAGCTATCAAAAATACTATTCAAGTGGGACATGGTCATGGTCCATTAAATCATTGGGCTTATAATAAGGAGCACGATAAAGATGAAGTTTGATCCAGATATGTTGAAGGCTTATTTTGTCTGTGGAAGTCAGGACTTAATAGGTCAGGATTTTGAAAAGCTATTAGAACAGTGTATTGAAAGTGGCATCACGGCGTTTCAATACCGAGATAAAGGAAACTCAAAATTGACTGATGCTCAAAGATTAGACCTTGGTAGAAGTTTGCAGGAGATCTGTAAAGCTACCCACGTGCCATTTATCGTTGATGATGATGTTCAGATGGCCAACGCACTCAACGCTGACGGTGTTCACGTGGGTCAAAAAGACGAACGGATCACCAAAGTTGTTCAAGAAGCAGCTCCAGGAATGATCATTGGGCTCTCTTGTCAAACCGTCGAACAAGTTCATCAAGCTAATAAGATTGATCGAATTGACTATATCGGTGCTGGTCCAATTTTTCCAACTTCTTCTAAAAATGATGCAGTGGCTCCAATGGGGTTACCTCTGATGAAAGAAATGTCTCAAGTAAGTCGGGTGCCGTTCGTTGCCATTGGTGGAATCGACGATGAAAATGTCTACGACCTGAAGCCCAATGGGGCAGTCGGTGCTGCTTTTATTTCTTTGGTCACGAAGTCAAACGATGTCGACCGAACTATCAAGAATGTTTTGAATGCATTTGCTTAGCATACCTAGTGCATCTGCTTTTTTCGTGGTTAAATTGTAGTAGTACGGGTAAGGAGTTCAATATGCGAAAAACGTTAGAAATGCTGGGCGGCGGTGCCTTGAATTTAGTGGCCAACGCTGGCGTAGCGATACCATATTTCTTTGCATTAATGCTATACAATCAACACAAAACTGAGCCAGTCTTTGCACTGCCATTTTTGATGCTTTATACCTTTAGATGTATCGGAATGTTGTTGACGTCTCAGATTAAAAAGTCAGCTTCAACGATGCTCAATGTTTCCAACTTGTTTGGGGTAATCGGTTCAATTGCACTGATGTTTTCTGGACAAGCATTCTTCGGCGTTCTTGGAGGAATTCTTTTAGGATTGTCATCATCTTGGACTTGGCCTTATTTTTTAACGATGAGGTCTCGTGGAAAACTTGATAATGAGTTTTCCATGGATAAGAAGCAATTGGCTTCATCCGGCGTAACGCTACTTATTTTATTGCTAGTGAGTTGGTGGGCAACGAAGACCAACGATATGGCGCTAGCGTTTGCCTTTTTAGCGGTCATGTTCTTATTGTCTTGGGTCGGTGGAGTCTTCATGAAACAAGAGATCGACTTTTATCATAACGACGATTACAAAGCGAAATTCGTTTCGCCAAGTCGAGTGATCCTCAATTTGGTTTACTTAACGATCTTAGTTATCTTAATGTTTTCAATCAGATATTCACGACTAACGACCACCTCGCATTATGTCGACTTGATCATGTGCATATTTGCAGCGATTGTCTTTGGAATGTTGATCTATTACCAACTAGGACTGCATAAACGAATTTTTCCATTAAGCCTTGGTGCCATCAATCGTGGGATCGTCATGAACTTTTTATTGCTATATTCTTCGTTTGATAGCACGCTACGGTTTGGTTTCAATTCCATGGTCATCGTGTTTGTCATCTATTTATTGGGATTTGAATTAGGACCAATGATCTTGAAAAAACATGTTGAGTTGAGATTTCCGCTGTTGCTGATTGGACTTCTTTTGTCATTGTTCAACTTTGCACCAATTTACTTTATTGGACTGTTATTCTGTGCAATCTTTGTCGGAGCCGACAATGTGATCTTAAACAACTCATTGTATAGCCATCCTAATTTAGATGGAGAAAGAGCATTTTTGATCAAGTATCAGTTGTCCAGTGTGGGTAACATCTCGCAACAATTGATCTACATGACGGCTATTTATATTCTCAGTTACTTCAATAACTTGAACGTTCTGTCATTTTTCAACAGTACCGTAAAGGGTGCGACATATTCAATGCTTACGGGATTGCATACCGGGATCACACTAGAGATATTCGTCATCTCAAGTATTACTTACTACTGTATTTGGAAATTCTATCCAAAAAATCAATTATCATAAATTTTCTAAGCTACCCAATAATTTTGGGTAGCTTTTTGTATACATTCATTTGTTAAAAAAATTAAATATTCCATGAACTAATTGATAACGTTCTTTACTTTTGCGCGTCTACAATATAGTTGAATCAATCGAGGACTATATTTACATTTACGCAATCATTGAGGAGGTGATTGTTCATGAGAAATAGATTGAAATTGATTCTTCTTTCAGCTCTAGCCTTTATTTTGGCAGTAATTGGATTTAGTTTTGCCAATACAGCTCAAGCTGCTGTGATTCCAGTAACTGGTTCTGATGCTGCGAATGCATTGATCAACCAAGGTAATTTCAATAGTTCAACTCAAATTGAAGATTGGGAAACAGTGCATGTTGGGTATAACTGGAGTATTCCTGACGGCGTACAAATAAACGCTGGGGATACCGCAACGTTTACTTTACCTAGTAACGTTGCTCCAATAGCTGATTTGTCATTTGATGTCCTTGATAGCGAAGGCAATGTAATTGGTACTTTTGCAATTGCTAAAGGATCTCAAACAGGTACTTTAACTTTCAAGACAATACCAACTGACATTTCTAACCGTCATGGTACCTTAGGCTTTTCAGCAAATGGTACTTATCACAATACTGAAAATCCCAATGACTTTATCCTTAATAAATATGGTTGGGTAAGCAATCAATACATGGGTTCTAATACGAGTCCTGCTACGACAGGTGTAACCACTTTATCAGGTGAAACTGCATCTGGCGAGGAAACTCCTACTAGATTGACTTGGAATGTTGCTTTTAACTCAACTGGTAAAACAATGACTAATGTCACATTAACTGATACTTTGGGTCCAAATCAGACCTTCGTTCCTGGATCAGTTTATGCTGAAACTGGTTATTATTTGAACGGTTCATTCGTCGCTACTGGTACGATTTCACCTTCAAGCGTAACTGTTAACGGCAATCAAATTATTATGAAGTTTCCTGAAGTCACAAGTATTGTCAACTTGACGTATCAAGTTGACGTTTCAAACGTTGATCCCAATACCATCAACACTTGGCATAACGATGTTTTGCTACAATCTGATCAAGTAAGTAGTGAAGCTAGTCACGACATCACTTGGGGTGGCAATGGTACTGGTACTGGTGACCAAAACGGTAGCGTTATTTTGACCAAGACTAATACCGCCAATGGACAACCTATTCCTGGAGCAGTCTTTGAACTTTTGGACTCACAAGGTAACGTTGTTCAACAAAATTTGAATACTGATGAAAATGGTCAAATTCAGATCAATGGTCTTGCACCTGGAGATTATGTCTTAGTTGAAACTGGTGTACCAGACGGATTCCAGACTAGCAACAATATCGAGTATCCATTTACGGTCGTTGCTGGACAGACAGCTAAGATCAGTGCAACTAATACCCCTGATCCAGTTCTTCCAAACACAGGTACAGTTGACTTAGTCAAGACTGATGCTGAAACTGGCATGACATTAGCAGGCGCAATGTACAATTTGCTTGATGCTAATAAAAATGTCATTTCAACGCAATTAGTAACCAATTCAGACGGCATGCTTTCATTGCCTGGACTAGAACCAGGTACTTATTATCTAGATGAGATCTCAGCTCCAACTGGATATGAGATCAATTCAGAACCAATTGAATTTACGATCACTACAGGTGAAACAACTACAGTAAATGCTAAAGATGTTAAAACTGGTTTACCCGTTCCACCAGTTGTTACACCTCCAACAACTGAGCCACCAGTGGTTGAACCTGGCACTGGTACAGCTCAAATCATGAAGATTGATGCCTTAACAAATCAACCTTTAGCAAATGCCGTATTTGATCTGTATGATTTGAAAGATAACTTGCTGCAATCTGGACTAACAACTAATGAATTAGGTATCTTATCAATCGTTGATCTTCAACCTGGCACCTATAAGTTAGTTGAAACAACAGCCCCAGAGGGTTACCAATTAGATTCTGATCCAATTCAATTTACGATCGACTCTAATGAAACAACAACGATTTATGTTCGTGATTCTCAATACGGAGATCCAGGTGTTCCACCAACTGTTGAAGAACCAGAACCACCAACAGAACCTGGTACAACAGAACCTGGTGTTACAGAGCCCGGAACCACAGAACCTGGCACAACAGAACCTGGCGTAACAGAACCTGGTACTACTGAACCCGGTACAACAGAGCCTGGTACAACAAATCCTGCTGCACCTGAACCTGAGATTCCTTCTGTTCCAACACCCGGTGAATCAAATCAAAGCAATAACAACAATGCAGGTGGGTCCAGTGCTGTAAATCCTGGAGCTACAATTCCTGCAGGCAAACCATCAACTGGCTCAGCTAGTTCAACTGGACAAGCTAGTGGTACCGGAATTAACAAGGGTACCGGTCTGGGAGTATTTCCACAAACTGGTAACGTTGTAAGCATCGGTGCAATTATTGCCGGAATCGTCTTAGGATTATTCGCAATTTTGAGAACAATTTCGTTAAGAAGACGTAAAAATTAAAATATAGTTTCAAAAATATCCCTTAGAGAATTTCTCCGAGGGATATTTTTTTGTTAAATTATGTAAAAATTTTCTTGTATTAATGATTTTTTTGCCGATAACAAGGATTTTATAATGAAATTGTTCAAAAAAGAGAGAAGAAAATTCTCAGGAGGCGATTGTGGTGAAAAAGTTGAACAAACCAACTTTCCTTTTGATCATTGGGATCGTTTTAGCAATCGTAACTTTTTTAACATCATTTAAACCGACTCAAGCTGCAGAAGTCAACATGAGTGGAATTACTACTGAAGATGCAGTTTTGACCGATTCAAACGGTAACGATATTACTAATTCTGATCAACTGAATCCTGATCAAACATACAAAGCAACTTATAATTGGACGATTTCAAATGGGCAAGTTATTTCAAACGGAGATACAGCAACTTTACAATTGCCGAAAAATGTATCTACCGATACGAATTTAATAATTTCTGTCAAAGATGCTAGTGGCAATTATTTAGGAACTTTGACGATTCCTAAAGATAGTACAACTGGAACCATTTTGTTCTCTCAACCTATCAGTAGTGCAGATAATGATATTCAGGGAATAATTTCGTTTTCAGTCGTTCCAAATTCAAATACAACCAATGAAGAACCAAATACGACTGATCTAGCTGATAATGAATCAGATAAAACTACCAGCCCAGCACCGGATACAAGTACAAACAACGATGTGGATTCAACTCAGAACACTAACGCAGCCGATAACGACCCCGTGGTTGAAAAAAGCACTACGCCAGCCAGGATCTTTGTTGGCGATCCAATTTTAGTTGGGGATGGTCCCGAGACTCCATCCGTTGCTAATAACAGTGGGCTCTCAAGTTCCGCGGTCAATCCAACACATGCGACTGTTTTTCCAGCTCTGACAAATAAGTTGCCTCAAGCTGGAAACAAATCTGATGACAATCTGACTTTTATTGGTATGGGATTATTGATCTTGGTCACAGGTATTTCGTATTTAATTTGGCGTCGTAAGAAAATCGATTAATTATGTAACAGCAAAAGGGTTTTGTTCAAATTATGTAAATTATAATTTTATTCAATGAGTATTTTGGTACAAAAAAGTAATTATACTATTGAGTTGAACCATAAATTATATGATTTTGGAGGCGATCCGATGAGACGGAAATCCTATAGTTGGTTAATATCAATAGTTTCTTTGGTATTAGCATTAATTTCATTAGGTATTTTCAGTATTAACACTTCTCAAGCTGCCACGATCCCAATGACTGGGACTTCAGCGGCAGATGCCACAATTTATGATTCGAATGGGAATCAAGTTTCCAATTCTAACAGCTTAATGACCTATCAAACTTTTAAAGTTAGTTATGATTGGACAATTCCTAGTGGGCAGACAATCGCCAACGGCGATACCGCCTCTGTTCAGTTACCTAGTAATGTGGTTACCCAGACTGATTTAAGCGTTCCTATCATTGATAAGGCAGGAAATAATATTGGTACATTTACAGTCACTAAAAATTCTCAGACTGGTACCATCACATTCAATCAAAATTTGGCCGCAACTGATTCGCCAAGAATCGGGACATTAGTTTTTTACGCAAATGGTAATAATGCATCTGACGTAAATAACGTTCAATTTGTCGTAAACAAGTACGGCTGGATCAGTGGCACTACCAATGGTACTGAACCAACAACGTTAACTTGGAATATTGCCTTAAATTCGGCTGGCAATAGTTTAACCAATGTCAAATTAGTTGATGCTATGGGACCAAATCAGACGTTTGTCCCTGGCTCAGTTAGTGCGCAAACAGGTTATTATTCTTCAACTGGTACCTTTGTCAATCAAGGTAGTATTTCACCAACAGTCACCCAAAACGGCAATGTGATCACCATGAATTTTGGCTCGATCAATAAAGCAATCAACTTAGTTTATCAAGCCAATGTTTCAAATCTTGATACGGTCAATGCAAATTCCTGGAGCAATTCAGTTAATATGACCTCTGATCAAGAATCTGGTTCTTCCAGTCATCAAATTGATTGGGGTGGTTTAGGAACCGAGATGTCTAACGGTGGGGTTTATTTGAAAGTAACAAGTAGTAAAGATTCTTCAGCGTTAGCCAATGCAGTTTACAATTTGCAAAATTCCAGCGGCACTGCAATTCAAAATAAATTGACCACTAATTCTGATGGCCAGATTGCAGTTAACAATTTGACGCCGGGACAATATTCATTTGTTGAAACTAAAGCACCTACTGGCTATACATTAAATGCCACGACAATTCCATTTACGATTGTTTCCGGACAAACTAGTCCAGTGCAAGTCTCAACTACGAATACACCAGTTGCCACAACAGATCCGGTCGATCCGCCAGCAACTAATACTGATCCGATAGATCCACCAACAGATCCAGTCGATCCTCCGACAGTAACGACAGATCCTAAAAATCCTGCTACTGACCCAGTGGACCCACCGGCAACTAATACGGATCCAGTTGATCCACCAACAGATCCAGTTGATCCACCGGCAGCAACGACAGATCCTAAAGATCCTGCTACCGACCCAGTTGATCCACCAGCAACAACGACCGATCCAGCTGATCCAACCACTACGACTGATCCGAAGACTACTACGACCGATCCAGCTGACCCAGTGATCACCGATCCTAGTGATCCAGCTCCAGCTTCCATGTCAAAAACGACTAGTTCATCAGTTGGATTGATCGATCCACCAGCAACTAATGCTGATCCTACAACTGATACAACAAGTTCTACGCCTGCTTCAACTAGCAAAACTACTAAAGCTACTGTAACGACAACGGCTCATGTTCCAGTATCTGGTGCAACAAGTGCTGTGACGCCAACTTATAATGCGGGACAAAAGGTTTATAACCCAATGAGTAGTGGATACAATGACAATAGTCCATTGTCAGCTACGAATGCTAAATTCCCACAAACAGGTAACAGTAATGACGGAGTGCTTGAAACTATCGCCGGAATTTTAGTTTTGATGATTCTAGGTAGCGAATGGTTCTTTTGGAGACAGAGAAAAGGTTAAGAACTTAAATAATAAATAGTTTTGAATATAAAGGTTGTGACTCCTTGGAGTTGCAACCTTTTTGTATGAAAAAAACATTAAAATGTAAAACGTTTACATATTACAATTCGAACAAAATTCCGGAAATCGGACAAGAATCGTTTTTTAAAGTAGTAGACTAGTAGTTATAACTTACATATTGGGGATGCTATTCAGTTTTGAAAATAAAATCGATACTTTTAATTTTAATTCCAACTTTCTTATTCAGTTCGATGGAAATTGCCTTAAAGATCGCCGGAGGATCTTTTAACCCCATTGAATTGAACTTTATTCGTTTCTTGATCGGGGGATTAGCTCTACTACCATTTGCCTGGGCTTATCTGAGAAAACACAGTATTTTGCTATCAAAGACGGACTTATTGAGATGTGCAGCCACGGGTTTTGTCATTGTTGTTGTCAGCATGTCGCTTTATCAACTATCAATTCAACTAACGGATGCTTCAATTGTTGCTATCATGTTGAGTGCCAATCCAATCTTTGGCTTGATCATCGGCTTTATTTTCTTAAAAGAGAAATTATCACGTACAAATATTTTTGCCTTAGTTTTAACTTTGATTGGACTTTTGGTCATCATTGACCCATTCCACTTAAAAAATCCGATCGGTATTACTTTAGGATTATTGTCATCAATTATTTTTGGTGTCTACGGTGTCATGTCGCGTGTCCACAGTCACAAAATTGGTATCAATGCTTTAACTATGACTTGTTTGTCATTCTTGTTTGGTGCTGGGGAATTAGCAATTTTGATGGGACTTAGTCATACCGGATTAGCTTCATTTATTCCAAAGAATTACAGCGAATTCGTTAATATCCCATTTTTCCAAGGAATCACATGGTCAACTTTGCCATTGATACTTTATATTTCAGTCTTAGTTACTGGTGCTGCGTTTGGATTGTACTTCGTTGCCATGGACGAAGTTGGAGTTGTTCAAGCTTCGTTGATTTTCCTAGTAAAACCTGCGTTAGCTCCAATTTTAGCTTTAGGAGTGTTGGGCGAAGCCATCGTTCCAAGAACGATCGTTGGTATCGTTATTATCTTATTAGGTTCAGCAATTACACTTGTTGGTGCCAAAATCGCTTACGGAGTTATCTCGATTTTTATCAGTGATTCCAAGAAACCTAAAGAAGAAGTTGAACGTCAGATGGAACGTGATATGGAAAATCTTCCTTCAGACGACCAACCAAATAAAAATAAACTAACTGCTAAAATTCATGATCAACTTGAAAATCAAAAAGAAGTTCAAGCTGAATTAAAAGAAGAAATTCAAAGTCATCGTTCTTCGATGCAAGAACAGAAAAACTAAAAAAATGTCCGCTAATTCCAACAATTAGCGGACATTTTTCGTATGTTAGTCTTTTTCACCTTGTTTGATAAAGTATTCGAAAATGCGACTCTTAGTGATTTTTCCAATCACTTTAGTATTTTCAGTTGTGTCAACGACGGGTAATGAGTCGACCTCGTGTTCTAGCAATAACTTTCCGACACTCATGATCGACATGTCAGGAGTGACTGTGATCAAGTTCGGCATCCGTGTCATGACCATGCTGGCGACCATTGACTCAGTATCGGAATTATTCACGGTAACTGCTAGCAAGTCTTTTCTTGAAATCAAACCTAATAAGTTTTGATCAGAGTCGACGACGTAAAGTGAACCTGTATCCTTTAAAAAGAGGTTATTGACGCACTCTTGTAAAGTAGTATTGGGTTCGACTAGAGCAGGTTTTTTCACGATATCGTTGATTTTTTGCTCGTATAAATTAGCATAGTTGACTTGGGTATTTTTAAGTCCAGTATATTCATAGCCGACTTTGGGACGAGAGCCTAAAATACCCACAGCTGTCAGCAGTCTCAAGTCGCCACGGATGGTAGGGATGCTGAGTCCTAGCTGGTTAGCGATTTGCTCACTAGTTAGTGGACTAGTCTTTTTAGTCATTGCAATAATTTCTTGTTGTCTAGTAGTTAATTCCATTTTAATTCCCCGGTGCGTTTGTTTAAATTTGTAATCGACTTTAATTATATATGTAATAACATATTGTGGCAATAATACGTTATATATATCATTAATTGATAAAATTAATATGAAATTATTTTCAACCACTCACTGAAAAAATTCGACATATTTAATCTTTTTTCACGGATTATATTGACCTGTTAAGCATTAAGATTAGAATAAAAATTGTATTCAATAAAAGTAAATTAATAGTTGATCGGAGAGTAAATTGATGAAATATTTGAGTAAAAAGCAAGAACGGGAGTTATATCTTCCTACTACTACACCCAAAATCGTCAATGTCCCAGGCCAAAAATTCATTTCTTTGCACGGAGTCGGCGACCCAAACGGCCCAGAATTCAAAGAAAAGATGGAAACTTTATTCCCTGTAGCATATGGACTGAAGGCTGCTTATCGTAAATATTGCGAAGGAAAAGACGTTGAGTTTGATGACTACGTTGTTTTTCCACTTGAGGGAGTATGGTCTCTGACTGAGGCTGGTCAAAAGTTAGATCATCTCGACAAAAATGAATTCGAATACGATGTAATGATTCGTATTCCCGACTTTTTCCCAGCTGATTTAATTGAACCTAGTATTGAAGAAATCAAATCGAAGAAGCATCTGAAATTGATCAACGACTTAGAGATCAAAGAATATCCTGCTATTGAGGCGGTCGAAGTTTTGCACGTCGGTAAATACGATGATGAACCTGCAAGTTTTGCCAAGATGGATAAATTGGTTTCCGAACAAGGCAAACAGCGTGCTTCAATGATTCATCGCGAGATTTATTTATCAGATGCCAGACGGGTTGAACCAGAAAGATTAAAGACAGTTTTGCGTTATGAAATAAAATAATTATTTTTTTAAACAAATCTGTTGATAAATGATTCAATACCTGCTATTCTCTATCGTGGACTTAGTAATTATTACTATTAAACATGACTTCCCATTATCAAAAATTTTTGAAAAAGGGTAGGTACGTGAATGGCACGTAAAGCAAAGTTAGAACGTGAAAAAAGATTGCACGCTACTGTGAACAAATACGCAGCATTGCGCAAGCAATTGAAAGAAAATGGCGATTATGAAGCTCTTAGCAAATTGCCTAGAGATGCATCTCCAACCAGATTGCATAATCGTGATAAAGAAGACGGCAGACCGCATGCTTATTTGAGAAAGTTTGGTTTGTCTAGAATTAATTTTAGAAATTTAGCGCACAAGGGTCAGATCCCTGGTGTTCGTAAAGCTAGCTGGTAAATAGCTAGGCCAGTCACTTGAACAAGTCAATCTGTTATGTCAAGAGATTATTCCGCAGGAACTGTGACTGGCCTGGACCTATGAGGTAACAAACTCAAGAGGTCTACGATCCTCCTCATACACAAAACCCGAGATATTTATCTCGGGCTTTTTTTGTGCGGTTTACTTTAGGTTAGTCTATATAATGTCGCCTACAGGATGGGATTGCTTATTGGCTCCGCATCCTTGGTTGTTCGTTGGCGTAGCCAACACTTTAGAAGGTTGCGCACGCGCCAAGGGCGACGTACGTTCCTTTATTTCACTACTTGGCCAAACGCAATCCCATCCTTCCGGCTGGTATTCTCAAATCTTTTTGTTTATGAGGTAGTAATTTATTTATCCAAACTTTAAGTATGAAAATATATCCGAAAATTTTATCCACTGAACGCAACCATGAATAATTAGTCGATTAGAATGAACTAACTTTTTCCATGATGTATCAAATATTTTTGTACCTCTCTTGATTCAAAAGTATAATTTAACTATCTACTAACATTTTGGAGGTTTTACCATGGATCACTCTCGTATCGATTCTGTTCGCCAATACTTGCAGGCCAATGACTTGGATGCTTTTTTGGTTTCTGATAAACAGGATCAATTTTATTTGGCTAATTATACTGGAGACGATGGCTTTGTTGTCATCGATTCTTCTCAGGTTTTCATTATTACTGATGGTCGCTTTTTTGAACAGATCAAGGTTGAAGCTCCTGAGGCTTCTATCGTTGATGTTAAAGAACAGAGTCTGGCTGAGTTTCTATCAGCTCATTATGACAAGGTTGCGATTGAATCGGATAGCTTGTTGACGAGGGACTATCAAACTCTGCTTGAAAAAAATCTTACTACGGTCAATGCCGATTTAGTTGTTAAATTGATGAGAATGCACAAATCTGCTGCCGAGATCTCCTTGATCAAAAAAGCTGTCGAGATCACTGATGATGTTTATGTGCATATTTTGGAATTCATCAAAACCGGTATGACAGAAATTGAAGTTGCTAACGAGATTGAAGCTTATGGTAAACAACGTGGTGCTCAGAAGTTGTCATTTGAAACAATTGTGGCATCGGGGATTCGTTCATCATATCCACATGGAAGTGCAACGGATAAAGTGATTGAAACTGGAGATGTTGTCACGCTGGACTTTGGTTTTGTCTACCAAAACTATTACTCAGATATTACCCGAACAATCGTAATGGGCAAGGCGTCCGATGAAGTCAAAAAAGTATACTCAGCAGTCTTAAAGGCAGAATCGTTAGGCATAAGATTTGCACCGATGGTCGAAACTTTTGGTGATCTTGATCGGGTCATTCGAGGTTCGATCGATGACTCAGGTTATGGAAAGTACTTCATGCATGGATCAGGTCATGGCTTAGGACTAGTCTGCCATGATTATCCGATCATCAGAACTTCTAACGATGACCAACTAGAGTCAAATATTGTCTTCACGGTCGAACCTGGCATTTATTTGCCTGGAAAATTTGGAGTCAGGATCGAAGATGATGTCTACAAGGATGATTCCGGCGAGATGGTACGCCTGACCAATTCCACTACGGAACTACAAGAAATTTAATACTAAAAAATTCAAATCATGTAAATATTTCTAGTCAAAAAGCATCTGCGTTGCAGGTGCTTTTTATTATAATAATTATATGAATATACCAGAAAAAACATAATATCTTAAAAACATTATTTGATAAATTGACACTTTTTTGGAACAATGGTTAGATTATAAAGGATATTTCTAAAGTTAACTTTAACTGTCAATTATCAATGGGTATATTTGTATTTTGGTATCAGCTTGGACAGATTGCTCATCTTACAAAACTGTAAGGTGATTGTAAGAAGAAGTGATGTTTTGAAAAGTTGAAGAGAACTAGTATGAACTGTGAGCTAAATTTAGCCTACTCATAGAGTAATGAGGTGAGTGATTTGATGATCAAAATTTTAAACTTTTTAAAGAAACCAGCATCGATCTTTATTTTAAGAACTGTGTTCTATTTCGCAATACTCTTAATTCTTTTATATATCTACGGTTACAACGGTGTAGGTAGCGCCAAGTTTATTTACAACGATTTCTAGCTGAAAGAAGGGGATATAATGAACAAAATTATCGATAGAATCACTCGTATCGCACAAACAAATCCAGACAAGGTTTGTTATCACAATGGCGACGTCACAGCAACGTATCGTGACCTCGATAGTCAATCAGATAAGATTGCTAGTTTCATTCAAGAAAAGTTTCTTCCGCAAGGAAGCCCCATTATTATTTTTGGCGGACAACAATTTGAAATGTTAGTTATGTTCCTTGGAGCTATCAAATCTGGGCACGCATATATCCCAGTCGATGACGGTTCCGATTCTGACCGGATCAAGCAAATCAATAATGTGGCTAAGCCTTCGTTGGTATTAAATTGGAGCGACAAAGATGACTTTGGTATTGAAACTACGATCATTGCTAAAGATGAGCTAGCCTCCGTCATGAACTCAGATCATGACACTTACGATGCAACATTAAGCGTTGGACCAGATGATAACTTCTATATTATTTTTACATCTGGAACTACTGGTACACCTAAGGGTGTTCAGATCAGCACGAACAACTTGCTCGACTTTGTCGAATGGGTAGACGCTGAATACAAGTACACTAGTCAAACGCATGTAATGCTGCAAGCACCGTTCTCATTTGACCTTTCTGTTTTTTCAATCTATCCAGGTTTGACCAATGGCTCAACTTTGGAAGTATTGGATAAAGAGACAGCCAAGAATTTGGCTAAATTGCAACAAGCAATCATTAATACTGAAGCAACAACTTGGATCTCAACGCCTTCATTCTTTGAAATGTGTCTATTCTTCAAGGACTTCAATTCAGAGACCTTGCCTAACTTGAAAAAATTTATTTTCTGCGGCGAGGAATTAACGCACGTCACGGCTGATAAATTGCTCAAACGTTTTGAAGGCGCAGAGCTTTATAACACTTATGGACCAACGGAAAATACCGTTGCCATAACCTCAATTCAGATTACACCACAAATTTTGGATCTCTTCGATCGTTTGCCAATTGGCTATTTGAAAAAGAATATGGAACACAAATTGGCTAACGTTGAAGAAAAGGACGGTGAAAAAGTCGGCGAACTTCTAGTAAGCGGCCCTGATGTTTCAAAAGGCTATCTGAATAACCCCGTTCAAACTGAAAAAGCATTTGAGAGTATTGAAGGTAAAACGTTCTATCACACTGGCGATATGGTGAGTGAGAATGAAGATGGTCTCCTTTTTTACAAAGGAAGGACCGACTTCCAAATCAAGATGCACGGTTACAGAATCGAGTTGGAAGAAGTGGATTCTCTGCTGTCTAATCTTGAGGAAGTAAAGCAATCTTGCACGGTCCCTCTATATAATAGTAAAAAGCAAGTTAACAAGATCATTGCTCATATCGTGCTTGACGAAAAATACCAAGATGTTGACGAGAAGGAAATGAGTCGTCAGATCAAGGAAGAGCTCAAGCAAAACACGATGGAATACATGATTCCTAATATCCTTAAATTCGTAAAACAATTGCCTATTAGTAAGAACGGAAAGATTGATAGAAAGGCATTGATAGGCGAAGTAAATGCATAATATAACACCTTATAGTAGTCCAGTTTATTTTATATATTTAATACTTCTGTTACTGCCAATAATGATTGGTCTTTACAACGGCAAACGTTTTAGAGTTTATGAAACACTCGCAACAATTGTAATTTTGATCACTGCCTTTTTCGGAGGCAATATGAGTCAAGGTATTTCTTTGATAGCTTATATCCTCTTCGAAATGGTATTGGTCCTGTCGTACTTGAGGTATCGAACTAAAGAAGGTTCCAAGAATAACTTCTGGGTCTTCTTCTGGTCAGTGATTTTGGCCATCGTACCGCTAGTATTTGTAAAATTGGATCCGTTGATCAACAACGCGACGATCTCACTGTTTGCCTTCATGGGTATCAGTTACTTGACCTTCAAGTCAGTTGAAATGATCATGGAGATCCGTGATGGGGCAATCAAAGAAGTTAAGCCTTGGGAATTTATCAGATTCTTGCTATTCTTCCCAACCATTACTTCTGGTCCTATCGATAGATTCAGACGTTTCCAAAAAGATGTTTTGAAGCCACCTTCCAGAGAAGAATACGTCAAGCTTTTGAAGAGTGGTACTAATCGATTGATGTTAGGTTTCTTGTATAAATTTATCATCGGATATATTTTCGGAACCTTATTGCTACCTAAAGTTTCTGACTTGGCCTTGTCTTATCAAGGACAAGCACCACTAGGACTTTCATGGTGGGTACTAGCTTATATGTACGTCTACAGTATGTATCTGTTCTTTGACTTTGCAGGATACTCGCTGTTCGCGGTTGGTATCTCTAATTTCTTAGGTGTCAAAACACCAATGAACTTCAACCGTCCATTCCAATCACATAACATTAAAGATTTTTGGAATAGATGGCACATGACCTTATCGTTCTGGTTCCGTGATTTCATCTACATGCGTTTAATGTTCTTTATGATGAAAAAGAAGTTGATCAAGAATCGTGTCACAATGGCTAATATCGGCTACTTAACACTATTTCTTATCATGGGATTTTGGCACGGTGAAACTTGGTTCTACATCGTCTATGGTTTGTTCCATGCCGGTGCAATGATCACCAACGATGCTTGGCTGAGATACAAGAAGAAGCATAGAAAATCAATTCCAAGCAACAAATTTACTGAAGCTTTCGCAATATTCTTAACATTCAATGTCGTTTGTTTCAGTTTCCTAATCTTTTCAGGATTTTTAAATACACTATGGTTTAGCTAAGGAGAAAAATTATGGACGTAAAAGCAGAAATTATTGCAATTTTGAAAGATGTTACAGGTTTAGATGATGTAGGTTCAGATCCAGATGCAAACTTATTCCAAGATGGTGTGCTTGATTCAATGGCAACTGTTGAAGTTTTAGTAGCAATGCAGGACAAGTTCGATATCCAAGTTCCAGTTTCAGAATTCGACCGTAACCAATGGAACACTGTTAACAAAATGGTCGACCGTGTAGGAGAATTGGAAGAAGAATAAAACTATGAAGAAAAAACTGTGGATGATTTTTGGACCTGTAATTATTGCTATTGCAGCTTTATTAATTCTTCTATGGACACCTATCAACTTTAAGACCGTGACTCCAGAGAAGGTTAATCAAGCCGCCACATCATTGGATGCCCGTGTATTAAAGGGTGAGGATATTAAAAATACCGCGGAAGAAGAAAATTACATACCGATCATTGGTTCATCTGAGTTATCCAGAATGGATCCATTCCATCCATCTTCCATGGCACAAAAATATCATTGGAAAAATCAACCTTTCTTACTAGGTAATCCTGGTACAGCATCACTGACGCAAGCAATGAACATCAGTGGTATGTCCAAGTTGAAAAACCAAAAAGCTGTTTTCATTATTTCTCCACAATGGTTCACCAAGAGCGGTGCTAGAAGCGATGCCTTTAAGTATTACTTCTCTCCATTGCAAATGACAGGCTTTATCTTGAATTCCGACCACGGCGATAAGGATATGAATCAATATATCGCAAAGCGGATCATTCAACTTGGCATCAACAAAGGTTCTATCGAAAACGATGCGATCAGAAGAATCGCTGCAGGTGAACAGATCACTAGCTTTGAAAGATTTTATTTTGAAAGAAATAGATCTAGTCTTCAAAGCCAAGATGAGTTGTTTGGTTCAGCATTCTTGAATGACCATCAAGAAAGAATCGACAAGGCTACTAAACAATTGCCAGATACTTACGACTATAAGAATTTAAATAAATTGGCAATTAAATTAGCTAAGGAACATTCTCATGAAAATGATCTTCAAATTGGAGATTCTTTCTACAGAAGACAATTGAATCACCGAATCGCTCAATATAAGAATTCGCATACTAAAGCGGATTACTTACATTCGCCTGAATATAACGATTTCCAAGCGGTTTTGTATATGTTTAAACAAAATCACGTGCAAGTGATGTTTGTTATCCAACCTGTTAATAAGAAGTGGATGGAATATACTGGTATGCCGCAGAGTTCACTTGATAACTTTGATAAGAAGATCAAGTATCAATTGAATTCGCAAGGGTTCCATAATATCGTTGATTTGACTACGGTCAAGAATTCTAACTATATTGCTGAAGATACTATTCATATGGGTTGGCGTGGATGGTTGATGCTTGATAAGAAGCTGAAGCCTTATTATGAAGATAAGCATGCTGATCCGGCTCAAACGAAGTATAAGATGGATAATTATTTCTTGACGGATGATTGGGCTAATAATACTGATTTTAAATAGTTGTTTTGATTAAGTGATGCCTTTGTTGGTGTCACTTTTTTTGTTTGCGGTATGCGGTATGCGGGCCGGAGCCGGGGTGGTTCCGCTCTTTCGGCTCTGGAACGTAGTGGGTACACTTGAAGCTTACTGCAAGATCGGCAGCAATCTCCAAGCTGCACCTTCTACTAAGCACTGCTTCGCATTGCTAAGTAGAACTTCACTACTGAGGCCGAGCGCTCCACCACCCCGGCTCCTAAACAGAGTTAAATCAAATACTCTCTCTCTGGGTTGAAAGGGGGTATGCCTCTTGTTCTGGCAGAAAGTTTGGGTTGGTCGGTTCACTATGGTTTTTCGGTTTGGTGTCTCCGCTTCGCTTGACACCTCTTCAAACCCCGTCAAACCTCTTCAAACCCTCCAAATATAGCTTTCTTCTCTGATGTCTTCGCTTTGCTTGCCACTTCTTTCATTTTTTCCATGACTTTGGTCAACATTGTTATCTTGTTTGTATTGATCTATTCAATTGATTTGAGTAGCACATTCTTTTTATCTTTATTTGTACCTGATATTGCCGTGTTTGTTGGCGTTTTTATTTTGTGCTCGTGAAAATATTAAAGATTTTATTAAGTTTTTGTATATGGTGTTATATTAAGCCTGATTGGTGCTAAATCGGTCAGATAAGACATTTTATGTAATCCGTCGTTTGAATGGGAAAAAGATATTTGTTAAGGTTATCTAGCACCGCAGTTATTTATTTGTAATAAGTAATTGCTTTTTTTATTTCCAAGAATGGAGGATTAAATGACTGTTAAAGTTGAAGTCAAAAATTTAACTAAGATTTTTGGTAGACATGTCAATAAGGCTAAAGAGTTGCTTCGCAAGGGCGAATCTAAGCCTCAAATTTTGAAAGAGACTGGTGCGACTGTGGGGGTCGACCGGGCTAATTTTGAAGTTAACGATGGTGAGATTTTTGTCATCATGGGTCTTTCTGGTAGTGGTAAATCTACTTTGATCCGTATGATCAATCGTTTGATCGAACCTACTGATGGTTCTGTTTCTATTGATGGCGAGAATCTTATGGAGATCGATAAGAAAGAATTGCGCGAGGTTCGTCGCAAGAAGATGAGCATGGTATTCCAAAATTTTGGTTTGTTGCCCAATCGTACTGTTTTAGAGAACACCGAGTATGGTCTTGAAATTCAAGGCGTTGATAAAGAAGAACGTCGTAAAAAAGCTAAGGTTGCCCTAGGTCAAGTTGGAATCGATGGATATGATGATGAATATCCTTCACAACTTTCTGGTGGTATGCAGCAACGTGTTGGTTTGGCTCGTGCCTTAGCCAATGACCCACAAATTCTATTGATGGATGAGGCCTTTTCTGCGCTTGATCCTTTAAATAGAAATGATATGCAAGATCAATTGCTCGACTTGCAAGAAAATCTGCACAAAACTATCATCTTTATTTCTCATGATTTGAATGAGGCTTTAAAGATTGGTGATCGTATTATGATCATGCGTGATGGTGAGATCGTGCAAACTGGTACTCCTGAAGATATCTTGACGCATCCTGCTAACGAATACGTTGAGAACTTCATCGAAAACGTTGACCGTAGTAAAGTTCTTACTGCAAGTAACGTTATGATCAGACCAGTAACGATCAATGTTGATAAGGCTGGTCCAAGATTAGCTATCAAACGTATGCGTAATAATGAAGTTTCAACTGCCTATGTAGTTGATAACTCACGTAAATTGGTCGGTATCGTCGACGCTAACGACGTTATCAAGCTGATCCGTAAGAATAGTAGTGACCTTCGTTCTGTCGTTAAGACGGACGTTCCTACGACTCACGAGGATAAGCCAATTTCAGACTTAATGGATAGTATTTCTCATACTGGTATTCCAATTGCCGTAACTAATGATCAACAACAATTATTAGGTATCATCGTTCGTGGTGCCGTACTTGGCGCATTAGCCGGAAATGAGGTGAATGAGGATGAATAGTATTCCACAATTGCCACTTGCACATTGGATCGACAACTTTGTTGATTGGTTGGTTCAATTTACTGGCTTTTTCAATGGCGTTACTAATTTTATTGGTGCGATCAATAATGCCTTCCAATGGGTATTTGATCTGATCCCAATTTGGCTCTTCATCGTCATCGTATTGGCGTTAACTTTTTACGTTAATCGAGACAATCAAAGATGGAGCCTGCTGATTTTTGAATTCTTAGGTCTCTTATTGATCTGGAATTTGGATTACTGGCGTGATATGACCCAAACTTTGACGTTAGTTCTGACGTCAAGTTTGATTGCTTTAGTTATTGGTATTCCACTAGGGATCTTAATGGCAAAAAGCAATATCGCTGAGATCATCTTGAAGCCTATCTTAGACTTTATGCAGACTATGCCAGCCTTTGTTTACTTGATTCCTGCCGTTGCACTATTTGGTATCGGTATGGTTCCTGGTATCGTTGCATCTGTTATTTTCGCAATGCCTCCAACAGTTAGAATGACTAACATGGGTATTCGTGAAGTTCCAGACGAATTGATCGAAGCCGCAGATTCATTTGGTTCAACTGAGTGGCAAAAATTATTTAAGGTTGAACTACCACTTGCCAAAACTAGTTTGATGGCTGGTGTTAACCAATCGATGATGCTTTCTCTATCAATGGTAGTTATCGCATCAATGATCGGTGCCATGGGATTAGGTACAAAAGTTTACTTTGCCGTTGGACGTAATGACGCTGGTAATGGTTTTGCTGCAGGTTTAGCAATCGTTATCTTGGCCATCATCTTAGACCGTCTAACACAATCATTAACTCGTGACCGCAAGAAAGGATAGGTGATTTTTTTGAAAAAACGCAAAATTTTCAGTCTGTTCTTTTTGACGCTCCTGATCGTTCCACTTATCGCTGCCTGCAGTTCGCAGACGCAACCATACAATAGCAAGGAAAAAATCGGTCCTCAGATCAACTATACGATCACAGGTATCGATGCTGGTGCCGGTATCATGGCGTCAACCCAAACTGCTTTAAAAGATTATGGTTTGGAAAAAGCTAACTGGCAATTGCAGACGAGTTCTACCGCTGCAATGACTAGTACTTTGGATAAGGCAATCAAGGATAAACGTCCAATCGTGATCACTGGTTGGCAACCACACTGGATGTTTACAAAGTTCCCAATCAAATTTTTAAAAGACCCTAAGAATGTTTATGGAAAAGCTGAAAGCATCCATACTATTGTTAGAAAAGGTTTGAAAAAGGACAGTCCTGAGGCTTACACGATTTTAGACC
This sequence comes from Companilactobacillus sp., assembly GCF_022484265.1. Taxonomy (NCBI): domain Bacteria; kingdom Bacillati; phylum Bacillota; class Bacilli; order Lactobacillales; family Lactobacillaceae; genus Companilactobacillus; species Companilactobacillus sp. The sequence goes on from NZ_JAKVLR010000001.1 coordinate 2,291,734, forward strand.
GTTTCCACTGGGATCCAACACAAATGTCAGACGTAATGTTAAAAGTTAACAATGGCATGGATCCACAAAAGGCTGCCAAGGAATGGATCAAAGCCCATCCTAAGGAAGTCGCTGAATGGACTAAGGGCGTATCGAAAGTCAAAGGTAAGTCTTTGAAGATGACTTACGTAGCATGGGATTCAGAAATTGCCTCAACAAACGTTGTCGCACAAGTATTGAGAGACCAAGGCTACAAAGTAACGATTCAAGCAATGGAACAACAACCAATGTGGGCTTCAATCGCCACAGGAGCAGCTGACGCACAAGTATCAGCTTGGCTACCAAAGACATCAGGCTTGTTCTACAAAGACTACAAGGGCCGCTTCGAAGACCTAGGACCCAACCTACACGGAGCCAAAGTCGGACTCGCAGTACCAAAATACATGAAAAATATAAACTCTATAGAAGATTTGAAAAATAAGTAGAGCGTAAAAAGAAAAGGTTTGAGGCAAGAGCATAAGATCGACAGAGACGGAGTGGGCGCGTCACGCCCCGCAGTCTTTGGCGAACTTATGTGTCCGGCCTCATTTTCTTTTTGCGCGTTTCAAAATCAGAGTGTAAAAAAACAAGATTTGAGGCCAGAACATAAGGCAAGCCAATACGGAGTGGCGTGCGTCACGCGCTCGCAGTGTTGGATTGACTTATGTGTCCGGCCTCATTGTTTTTTTACGCGTTTCCGCTATAAAAATAAATGCGACCAACAAAAAATAAATAGTCCAAAAAAAATCCTACAAAAAATTTGTAGGATTTTTTACTATCCATTGCCTTTTTCACAATGAAACAACTACCTTGTGATGAAAATGCTTGGGTGTACTGTAAGCGATTACTGATTATTGATATGAAAATTCACTTGTCAATTTCACTATGTATATAATTTAGGAATATTTTATATATAATTTAGTTATTTACAAATTTATTCTGCAAGATTAAGATGATATAGAAATCAGCTATTTGAATTAATTATAAGCTATACAAAGGAGGATAATAATAGTATATAATTTGGTTCGTGAGATAAAAATTATGATACAGGGGTGGTCACGTGAACATTCAATCTTTTATTGATAAAAGAAAAGAAATGGGACTATCACAAAAGGAACTGAGCAAGGGTATTTGCACACAAGCAACGCTTAGTAAATTCGAAAATAACGGTAAGATTCCATCAATGAAAATTTTGATCCAATTATGTAATCGACTTAACTTAGCACTTGATGACATCATTGGTTTGGCAAACAACGGCAATAAAGACCAAATCAAAGCCATGAACAAGGCTGAATTTAACCTGATTATTGAAGAGTATCAAAATTCCTGGGATATCTTGAATAGTATCGATCTTGATTCGATCAAAGAAGATAAACAGGCCACGATGCAATTTTACTATTTGCAAGGCTATTTAAACGTTTTAGACGATGGGGACTTATTGGAAGCAGTATTCGATTTTAATCAGATCCTATCTGACTTAGATACAGAAGGCGAAACGATTTTTACCTTCTTAGCATTTGTCGGTATGGGGATGGTTTATGGCCAACAAGGCGATAACGACAAGAGCGAATATTACTTCAGCAAAGTTTTTAACGATATCTACGGCATGCAAATCGACGACGTCACCAAGATCTGGCGTTACGTCAACATTATTTTCTACTGTTCGCTGTACTATTCCGAACGCAAAGAGTTGGAAACTGCCAACACGTTATTAGATTATGGCTTAAAAATTTGTCAGGATAATCATGTGACATATTATGTTGCTAGAATTTATGAGCAATTGGCGATCAATGAATGTGAAGTCAACGGAAAAAGCGATAAGGTGCTAGACCTTTTGGATAAAGCCAAAGTATTTTCTGAATTCAATCATAATGAGAACGAACTAGTCAAAATTCGGGAGCTGATTAAAGACTGTAAGTAAACGAGGGGATATTTTTGACGTCTTATAAGAAGCTGAACAAGACTTTGTTATGGACGCTCGTAATTGCTTTTTCAATCTTGATTGCTGGGGGACTCTTGATTTTTAAGAACGAAGCACCACGTCCTTCAAAAATTGTGAATGAGCAAGGAACGACTGTCGTTACAAAGCAACAATTGATTTCCGGACAAGCTGTTTATGAAAAATACGGTTTGACTGACTATGGTACTTATCTAGGTAATGGTACTTATTTTGGACCTGACTACACAGCTCAAGCTTTGCATGTCTATTTGCAAGGGATGAACCAGTATTATGCCCAAAAGAAATATTCTAAGGATTGGAACGAACTCAATACTGATCAAAAATCAGGAATTAAAGGTATCGTTCAAAAAGAGATCAGAGTTAATCGCTATAACGCAAATAAAGACCAATTGACTTTGACAACTGCTCAAGTAGCAGGCTTGAATCATTTGACGAAATATTATCGTCACGAATTCCACAATAACCCGAAAGAAGCCGGGATGCCTGAAAATATGATCCACAACAACACGGATGATTTCATGCATCATGGTAATAAAATCGACCAACTGACTTATTTCTTCTTCTGGGGAGCTTGGTTATCTTCAACTAACCGTCCACACCAAATCTATTCATACACCAACAACTGGCCATATGACCTTAATGCCGGTAATGTTATGACTAGTGATACCATGCTTTGGACTGCTATTTCTGTGGCATTGTTCGTTGCAGGTATGGGTATCGTGATCTACTTCTACAAGAAGTATTCATTCGATATGGATTACACCGAAGCATACGACCAGATGGGCGAGATCAAGACTAGCGAACCGATCACGCCATCGCAAAGAAAAGCTGCTAAGTATTTCTTAGTCGTTATGTTGATGTTCTTGGTTCAAGTACTATTAGGTGAGTTAATGTCTCACTACTATGTTGAACAAGGATTCTTTGGACTGCCACTGCAATATATTTGGCCATTTAATTTGGCAAAAACTTGGCACTTGCAGCTAGTTATTTTCTGGATTGCAACTGCTTGGTTAGCAACGGGTATTTACATTACGCCACGAGTTCTCGGTCACGAACCAAAACATCAAGGTGTATTGGTCGATATTTTGTTCTGGGCTTTGATCATCGTTGTCGGTGGCTCAATGCTTGGAGAATGGGGCTCAGTTACAGGTGTTATCAACGGCAAGTGGTGGCTGTTTGGTCATTACGGATGGGAATACGCCGAGATGGGTAAATTCTGGCAGCTCCTATTTATTGCCGGAATGATCCTCTGGGTAGTTATCCTTTGCCGTGGATTTATTCCTGCAATCAAGAAACGTGTCAACAAAGATAGATCAGTCCTTTTGACATTGCTTTTAGCAGGTTCAATTGCAATTCCACTGTTCTATCTAGCTTCATTATTTATCCTACCTAACTCCCATGTAACCTTTGCAGATTACTGGAGATGGTGGATCGTCCATCTATGGGTAGAAGGTATTTTTGAATCATTCGCGGTTATTTTGATTGGTTACTTGTTAGTCGATATGAAGCTAACTACCATCAAATCAACTATTAGAGCTTTGTATTTCCAATTGATCCTGTTACTTGGAACAGGTGTCGTAGGTATGGGACACCATTACTTCTGGGAAGGCGACCACTCGATCTGGTTAGCCTTAGGAGCAAGTTTCTCAGCTCTAGAAGTTATCCCACTATGTCTATTAGTTTGGGAAGCTTACACGCATTATCGTGTTTACCGTGAAAGTAAAATGGACTTCCCATACAAGGGAACATTCATGTTCTTAGTTTCAACTGGATTATGGAATGCCCTTGGTGCCGGAGCTTTGGGATGGTTGATCAATGCACCAGCAATCAACTACTTCGAACACGGAACACAATGGACTTCAGCTCATGCTCATGCCTCAATGGCAGGTGTGTACGGATTTTTCTCAGTCGCAATTATGCTGTTTGCAATCCGTCACTTGACTAAGACCGAATTCTGGACTGAAAAAGTCGAGAAGTGGGTCAAATGGGCTTGCATCACCATGAACGTTGGACTAGCCGGAATGACATTCATCACATTGATGCCATTAGGATTCATCCAATTAAAGGATGCACTAGAACACGGATACTGGCACGCAAGACAAGCCAGCTTCTATCAACAACCACTAGCAAAAGGATTAACAATAGCCAGATCAGTACCAGACGTAATCTTCACAGCCGGAGTAGTGATCTTACTAGTAATCTTCTTAAGAGCAATGTGGAACTTGAAGAAGTCATCCAACAAATTAGATCCAATCGATTATGAAATTAAGTAGAGCGTAAAAATTTACGCTTTGAGAGCGGAGCACAGGAAAAGCCAATACGGAGTGGGTGCGTAACACCCATGCAGTGTTGGCTTTTGTTGTGCAGTAGCTCTCAGTCTTTTTTGCGCGTTTCCGCTATAAAAATAGAAGCGGCCAGTAAAACATCAACACATAAAATAACTAAATTGAATTTCCAACATCTTGTCCCACAACACCAACACTTTACTACACACCATTTGGTATAATTAGTTGTCCATCACCGATTCTCACGTAATCGGTGGTGGTCTTTTTTTGCTTATTTAGACAAAAAAATCTCAAACTCATCAGTAATAAATCTAATGAATTTGAGATTAATTATTTAGTCCTCTTCATGTTTTGAAGCACTGGCAACATCATCTAGCGAATCATCAAAGTTTTGTTCATCAATGCTAATAATACCGCCATCAGTGTCATAGTGGATTCCCTTTGAAACAGGTGCCTTGATATTCAGAAATTCTTGCCACTCTGGCGTTGGGTGATGGATCTTTGCAGTAATGTCAGTGACGCGTATTTTCCAAACTGGAACGTTAGTCATAGTCTCAGCATGCAAAGCAACTGGAATATCACGAACGTAGCTGTGCAGGATGGTTCTTAAAGCGTGAACTTTTTCATTGTTATTATCGATTTTTTCAACCTTACCGTGACCCATAATACTTCTAAAAGCCGGTCCAAATGCTCCTTCAGCAGGTGGTGTATAAGTCAAGGCTTCATGTCCGCCATCTGCTTCAAAGCTAATCATGGATTGTTCGTTCAAAGCTTTTCCCTTGTCGCCGTTGGAAGTTCCGTGAACATAAATGATGTACGTGCCGTCGGCAGCAACTTCATAACCATAGTTGACCGGAACAACGAACGTTCCCTGGTTGTTAGAGAGTCCTAAATGTAGTATTTTGCAGTGATCAAGCGTCCAATTGATAGTTGGGTGATCGGTGTAGATTTCATTTTGCATGTATAAGTGCCCCCAAATTGTTAAATAAACCAGCAAGTAAATGCCTTTAAAACATTGCTTAGACTGAGATGGCTGAGTAATGTGCCATTGAAATAACATTTACTTACCTTCGATAAGTGATAATCATAACATAAATATAATTATAAAATTATTCTAAAATGGCAACTAGGTCCGACGTTTTCACAACATGCAAACTCAAAGATTTTTTACTAATTAAATATGAATTCAACTTCATTACAACATTACGATTACATTATGCTTCTTGGACGTTTCTGGCAAATATATCTGATAAAATGGTATAGGAAATTATTTTAAAGAATTTGATAAATACAAAGGGTTAGTACCCGATTTACCAGGGGTGGTTTTTTGAGTATTGAAAAAAGCAAATTGCAATTTGAAGATAAATTAATCGATTATTTAGTCAATCTAGGTGGAACTAAGCAATGGGATTATCTTCCACACATAAAAACAACGGATCAGTTGTGGTCCAATTTTAAATCTATTGTTGAACAGCATAATCAAGACAGATTGGATCAACCATTGTCTGATGCTGAGTTTCAACAAATTAAAATGATTATTAGTCAGCTAGAAACACCATATCAAGCAGGTCAATTTTTATATGGGATTAATGGGATTTCACAGGTTGAGATTGATCGTGATGATGGACAACACGTTTATCTAAAAATCTTTGATCAAGACAACATTGGTGCCGGAGATACAATCTATCAAATAGTTAATCAGATTGAACGTCCAGCTGTTATTCCGGGAAGAAAAAATCGTCGATTTGATACTACATTATTGATCAATGGCTTACCAATTTTACAAATTGAAGAAAAGGCAGATGGTCATGATGCCAAAGAAGCCTTAAATCAAATGCATCAATATATGGAGGAAAGACAATACACTGATATTTTTTCAACTGTTCAGTTATTGGTCGCAATAACTCCTCATGATAGTCGCTATATGGCTAATACAACGGCTGATAAATTTAATACAGACTTTGCGTTTCGTTGGCAAAAAGCAGATGACAATAAGCCTGTTTTTGATTGGAAAGAATTTTCCAACAATATGCTATCGATTCCAATGTCACATCAAATGGCAACCAATTTTATGATTTTAGATGGAACGCCTAAACATCAAATGATTAAGGCTATGCGTCCTTATCAAGTTTATGCAACTCAGCGTGTTATCAATAAATTGCGTCAGCATACGTTTGGCATTGATGATCAAGGCATCGGCTATGTCTGGCACACAACTGGTTCAGGTAAAACTATTAGTTCCTTTAAGGCTGCTTGGTTGGCATCAAGATTTCCTAACGTTGATAAAGTCGTATTTTTAGTAGATCGTGTTGCACTTACTAATCAAACTGTCGATGAATACAAGGCTTATGATCCTGAGAACACAGAAGACAGTAATGGCGGAGTGGTGTCGGATACGTCAAACCGTTGGGTATTAGCAAAGAAATTAAACAAAAAAGGTAATGGAATTATCGTTACTTCAACGCAAAAGATGGATGCTATGGTTCGTCAAAAAGATTTTGAACCAATTAATAAGAATGTTGTTTTCATTGTCGATGAAGCTCACCGTTCTACATCAGGAGATATGTTGGAACGTATCAAGGATGGTTTTAGAAAATCCGCCTGGATAGGTTATACTGGAACACCTGTTTTTGATAGTGCTCCAACGACCCAACAGATCTTTGGTGATTTAATCCATGCTTATACAATTAGGGATGCAATTGCAGATGGTAATGTTTTGGGATTCAAAGTGGATTTTGAAACTACATTGTCAGACGATGTCTTGAGAAATGAATATTTACCAGAATATTTCAAAGCACGTTTTCCAAAGATGTCTAAAGATGCGATTGATGCAAAAATTGAAAATATGTCAGCTGATGACATGGACGATACGGTTGAACCAAGTGTTTATGACAACAATGATAAACACGTTGAATTAGTAGTTACCGACATCATCAATAATTGGAATAAACGTTCTCGTGATGGAGAATACAATGCATTATTCACCACTCACGTTGGTGGGGGGAAAGCTTCAACACCAATGGCAATCAAGTATTACAAAGAATTTAAAAAACAAAATCAATCAATAGATAAACCATTAAAAATCGGTATTACGTTTAGTCAGGATACATCCAATGGTGACAAACAACTAGAAAACAATAACTCGTTAAGAGATGTGATGAATGATTACAATCAAGAATTTGGAACGAGTTTTGACGATAAACAAGTTAAAGAGTATACAGCTCAGGTTGTTTCACGATTAAATCGGACAATCGATGATGGTAATTATTTGGATATTGTTATCGTAATTGATCAATTACTAACAGGATTCAATGCGCCACAATTAAATACACTTTATGTTGATCGGACACTTTCTGGAGCAGCCTTAATTCAAGCATATTCACGTACAAACCGAGTTTATGATATGCAAACAAAACCGTTTGGTCGGATTGTAAATTATCGTTGGCCACATCATTCAGAAAAGTTAATGAAGGAAGCCTTAGCTAAATATGCAAATCGCGATTCTGCCAATATTCAATTAGATTTGATCGATGGCGATGACCCTGATGGAGTGATTGCTAAATCATACGAAGCAGTTAAAGATGAGCTAACAGATGTTGTCCAAAAATTATCTGATTATTCTCGTGAATTTACAGGAACTCCAGACGTTGACGATGATCGAGTAGAAGAGATGTACACGGATCTAAGAAAATACAACCGTTTAATGGCTATGGCAAAACAAGATGATCAATATAATGATGCTGATCCATCAGAATTAGTCGAGGAGATAGGATTTGATCTGGATACTGAGGAGATTTTAACAACGACCCTGGCTAATCAGTTAAAAGAAAAAATTGCAATTAGACATAACGTCGATATTTCACAGATTGATTTGAAGATGGAACATATCAAAGAAATTCGTGTTAATTATGATTATCTAGAAGAATTGATTGCCGATATGATGAACCAATATCATGATGAAGAAATGGAAAAAGCTAACAAGACAGCTGATGAGATCAAGTCTATTTCTGACAAGATTGAAGATCGAAAATATGCTGAACAAATTAACCAATTCATTCGTGATATTTTGGCAGGAAATGTCACCTATGGGAAATATCCTGTTGATCAAAAGGATGTGAAAAACATCGTTTCTAGACACACAGATACGCAACTAAGAAAAGATGTTTTTGAGTATAAAAAGCAATGGGGCTTAGCCGATATCAAGAATTCATATCAGATCAATGAAATTGTTGCTAATCACGTTAAGTATGCTGATGATTTGAATATTAATGGTGCTTTAGATGAAATTGTTAAAGAGGGTAGCAAGGTTTATAAAACTGACGCTGAATCATCAGACGTAGCCAATCTTTCAGGTATTAAGTATCGGACTCACTTTAGAAGAAGTTTTAAAAAATTCGCTGACCAAATGGTCGATAAGTATTAGGAGAAAATATGAGTAAAGCACAAGAAATAACTAGTCAAATTTGGGAGATGGCTAATAAATTACGAAGTAACATGGATGCCAGTGAATATCGTAACTACATTCTAGGATTTATGTTCTATCGTTATTTATCAGAACATCAAGCTGAAAGAATGGTTCAAAATGATCTTATCCAGGTTGAAGAGGGTCAAAGTATCAATGACGCATATATTGAACAGGCCGGTGGGGATGATCTTAATGATTATCTTGAAGAATTAGCCGACTCATTAGGTTATGCGATTGCTCCACAATATACTTGGCAAACTATTGTTGATAAGGTTAATAACAACTCGATTGCACCGTCTGACTTTCAAGATATGTTGGATGATTTTAACCATAACGTTGACTTGAATACCCATGCCAAACAAGATTTTCACGGCGTTTTTGCAGATATGAATTTAGGAAATTCTCGTTTGGGTCAAACAACTGCCGCACGTGCTAAAGCTTTGACTGAAATTGTCAATTTGGTCGACGAAGTCGAATACAAAGATGATGATGGACATGACATTCTAGGTGATATTTATGAATATTTAATTGCTCAATTTGCTGGGAACTCTGGTAAAAAAGCTGGAGAATTCTATACACCTCACCAAGTGTCCGAAGTCTTAGCAAAATTGGTAGCTATTGGATTGGACTCTGACGAAGATAAGCCAAGTGTTTACGATTTTGCTTGTGGATCAGGGTCACTATTGTTAACAGTGCAAGAACAAATCAAAGATCGCCGATTATTTTATTATGGTCAGGAGTTGAATACGACAACTTATAACTTGGCCAGAATGAATTTGATGATGCATGACGTTTCATATATGAACATGGATTTGCGTAATGCTGATACTTTGGAATCCGACTGGCCAGATGGAGTTGATGCACAAGGAATCGATCATCCAAGAAACTTTGATATGGTTGTCGCAAACCCTCCTTATTCTGCTCGTTGGGACAATAACGATAATAAGATGAAAGATGCTCGTTTTAAGGATTATGGAGGTCTGGCTCCAAAAACTAAAGCTGATTATGCGTTTTTACTACATGGTTTATATCATTTAAGCAATCGAGGAACCATGGCGATTGTTCTTCCACATGGTGTTTTATTCCGTGGTGCTAAGGAAGAGAAAATCCGTCGTGCATTGTTAGGAAAAAATCAAATTGATGCCGTAATTGGTTTGCCAGCGGGATTGTTCTACTCAACAGGAATTCCAACGGTTGTTATGGTATTGAAGAAGAATAAGACTAACAAAGATGTTTTATTTATTGACGCTAGCAGCAATTTTGAAAAAGGCAAAAATCAAAATATCTTACGTGACGGTGATATCAACAAGATAATTGATACTTATAAAGAGCGTAAGGATGTTGATAAATACGCTCATGTGGCAACAATTGATGAAATAAATGAGAATGATTTTAATCTTAATATTCCTCGATACGTGGACACATTCGAACCTGAGCCAGAAATTGATTTGGGAGAATTAACAAAAAATATAAAAGAAAATAATAAAAAAATTGAAGAAAATAAAAAGGAGCTACTTTCAATGATGAAAGAGCTCACTTCTTCGGATGAAAAAATTCAAAATGATCTTAATGATTTCATCAATATGTTGAATGATGAGGTGAATCATAATGGATAAACGTGTCCCAAAGGTGCGGTTTAAAGGATTTACTGATGATTGGGAACAACGTTCATTCGATTCACTGGTTAGAAGAAAATCTGCAACATCAAACGATAAAAATTTATTCAAGATTGAATATGAAGATATAGTTCCTGGTTTGGGAATCATGAATGGAGCTCCAAAGTTAAATATTACCGAACGAAAAGGTATTTTGTTTCAACAAAATGACATTTTATTTGGAAAATTACGTCCCTATTTAAAAAATTGGTTAATACCATCCTTTAGAGGCGTTGCAATCGGTGACTTTTGGGTCCTAAAACCCGTCAAAACAAACTACTTATTTGATTATTATTTAATACAAAGTGAGAGATTTCAATCCAATGCGAATTTATCTACCGGTACAAAAATGCCAAGATCAGATTGGAAGTTGGTTTCCAAATCACAATACCGAATACCAACGAATGCTGACGAACAAAAAAACATTGGAAACTTGATAAACAAACTTGAAAATTCTATAACACTTTATCAACGGAAGTTAGAGCTTTATACCAATCTAAAAAAAGCTTTATTACAAAGAGTTTTTACAGTTGATTCCGAAAAATCACCGAAAATCAGATTTACAGGTTTTAATGATGATTGGGAACAAGTAAAGTTTGGAGATATTTATAAAAAAGTTAACGAAAAAAATAATATGGACTTTTCCGAAAACGATATAATCTCAGTTGCAAATATGTATTTCAAAAATGAAAATAAGAAGCCAACCGCAGATTATATGCGAACGTATAATGTTTTCAGAATAAAGGATATAGCGTTTGAAGGAAACAAAAGTAAATACTATTCACATGGGAGATTTAAAGAGAATATCATTGGTGATGGAATTGTATCGCATGTATTTGATGTTTATAGGCCTCTAAATCCAGACAATCACGATATAAATTTTTGGAATTACAGAATCAGTGACGAACGAATTATGGGACCTGTTTTAAGTAGGGTAACAACAAAGTCAACAATGATGACCAATCTTGTAGCAAAGGACTTTCTGAAATTTCCAACATTATTACCATCTTTCTCAGAACAAAGAAGAATAGGTTTAGTTTTATTGGAGATGGATGATTTGGTTCAGAAGTATCAGAAACAACTTCAGCAAATAACACAGGTAAAATCTTTTCTTTTAAGATCAATGTTTGTTTAACTAATTTAAAAATCACATTAGAACTGCCATTTCTCGCATAATTTTATCATTATCTCGTGTCTCCAATTCTTGTATGATATGCAGATATGTGTCCTGAGTTGTTGTCATGTTGGCATGTCCCAATCTTTTTGCAACGCTAGCTATTGAAACTCCACCGAATAGCAACAACGAAGCATGGGTATGGCGTAGGCCATGAACAGTTATGACTGGAATATTGGCGGCATGGCAAACTGACTCCAGTCTCTTATTAACAGTAGAATTAAATATTCGTCCGTGAACAAATATTGGTTTGTCGTTAGGTAAATCCTTCATCATTTGAGAAAATTGCATGGCAAGTTGCCAATCAATTTGAATTTTTCTCACTGATGAAGGATTTTTTGTTGGTTGAAACCCTCCCGTAGTCAATCGATAGTTCCAAGTTTTATTTACAGAGATAAGTTGTTTGGAAAAATCGAAATCATCTGGAGTCAACGCTAAGGCTTCCGCAAAACGCATCCCAGTTTTCACGACCAGCAGAATATACCAGTCCCAATTGAGTTGATCAGATAAATTGAGTTGTCTTATCAACTGTTGAACTTCATATTGGCTTAAAAATTTAGGTTTCTTCTTAGCAGGCTTTTTACCCTTAATAACAATTTTTCGAGTTGGATTCTGCTTAATTAATCCTTCATCGACAGCATCCATAACCGCACTCTTGACTTGATGATGAAAATCTTGCGTCGTTTGTTTTTCATGACTGACTGCATAATCATTCATCAATGTTTGGTACGCTCTTCTGTTTAGATCACATAGCTTCAACTCAGGTGCAAGCTTGGTTATCCATTTTAGAGTCATGTAATACTTTTCCAATGTGACATTTCTAATGGCATTAACCTTATACAGCTCTATCCATTCCTCGTAATATTTGTAAAAAAGAATGTTGCTTTTACTTCTACGCATACAAAAAACCTCCAAATAATTTTTGATATTGTGGTAAATACCAATTTTTATTATCTGGAAGTTTTCAATTTTTATTAAACGATACGCTTATATGAACATTTTTTGTAATAGAGTTGATTTCAAATTATTTAATTTTTTGATTTTATATACAAATTCATCAATTTCAGAATCCATTGACGATAATAAATCAATAGTTTTATTTTGAAATTTAAGCGATGGTATGGGTAATTTCAAATCCATCAGGACAGATCCGTTTAATTTTGAACGACTCCCCCCTACCAAAAAAGGTTCGATGTAAATAGATTTGATTGCATACATTAAAAATTTATTTTTAACCGTATTTTCATCAGCTTGAAGAACGTGAACATGATTATTTGCCCAAAAGCAGCCATCCACATACCTTACTGGATAATCTTTCAAGTCATTGGCACCGTCCTCAGCAATTAATACAAATGGCCCCTTATGAGTATATCCATGTACGAAATCCTGAATTCCATTTGCGCCATAGTAAGGTGTTTTCCCTGGGATGCGTTTAGAGGTTGTGATTGGAACTCTTAAGTTGTCATAGTTAGTACATAAATCACCTAACCTAAACAAGTGCCAGTTACTCTCACAATTTTTAAATGAAAGATTAGTCTTTTCACGACGTTTATTCGGAAAAAGCTGATGGAAAATTGTATTTCGAAGTTTAACAGTTAAATTAAGTTTATCTTGATAAAGCACTAAAATAGATTCTAATGTTGTCAATATTTTGCCAATTTCCCTTTGTTCATTATTTGATGGGAAGTAAATTGATATTTCCAGAGCTTTCTTCTTAGAAATATTGAATCGTGATATTCCTTGAGCGAGAAAAATAAACTGTTTCCGAACATGAGGCGTTCTGAGATTAAACCCCAAAAAAATTGGGTTAATAGGATATTCAAGATGAACGCCAAAGCAAAAACTATTCAGATAAATATTACTATCATTGTGCAGCCAAACCGAAGACATTCCAACCTCATTAGGTGTTTCCGAGGATATTGTGAATAAAGCATCTCCATATTTGACTAAATTTTGTTTATGATCTATTTCAATTTTTTCAGTGCGTTCAATTTTTGAAAATGTATTTTGAAACACATCTAAATATGTGATAAATTTGGCATCTCCGTGATTAAAATCTTGTTTTGATTTTCCACTAAGTCCTGAGTACGCCGATCCTATGTCTCGAAGCTCATGCTGTTCCCAAGCGATTGCAGTTTGGGAACAACTAAAGTTATATTCATAATAATTAATTATTCAATAATACTAAATATTAATATCATTCCAATCCCATCAAACGGATTGGAATTTTGTATTTATAATATTATGTCTATTCAAAGTTTATTAGAAAAATATTAAAAAATTGGTATACAAATCAAATAAATGGGTATAAAATATTCAACTAATAATTTAAAAATTCCAAACGAAAAGAATGTGATGATTATGAACGTTGTGTTTATGCTCTTATCAACTATGTTGGTCTGGATCATGGTACCTGGGATCGCTATTTTTTACAGTGGTTTCGTACCAAAAAGGGATGTTACTCGGATTATCTTTAATTCATTCTTAATGTTTGGTATAGCCGGATTGATGTGGATTATTATCGGTTTTCCAGTCACATTTGAGAACAGTAATATTGGGTTGGGTGTTGATCTCCACCATCTGTTTTTAGAAGGAATCAACTTACATGCTGAGTATCAACAGACTGGTCTTCCAACTGCGGTCTATTTATTGTTCCAAATGATGTTTGCAATTCTAACACCGGCACTGTTTTTAGGGGCAGTTGCTAGTCGTGCTCGAATTAAATTTATCGCGCTATTTGTAATTTTCTGGTCGTTATTAGTTTATTATCCGATGGCTCACATGGTCTGGGCGGGCAACGGATTTTTAGCTAGATTAGGTGTCCTCGACTTTGCTGGTGGGACGGTTATTCATATCAATGCTGGTATTACGGCAATGATCTTAGCAATTACTTTGCGAAAACCGTATCAGTACAATAACGAAAATGAAAAGGGCAATCCCATGTGGATCTTAATGGGAACAATGCTCTTGTGGATCGGCTGGTATGGATTCAACGCCGGTTCCGCTTTACACGTTGGGACGCAAGCTATCGATGCGTTCTTTACGACGACGGTCGCTGCCTGTGCAGCCTTGATTGCCTGGGTGATTATGGAAAAAATGTTCAAAACTCGTGTCAGCGTAAATGGTGCTTGTACTGGTAGTATCGTTGGGTTGGTCGGGATAACTCCCGGTGCTGGCTATGTTTCGATGATCGGTGCGTTGTTTATTGGCGTCATCTCGGCTATGTGCAGTTTTTATTTCATGAACGTGATCAAGTATAAGCTTCATCTCAATGATTACTTAGATATTTTTGGCAGTCATGGAGTAGGTGGTATCGTTGGTTCGCTTTGCGTTGGTCTCTTTGCTAACAACACAGTCGACAACCAAGTACCAATGAATGGCTTGTTTTACGGCGGTGGCTTTAAGCTACTTGGCATCCAATTTGTCGGCGTAATATTTACGGTCGTCTTCGTTTCCGTGATCTCGGGACTATTAGTCTATTTAATTAGAAAATGTTTCAAGAATGATGTTGGTATCGATGCTCCATTAGACCTTACTTAAATATCACACTTAAAATTCTAATTTAAATTAAAAATATTAATTTTTTGAAAAAAGCTTACAGCGTTGCTATAACGGTAACTGTGAGTTTTTTGCTATATATCATTAATTATATAAATTAAAATTAATGGTTGAATATTAAAAAGTGTGGTGCTAGTATAAATGACATCAAAGATAAGGAGGTTACATCGTATGTTTAATAAAGCACAAGTAAATGCCAAACAAAATAAATCTAACAACTCTGTAACCTTCTTTCTAGCCTTGTTGCTCTAGCCAGGACTCTGACAATTTTATGTCGAGTCCTATTTTGCGTTAGACAATGGGGCTCGACGAAGAATGGATTTTTCGACACCTCATTGTAATCAACAATGAGGTGTTTTTTTATTGCCCTATCATTTGCGAAGCAAATAGTAGGGCAACATATTAAATCGGCCACGGCCGATTTAGTAACTGCTTTAAAAAAATAGAAAGAAGACAAATGGAGGATCCAATCATGAGTAAAAAAATTCAATTTTTCGACACAACCTTAAGAGATGGAGAACAAACAATTGGCGTTAACTTCAGCATTGAAGAAAAAGTTGCCATTGCTAAACAATTAGAGAATTGGGGCGTGGATGTAATCGAAGCCGGTTTCCCAGTCGCATCAAAAGGAGATTTCGAAGCAGTTTCAGCCGTCGCCAAAGCAGTTAAGAAAGCTCAAGTAACTGGTTTAGCTAGAGCCCGAAAAGGTGACATCGATGCCTGTGTTGAAGCCACTAAAGATGCAGCTAATAAACAAATTCATGTGTTTATCGCAACTAGTCCGATTCATCGTCACGACAAACTCAACATGAATAAAGAACAAGTGATCGACGCCATCACCGACAGCGTTAGCTACGCACATCAATTTTTTGACATCGTGGAATTTTCACCTGAGGATGCTACCAGAACTGAACCGGATTTCTTAGTTGAATCGATTCAAGCAGCTATTGACGCTGGTGCCACGGTCATCAACATTCCTGATACGGTCGGCTATACCAACCCTGAAGAATTTGCCAAATTATTCGATAACTTACGTGAAAATATTCCAATGTTTGATGAGATCACATTTTCCGTTCACTGCCACGACGACTTAGGTATGGCAGTTGCCAACAGCCTTCAGTCGATAAAGAGTGGTGCTACCAGAATCGAAGGTACCATCAACGGAATCGGAGAACGTGCTGGTAATGCAGCTCTTGAAGAAGTTGCAGCCGCAATGTACGTCAGAAAAGATTACTACGATGCTACTAACGATATCGACATGTCAGAAACTAAGAAAACTAGCGACATGATCAGCCACTTTTCAGAAATGCCGGTTCCTCATAACAAGGCAGTCGTTGGTGCGAACGCTTTTGCTCATGAATCAGGCATCCATCAAGACGGTATGTTAAAGAATCCCCAAACTTACGAAATTTTAACTCCAGAAGTAGTCGGTGCCAACAAGACGACCTTACCTCTAGGCAAGCTTTCAGGTTCACACGCCGTGATGCAAAAACTTAATCAGATGGGATACAAAGTTGATCGTGAAGATATGAAGAGAATCTTCCCAAGATTCAAGAATGTCGCTGACAACACGGCGATCGTATCCGAAGCTCAACTTAGAGAAATTATGAAAAAAGTTAACGAGGTGATTGCCTAATGAGTAGTCAAACTAAGAAAATTGCTGTTTTACAAGGCGATTATATCGGACCAGAAATTATGCATGCCGGACTAAAAGTTTTAGAAGCTGTTAGTCAAAAAAATGATTTTGAATACGAGATTGAATCTGTTCCATTTGGAGGCGAAGCGATCGACAAAACCGGCGATCCATTGCCAGCTGAGACGTTAAAAACTTGCCAACAAAGCGATGCGGTTTTGCTATCTGCTATCGGCGGACCAAAGTGGGACAACGCTAAGAAAAGGCCAGAGGCAGGGTTGCTCGAGATCCGCAAGGAATTGAATCTGTTCAGCAACATTCGCCCGACTGTGATCACAAAAGCAATGAAGCCTTATTCACCAATCAAAGTTAAAGATGACGTCGACTTCGTGATCGTTCGCGAATTGACTAGTGGAATCTATTTTGGAACGCCACGTAATAAGACAGCTGACGAAGCTTATGACACGATGCGTTACACAGCTGATGAAATAAGAAGAGTTGCTAAGGTTGCCTTCGATATGGCAATGAGACGTAAAAAGCACGTCACCATGGTCGACAAGGCCAACGTGTTAGCTACTAGCAAGTTTTGGCGAGAGATCGTGTCTGACGTTGCCAAGGATTATCCAGAGGTCACTTACGACAACAGTTACGTTGATGCCATGGCGATGAAGATCGTCTCCGAACCTGAAAAATTCGACGTCATCTTAACTGAAAATCTTTTTGGCGATATCTTAAGCGACGAATCAGCCGAGATTACTGGTTCATTGGGAACGATTCCTTCAATGAGCATGGGAAATTCTGGTCCAGCCTTATACGAACCGATCCATGGTTCAGCTCCTGACATTGCAGGACTCGGAATCGCAGATCCAATCTCCATGATCAAATCAGTCGCAATGATGCTGGAAAATTCCTTTGATCGTCCTGATATGGCTAAACAGATCAACGATGCAATCGACCAAACGATTGCTGACAAGGTCATGACTCCTGACTTGGGTGGTCACAACTCAACCGATGTCGTGACGGACGAAATTATTAAAACAATTACAGAAAGTAGTGAGACATATGTCACAAACAATGTTCGATAAAATTTGGAACCAACATGTTATTGCCGGAGAACCTGGCGAACCTCAACTAATGTACGTAGATCTACAGCTATTGCACGAAGTTACTTCACCACAGGCGTTTGAAGGCCTCAGAGAAAATAATCGTAAAGTTAGACGTCCTGACCGCAATTTTGCCACGATGGATCACAATGTACCGACAGTTGATATTTTTAACATCAAGGATGCAATTTCCAGAAAACAGATCGAGACATTGCAAGAAAACGCTGATGAATTTGGCGTTCGACTAGCTGGCATGGGTTCAGAAGACCAAGGTATTGTCCACGTTATCGGACCACAACTTGGATTGACTCAACCAGGGATGATCATCGTCTGTGGCGATTCGCACACTGCCACTCACGGAGCCTTTGGTTCGATTGCCTTTGGTATCGGTACTAGTGAAGTTGAACACGTTTTAGCCACTCAAACGATTTGGCAAACCAAACCTAAGACAATGGGAATTCATGTTCACGGAAAACTTCCTAAAGGAGTTTACGCAAAAGACATCATCATGGGTATTATCGCTCGCGAAGGCGTGGCCTTTGGAACAGGTTATTCAGTTGAGTTTTATGGCGACACGATCCGCAATATGAGCATGGAAGAACGGATGACTCTTTGCAACATGGCCATTGAAGGTGGTGCGAAGATGGGTAACGTCCAACCTGATCAGACTACTTTTGATTATGTACAGGGTCGCAAGTACGCTCCGAAAAAATTTGACGAAGCGGTTGAATATTGGAAACAATTTTACACTGACGACGAGTCTGCCTTTGATAAGGTAATTGAATTCGACGCTGCCGAGATGGCTCCATTCGTTTCTTGGGGGACTAATCCCGGAATGGCTGTACCAGTCGACAAGCCATTTCCAGAAATCAAAAATGATGATGATAAAAAAGCTTACGAGTACGTTGGGCTTGAACCTGGTGAAACTGCTCCAGAAATTCCAATCAGATTTGCCTTCTTTGGGTCTTGTACCAACGGCCGTCTATCCGACTTGAAGATTGCCGCAAATGCGATGAAGGGTCACCACATCGCTGATGGCGTCACCGCATTAGTTGTTCCTGGATCTCGACAGATCAAGGAAGCAGCTGAAAAGCTTGGGATAGATAAAATTTTTAAAGATGCGGGTTGTGAATGGCGTGAACCTGGATGCTCAGCTTGTTTGGGTATGAACCCTGATCGAGTTCCTGCTGGCGTTCACTGCGCATCGACTTCTAACCGTAATTTTGAAGGTCGCCAAGGCGCTGGTTCCAGAACTCATTTAGCAAGTCCAGCCATGGTGGCAGCCGCAGCAATCCACGGCCACTTTATCGATATTAGAAAGGAAGCAATTTAAGATGAAAGCAATCACAACGATCACGGACACGACTGTTCCAATTATGAAAGAAAACATTGATACCGACCAACTGATCCCAAAACAATTTTTGAAAAATATTTTAAAAACTGGTTACGGTCGCGACCTCTTTTTCGATTGGCGCTATTTACCAGGTGGCAAGCCCAATCCCGATTTTATTTTGAATGATGCCGATCGAAAGGGTGCCAGCATTTTGATCACTGGCGACAACTTTGGTTGTGGTTCATCTCGTGAACATGCTGTTTGGGCATTGAAAGATTATGGATTCAAGGTCGTCATTGCCGGTGGCTACAGCGATATTTTTTACATGAACAGTACTAAAAATGGCTTGCTCGCCATTATCTTGCCCGAAGATGAACGCAAGATTTTAGCCAACATTCCAGCTGACGAAAAGATCACTGTCGACCTGCCTAATCAACAAGTTAGATACAAAGATTACAGTTTTGACTTTGACATTGATCCACTTTGGAAACACAAATTTATCAACGGTTTGGATGACATTGCCATCACGATGGGATATGAAGACCAGATCAAAGCATTTGAAGAGAAGATGCCTAATTTTAATTAGGCTTTGGGGGTAGTAATCATGGAAGTTCAAGAAGGAAATCAGTTACAAATACGATTAGACAAGACGCACGAGTCGCCGCTTTTTTACAAGGTGTTTGCTCTGGTATCTGGCGGGATGATCTTGGATGCTGCTGACGTCTACATGGCCAGTGCTGTCGCAAGTTCGACTTTGAAAAGCGGTTGGTCGACGATCCAACAAAATTCATACTTTCTATCCAGTGGATTTTTAGGCTTATTCATCGGTTCATTGATTGCCGGATTTATCGGTGACCTAAAGGGTCGGCGTGTCGCTTATCAAATCAATCTACTATTATTTGGCTCTTTTACATTCCTCGGGGCATTCGCTCCCAACATGTACTTCTTGATCTTCTGTCGTTTAATGGCCAGTATCGGCTTAGGATCTGAGATCGTCACTGGATATTCGATGGTCAACGAGTTCGCTCCAGTGCACTCAAGAGGTAAGTGGTGCGCATCTGCATCATTGATCGCAAACTGTGGTGCGCCAATCACGATGCTACTTTGTACCGCTATTATTCCCAGATTCGGCTGGCGTCCGATGTTCTTTGGCATCGGAATTGTTGCTGCTATTCTGTGGTATTTACGACGCGATATCCCAGAATCGCCACGTTGGCTGATTGCTCATGGTCGAGAAAAAGAAGCTCAGACTATTATTGAGAAACTAGAAGTCAACGGCAGTTCAAATGCCAAAGAATTCAAAGCCAGCAACAAGCCACATGAAAAAGTCCATCATTCATTTGCCGTCAGTTTATTCGTTGCTACCGTAGCAGTTTCAGCAACTATAATTTGCCAATATACCTTTACTTCTTGGGTACCAACCTTATTAGTTCAACGCCATATCAACATCGGAAATTCGCTTGGACTATCGACTTTAATGATGTTAGGTGCTCCAGTCGGATGTGCAATTGGTGCTTATCTGATCGACAAGATCGGTCGCAAATTAACGATTGTCCCAGCATTCTTTTTAACGGCCGTTTTCGGAATGATGTATGCCCAACAGTCATCGATGCAAGGTGTAGTCATCATGGGATTCTTACTGACAACATGTTTTTATATCTTAATGGCTAGCGTGGTTGCTGTATACGTGGCAGAATTATTCCCAACCAAGTTCAGATTTAGAGGATCTGGTATTGCCAACGGAATCGCCAAATTATTCACCGTCGCAATGCCGATAGCTGTAGCTTGGCTTTTGTCAGTTACGAGTGCCAATGTGATCTTCTGGATCATCAGTGCAATTGCATTATTCGCCGGTGCAGTCGTTTGGTTCTTAGGAGATGAGACCAATCAGAAAGATATATCTTAAAAAGCAGCCATTAGGCTGCTTTTGTTTTTACGCGGTACAATTACAAATTTATTTTTTGAACAAATTCTTATTTATTTTTCTAAAAATGAGCTAGTATAAAGACAGATATCAAGAAAATTAATTTTTGGAGGTAGCCGTATGGATAATTTAATTAAAATAGGAAATACAGATGTTACTAGTAAAAAAATTGGTCTGGGAACTAACAAAGTTGGCGGACATAATATTTTTAAGAATCTCAAAGATGAAGATGGCTATGCTGTTGTAAAGGAAGCCATCGACAAGGGTATTACAACTTTGGATACTGCATACATGTACGGCGAAGGTCGTTCAGAAGAGATCATTGGCGATGTTATTCAAAACTACGATCGCAGCAAACTAGTCATTGCTACTAAAGCTGCTCAAAATCCTGAGAAGGATAATGCAATCGACAACAGTCCCGAATTTTTGAAGAAGGCTGTTGATGATGCTTTGAAGCGCCTAAAGACTGACTATATTGATATTTTTTATATTCATTTTCCTGACGAGAATACTCCAAAAGACGAAGCTGTCGCAGCTTTAAACGAGTTGAAAAAAGCCGGAAAGATCA
This sequence comes from Companilactobacillus sp., assembly GCF_022484265.1. Lineage (NCBI taxonomy): Bacteria > Bacillati > Bacillota > Bacilli > Lactobacillales > Lactobacillaceae > Companilactobacillus > Companilactobacillus sp. The sequence goes on from NZ_JAKVLR010000001.1 coordinate 2,313,410, forward strand.
AGGCGATTGGTTTATCGAACTTCTCATTAGATCAGATCAAGGAAGCTAACAAAGACGGCTTAGTTGATATTGTTGAAGACAATTACAGTTTGGTTCACCGTGAAGCTGAGACCAAGCTATTTCCTTACTTGAGAAAAAACAAGATCTCGTTTGTACCTTATTTCCCACTGGCATCAGGTTTGTTAACAGGTAAGTACAATTCTGGCGATGCTAAGAAATTCGATCAATTTAGTAAGGAACAATTTTCTGATATCATGGACGCCTTGGGTGTCGTTCATAAGGTTGCTCAAGCAACTAACTCAACTGATGCCCAAGTGGTTTTGGCATGGTATATGAAGAACCCTGATATTTCAATCGTTATTCCTGGAGCAAGAATTCCTGAACAAGTCGACCAAAATGCAAAAGCTTTGGATGTCGAGATTCGAAACAGTTCATACCATGCAATTGATGAAGCATTTTCTGAATTTGCTTAATCACGTGTTTGGAAAGGAAGAATAATATGGCTAAGAAATTTGTTATTTTTGGTGCCAACGGATTTGTTGGCGGTGAGTTTGCAAAACAATTGATTCAAAGAGGCGATTCAGTCGTCAGTATCTCAAGAACTGGTGAACCATTAGGTAATGACTCCTGGATGAATAAGGTCGACTGGAAAGTCGGTAATGCCTTATCAACTGGTTTTTGGACCAATTATTTGAAAGACGCCGATGTCGTTATTGATACGATTGGCGAGTACCAAGAGCAAAGTAACGAAAATCTAACATTTGAAAAAGTTAACTATCAAAGTGCCGTAAATATTGCCAAGGAAGTTGCAAAACAAAAGATTCCGGTCATGGTTTATATTTCAGCTGATGATATTCCTGGAGCTAATCCACGTTATATTCAAACAAAACGTGATGCTGAAGAAGATATCAAAGGACGTAAATTCAGAAGCGTTATCGTTAGACCAGCAACTATGACAACAGATGACGATGCGGTGGACAGTAACGAACCACATCGCAGCTTGCCAGTAAACATGGTCGTTAAATCAGCTTTGGATGCGGTTGATAACGCTAAAGAAAACGTCACATTGAAGATCGATGATATTGATAACGTAAAGTTGAATAATTAATATAATTTTAAAATTAAGAGTCTCGTACTGGTTAGGAAAATACTTAACGATATGAGGCTCTTTTTATTGGGATTCGCAGGGTTTAGTTTGCGGGATGTAAATATAGATTGAAAACATAAATTTGTATTTGACATTTTATTTTGATGGTAGCATAATAGTTTCTAGGCAAACTATTAATGTGCTATGTACGATTTTTGAATCTAATATTCCAATGTTAGTACTTGTTTAAACCGTTGATTCTTGAATCAATTCAAATTACATTTGACAAATTGATTTTTCTATTTCATAATAGTTCGTAGGCAAACTAATATGAAAAGGATAAACAAATGTATAAAGGTTTTAGCAAAAAAACTAAACGACTCGAACAACTGATCAATAAGAAGGTCAGTCAAGTGTTTGCACAAAGTGGCGTCGAAACGATTTCGTATTCGAGCTTCTCAGTATTAGAATATTTGGAAACTCATCAAGACAGCAATGTTTTTCAAAAGGACATTGAACGTGCTTTATCAGTTAATCGAGCAACAGCTTCTAAAATGATCAAGCTTTTAACCAAAAAAGGATATGTTTCTCAAAAGCCTTTTTCTGAAGATGCTCGTTATAAACTTTTGTTCTTAACTGATACGGGAAGAGCTTTATATCAAGCCGATGTAAAGGCAGCTTCAAACCTGGATCAATTTTTTAATGACGTGCTTTCAACTGAAGATTTTGAAGCATTTGATCGAATGTATGAAAAATTAGAAAAGGAACTGTCAAAATAGTTTTTACATATATAGTTTGCCGGCAAACAAAAAGGAGATAATCAATTATGAGTATTAATTTAAATGGATATAACGTTTTAATCACAGGTGGTTCAAGTGGTATGGGATATGAAATGACAAAGACTTTATTGTCTCATGGAGCAACCGTAGTTATTGCAGCCCGGAATAAAGAAAAGTTGGATAAGGCATATGAAACACTCAATTCCGAAGAAAATGATGTTTATGCAATTCAAATGGACGTGACTGATGAAGAATCAATTTCTAAGGCGTCTGATTGGTATCAAGAAAAATTCGATCATCTAGATTTATTGATTAATAACGCCGGCGTTGGTGGCAACATCAAAGGATTGGAGGAATACCGCAAATCTGGTCAATTCTTTGACATACCAACTAGTGCCTTTAACCTGATTTTTGATACTAACGTATTAGGATACTTCTTAGTTTCCAAGGCATTTGCACCGATGATGATCAAGCAAGGTAAGGGACAAATTATTTATACATCTACAAGTACTGAAACGATGACGCGTAAAGGTATGGTTCCTTATGGTCCATCAAAATCTGCTGGAGAAGCAATGAGTGACGTTTTATCTAAAGAATTACAAGATCAAGGCGTGATGGTTAATGTTATCTGTCCCGGTGGATTTACTAGAACACCATTGGCAACACCGGATATGATCGAGTTCTTTAAAAAGAACAACATGCCTATCTTAGAGCCAACAGTTTTGAATAGACCAATTTTATTCTTGGCTTCCAAAGATGCACAAAATATTACCGGCGAGAAAGTTATCGGAAGCAAGTTTGATGAATTTTTAAGTGACCATAATATCAAATTGGATTATTAGGAGGAACTTTTCATGAAATATAGCGAACAAAATAAATATTTTCCTATACCAGACAATGAGAAAAATTTAGATACGGTGACGGCAACAGAATTTGCAACTATTCCTAGCGAGTCAACCGGAATGAATTTTCTTGAAGGACTTTGGTTTAAGGATAAGGACAACTTATTTGTCTGCAACACCTTTCAATCAAAAATATATTTAGTCAATGTTCAAACAAAAGCTGTCAGTTTGTTTGCTACTCTACCTGATCATGCCTTTCCAACTGGCATCAATGTTCATTCAAATGGCAATATCTATGTGGCATGTTCTGGTTCTGATGAAGGTAGCATGGTACTTGTTTTATCAAATGAAGGAACCGTACTAAAGAAACTATTCGTTGGAACGACCAAAAGTATCGACGATCTTGTGTTTGATAAAAAAGGTGGCTTTTTCTTTACGGATCTAGCTGGCACTCACAACAAGAGAACAGCAGGAGTCTTTTATGTTGAACCTGATCTAGAAACAGTTCATTCAGTCGTAGATTCAGGCATGGTCGCCACTAACGGAGTTGCATTGTCTCCAGATGAAAAAATACTTTGGATAACCGATTTTGGCGATGGTAAATTATATCGTTTCAATTTGGCTGAAGATGGTCACAGCATTCAACCATATAATTCATTGACTCCATATACTTTTACCGGAGCAGATGGCCCCGATTCAGCAACTATTGATGCCGATGGAAATTTGTATGTAGCAATGTGTGGCCAAGCAAGATATCTGATTTTTAATCAAAACGGTTTCCCAATCGGACAAGTTCTGATTCCTGGACGTGAACAAGGGAAAATGGCTAAGTCAACGCATATGGCAATTAGACCATTTACTAATCAAGGTTTCTTCTGTGCCTCTGATCCTAATACTGGTGAGTGCAAGATATATGAAACTGATGTCTACGCCAAGGCAAATCTAGGTTTGCAGTTTAGTTAATATTTTTGATTTTCGAAGTATATCTCAGATGTTGAAAATATTGTATTTAAGAATGGAAGGTAAATTAATCGCATGAGCACATTAATGATTATCGCTTCAGGATCAAGCATTGAAGAAGTTCTAATTGAACAAATTTTAAAAAGAACGCAACTAAAATTGATTCTCTATTTAGGCAATAAAAAGATGGTCGAGAAATATCAAGATAATGAACGCATCACCGCGATTGATGGAAATGTATTAAAAACTCAGGCATTGACCAAAGCTATGAAATCAGCAGATATCATTTTCGCCGATATCCACGGTATTGATATGGGTGCGGAAACTAAAAGTATTATTGTGGCAATGGATCAATCCAGAAATAACCGTTTGATACTTCTTAATACTTCCAAAAAAACTGATAGCCTTAATGAATCAATTCATTTATTAAACAGGTTTGGCATCGACCATACTGAAATACAGCCACAACTAACCAGCAATCAAGCTGAAGGGTTAAAGGCAACTTCATCAGATGTGGTTGCTGATCAGGTTATTCAACTTATTTCAGAATAAATCTATTTTGTAAAATAGAATTTTTCTCATGTCTTTAAAATTGCCAATTTGAGTACAATATTTATTGCCGATGAGATGGAAAAGAGACAAAAACGTATGAATATAGTTTTAATGCTATTACCGGCTATTGCTTGGGGAGTATTGCCCCTGGCTGTTGCCCGAATTGACGGAAAACCAATCAATCAGATCTTTGGTACCGCCACTGGAACATTGATTGTCAGCATCATCGTATTTTTAATTATTAGACCCAATATCTCAATTATCAGTTTTATTTTGGCTGCCTTAGCAGGTGGCTTTTGGATCATTGGACAACTTGGACAATATAATGCTTATCAATCAATCGGAGTATCGCAAACAATGCCGATTTCAACTGGATTGCAACTAATTGGTACTGCTCTGATTGGAGTTTTGATTTTCGGAGAGTGGGGCACAGCAAATGCCAAAATTTTCGGTGTGATCGGAATCATTTTACTGATTATTGGAGTTTCACTCACTGCTAAGAAGGACAAAAAAGCATCAGGAAACAAACAAACTGGAACTTTGGTCATGTTGATCTTAACGACAATTGGATTTCTAGTTTATAATTCGATTCCACGAGCCATGACATCATCTGGATTAGCAATCTTTTTACCAGAGTCTATTGGAATGGTGATTGCAGTTTTGATCTACATTATCTTTACGAGACAGCCGAGAGTATTAAAGGAAAAAGCAAGTTGGCAAAGTTTAATAGCGGGATTTATTTTTTCAATTGCAGCCGTCGCATATATTTTGTCCGTTAAAGATAATGGCGTAAATTCAGCCTTTGTAGTTTCTCAATTGTCAGTTGTCATTTCCACAATTGGCGGAATGGTCTTCTTGCACGAATCAAAGAGTAGACATGAACTACGACTAACAATTATTGGATTAATTTTAATAGTTGCTGGAGCAGTAGTTACAACCATTTTTTAAAATAAAGTTTTTGGAGGAATACTAACATGTATGAAGATTTAAATAATAGAGTAGCAGTTATTACAGGTGGTTCAAAAGGAATTGGAACTGCAATTTCAGAGCGCTTTGGCAAAGAACATATGTCAGTCGTTATTAATTACAATAGTGATGACAAGGGTGCCCAAGCAGCTGCTGACAAAGTTAAAAAGAACGGTGGAAAAGCTGTTATCGTCCAGGCCAATGTATCAACAGAAGAAGGAAATTCTGCATTATTAAAGGCCGCCCTTGATAACTTCGGAGACTTAGATGTCTGGGTAAATAATGCTGGTATGGAAACAAAATCACCAACACATGAATTGTCGCTAGAGGATTGGAACAAAGTTATTTCAATTGATCAAACTGGGGTCTTCTTAGGATCTACAACAGCCTTGAAATATTTTAAGAGTCAGAATAAAAAGGGCAATATAATTAACATGTCATCAGTTCACGAGCAAATTCCTTGGCCAACATTCTCAAGTTACGCTGCTGCCAAGGGTGGAGTAAAGATGTTCACTAAGACGATCGCGATGGAATATGCTAAAGATGGCATTCGCGTAAATGCAATTGGACCAGGTGCTATTAACACGCCAATCAACGCCAAGAAATTTGCAGATAAGGAACAATATGATCAAACTGTTTCCGTGGTTCCAATGGATCGAATTGGTAAACCTGAAGAAGTCGCAGCTGGTGCAGCTTGGTTAGCCTCTGATGAATCAAGTTACGTAACTGGTATCACATTGTTCATCGATGGCGGTATGACATTATATCCAGCATTTAAAGACGGTCAAGGTTAAGAAATTTGTGGCATGTAGATTTACTACGCTATTAAAAAACTGAATAGACACTTTTAAAGACTTTATTTCAGACATAAGGCCTTTTTTTTGCTTTTCTGAGAATAATATCAGTTGTCAATGGTACTCGTTTACGTCATAATACATATTAAATATATCTGAATGAGCATTAATATTCGTGAATAAATAAAATGACACCAAAATTAATAATAAAAATAACGATATTATCAACATAATACGAATAATGGAGACCGGGATGACCACTGTTAAATTTTTAAATGGTTCGCATGAAATTCATGGAAATATTGCTTCGATTGAGTCGAAGACTTCGCGGGTGATCATTGATTTTGGCATGGTTGGTGGGTTCAAGTCGGATACTGCTAACAATTTGATCGACTCGCATCTATTGCCGAGATTGCCGGAATTATTTACCGCACAAAAGTCTGCATTTAAATACGAGGCAATAGTTTTAACGCAGGTAAACGTTGAGAATTTAACAGCGGCGGTTTATTTAAAGAATAATATCGAAATTTACGTTTCTGCAGAGGGATTCAAACTTTATCGCAGCTTGGTCCAAAATGGCTTATTTCAACCAATCGATTTAAATATCAAACTGATGCCAACAGATTTAAAAATTGGTGATCTCTTAATTCATGGATATCCGAGTGACTGTGGCGTTGTTGGCAGTCAAGTTTTGTTGATTTCGGACGGAAAACATAAATTCGGATTTGTCGGTGATGTCCGCTTGAATGGACCTCATAAAGAACGCGTCTACCACTGGATCAGAAGATTCCATCAAGCTCAGCTGGACCTCTTAGTATTTGATGCGACCGCGTATAGTTTTTCTGATGAATGTCGACTTTTTGAAACTAGCGAAAGTGGGTTGCAGGTCCAATTTTCTGATTTGTTGAAACAACGTCGAGATTTGGTCGTAGTAAATACTGATTGCTGCAACCCCGAACGTTTAGCGATGATCCACAAGACTGCGGATTCTTTAGGAAGAAAATTAGTCTGTGAACCATCCTACGCAGAAGTTGTTGATCAAATGTATCCAGAAATCAAATTGGCTGTGGTTGAATCAGACCACAAAAAAACAACCTCCAAAAAATTTGAGGTTGTTAAGGTTTCAGATTTGATCGACCATCCACGAAGATACGTACTCCAAAATAGTTATGATCAAATCAAGTTTTTACAAAATTTTAAAGCAGGTATTTATTTACACAGCAACGGCTTTCCAAAAATCAGCGAGAACCGCGACTTCGAATTTTTGCAAGATTCCTTGAAAAAATTAAACTTTTAGTATATTGATTTTTCGGCCTGCTCGCATGCTAATAAGTCAGACGTTTCATTTATTGTCGAAACTATTAAGGCTAAGACCAGCGTTCCTTGGCACTCGTATCATCCAGAACTTGCAGTCAAAAGTTTAAAGCAGATCGAGACGAAATTCTCGTTGCCAAAACGTGACCTGCCATTGGAGTTTGACTAGTGTTCGGCGATTGGTTCGTGGTGATTGATAATGATGCCGGAAACGACTAGCACGACTGATAGTATCGACATGATGATCATTGTGACTGACCAAGAATTGACCAATTCGTGTAAAAAGCCGAATAGGACAGGTCCAAAAGCTGCTAACAAGTAACCAGCGGACTGGGCCATTCCGGATACTTCGGCTGTTTGGTAAGGATTGGTGGTCTTGTTCGTGAAGTAATAGATAGCTTCATTAAAGGCGATACCTGAGCCGAATCCAGTCAAGAATGAAATGATGACGAGAATCCAAGTCGTCTTGATATCGAGTAGGAATAACATTGGTCCTAAGACATAACCGATGATCAAGAACGTGCTCAAGAATCTACGACCATTAACTTTTGAGGCAAACATTGGCACAATGAATGAGCAAGGCAATCCACTCAGTTGCAGCAACGTCAAAATATTACTGGAGACCACAGTTGAAACACCATGACTTTCGATCACTGAAGGTACCCATGTTAGCAGTGAATAATAGACTAGTGACTGAAGTCCAAAGTAAACTGTGATCAGCCAACCGACTGATTGGTTCCAAACTGTTCGATAATTTGGAACTGACTCCTCTTCATCAGAACTCACGGTATCTTTAGTATTAGAACGGAGATTAGGAATCCAAACGATCAAGGCAACGATACTCAATGCTGACAAAATAGCCAGGGTTGAACCAAGGCTGATCTTGGTAATGAAAATTCCTGAAAGGGCTGTTCCAATGGCACCAATGAGCAACATTGAAAGGGTGTATAACCCAGTGCCTAATGGAATCTTAGTTGGTAAGTGATCCTTGATCATAGCTGGAACTAAGACGTTTCCACTGTCGATACCAATGCCGACAAGAGTGGTACCGATGAATAATGCCCAAATACTTGGGATTATTCTCAAGTAACTACCGACAATCAAAATAATAAAGAATAAGAAGACAGTCAATTCGTTACCAAATTTTTTTGCGATCTTAACGATAATTGGTGAAAAAACTGCAAAAGCAATCAATGGAATCGAGGTGACTAGTCCCATTAAGGATCCAGGCACGCCCAGATTTTTTTCAATTGATTTCAATAATGGCGGAATGATAGTGATCGGCAAACGAAGGTTGGCCGCAATCAGCATCATACTGATAATAAACCAGCTTTGGTTTTTAGTTTTCAAATAATAATCCCCCTCTACAACAATAATTTCATTATATGACAAATGTCATGATAGAAAAACCATTGCTATTTTTGTTGAACTTGTGTTTTGGCTTATTTGGTCTAAACTATTATTAACGGATTTGTAGAGGTAAGCCAATGGATAACGTTAAAGACATAAATATTACGACAGCTGAATGGCGCATCATGCGAGTGATCTGGACTCTAGGCACCGCAACGTCGCGTGAATTGACCGACATTTTAGGCGAATCGATGGGTTGGAAGTCAGCCACCATCAAAACTTTGTTGCGTCGTTTGCTTGATAAGGATGCCATCAAATTTGAAAAAGAAGGCAATAAATTTATTTACTCTGCCAAACTTCAAGAAACCGATACGATCGAGTTAACTACTAAACAGTTTTTTGACCAGTTGTGTGCACGTAAAATCGGTACCGCGATAACTTCATTGATCGATGAGTCGGAATTGACCCAAGACGATATTGATAGTATTAAAGAGGCACTTGATAAAAAGTCGCCGGTCGCTGAAATTAAATGCAATTGTTTACCAGACGGCTGCGATTGCTAAAAAATCTCCCCTAATAAAATTAGAGGAGATTTTTTATATTACTAGTCTGACCACAGCCAACGAAATGATTCCGACGATGACGATCACTAATAAATTTTTACTGATAATGGCACTAACTACGGTAGGTAACGTTGCTAAAAAGTTTGGCATGTCAACGCTTGGTAATTGTCCTAAGTGTTGATGGAATAAGTTTTCGAACCAAAGTGCTGACATGATTACGATTGGTACAAAACTGAGGAATTCCACTACTCGCGGTGAAAGTTTAACTTTACGTAAGATCCAAAATGGCAAAATACGTGAAAGCCAAGTTACGATTCCTGATCCTAAAATAGTCAGGATGATAAAGTTAAAAGAAGGCATGTTTTAAGATCACTCCAATCGCACAAGCTATAATTGTTACTACTAAAATCAACATGTTGCTAGGAATAAAGATAAGTCCAAAATAAATCAATGCTAGGGTGATACCGATCATGATCAGCTGCAAGTTGAATTTGATCGATTTGTCGCTGATCAGTTGCAAGTAAAGCAATCCAATGAACATCGCAACTAAGGCAAAGTCGAGTCCAAATTTTTCCGGATCAGTAATCAGATTGCCCAGTAGTGCGCCAATAAATGACGACAGAGCCCAAGTGATGTAGGCAATCAGGTTAGACGTGTTGAACCATTCAAAATTTAGTTTGCCATTGGTATAATTAAGTTTACTCATACTCAAAGCAAAAGTTTCATCTGTCAACAGGCTTCCGACCAAGATATTTTTGAGTAATGAATCTTTTTTAAAATATCGTGCCACGGTCGTACTCATCAAAATCATTCTTGAATTGACTAAGAAGACTGAGAAGATGATCGTCAGCATCGGGCTGTGGGATGCCAACATTCCGACTAGCACGAATTGAGCTGAGCCGGCGTAGGTTATTAATGATGTTAAAATAACGATAAAGGTACTGAGGCCGGATGCTTTTCCGACCACGCCAAAGGCTATTCCGATTCCGATGTAGCCGAAGACAGTCGGAAGGGTATCTTTAACGGCGGTTCTGATATCTAGTTGGTCGTCCATGATTGTGGCACCTCCTTAAGGTTGTATCTGAGCTTTGTTCGATATATTATATAGTTGTTTAATATATTGAATATTTGTCCATAATACCGAGAACCAATCATAATGTCAAATAAATTATTAGGAGTTTTATAATTTGGATATTAATCAAGTTGTCGCAACTAATTTAAAAAGAATTCGCGACGAAAAACATGTTACTTTGGATCAATTGGCTAAGTCATCTGGCGTAAGCAAGGGGATGCTGTCACAGATCGAAAAAGGTACGACTAATCCTACTATTAATACGTTGTGGAAAATTTGTACTGGTTTGGATATTCCTTATACTTTGTTGATGGAGCAACCTGCTGCTCGGTTTACGATTGTTAAAAAGGACGAGGCGATTTATCAGTCGGCTAATGATGGTCATTATCGGTTGTACGATTATTTTCAAAGTATGCCGCATCGTAATTTTGAGATGTTTCAAGTGGAGCTGGATCATGGGGATAGCTATACTTCGATTGAGCATTCTCACGAGTCTGAAGAGTATTTGATGGTGCTTGAGGGGCAGTTGACTTTGAGGGTGCATGATGAGGATTTGGTTGTGGATGCGGATGATGCTATTTCGTTTGATCCGATGGGTAAGCATGTTTACACTAATTCGGGTGATGGTGTTTTGAAGGTTATGTTGATTAACTTTTATCCTACTAAGTAGGTTGGCGGGAGGTTCACTGCCGGTGGAGGGCGGAAAGCGATTGCCTTGTCGTCTGGAACGTAGTGAATCCACTTTGAGCTTTTTTCAAAGACCGAAAAAATCTCAAAGCTGAATTTGATTGTAAGCCGTCGTCATCGCCGGCAAACAATCACCCCACTACTGAGCCGGGCATCGCTTTCCGCCCTCCACCTAGTCTGGTTTAGTTCAAACTCCATAAATTTTTTTTGAAAAAGGGTATGCTATGGTTGTCCTGGTATGCCTTAGTTTAGTCTAAACTTGGTTTGTTCGCGTGTTTCTCAGTGGTTCTTCGCATCGCTTGCGTGCCATTTTTGATTAGTCTAAATTTGGTTTCTTTGCGTGTTTCTTAGTGATGCTTCGCATCGCTTGCGTGCCATTTTTGATTAGTCTAAACTTGCCTTGCTTCTTGGTTACTAAGTCATGCTTCGCATTACTTACGTGTTCATACTTCATTTAATTGTTTGGTTATTATTCATATTGAAAAAGACCGCAACTTCACTCTGATTTTTCGTGAGGTTGCGGTCTTATTTTGTCTGTTTTTTTATTTTTGGCCATTCTTATATAAATTTGATAGGTTATCTAAGAACTTATCATGTTCTTCTCTTGGTGTTAGATCTACTTTGCCGTAGTGGATCCAATTGCTTTTTTCTGGTGATATTCCTACGTCTGCTAGTGTGCGGTTGATGAAGGTGTTTTGGATTGGGTTGCCGCATTCTTCTTCTAGATATTGTTTGGTGATGGTGGATGTGGTGATTACTGTGCATTTATTGATGTAGGTCAGTAGTCCTTGCCAAGGGATTTCATCGTTTGATTCGTAGGCGAATCCGTGCAGCATTACTCTGTCGAAGAAGCCTTTTAGCATGGCTGGATAATTGTGCCACCAGATTGGGTAGACGAAGGTTAATTCGTCTGCTTGCTTTATTAGTTCTTGATAATGTTTTACTAGTGGGTCTGAGGTCTTGCCGCTGCTGTAGATTTTTAATTGCTCGGCGGTTAGTACTGGCTGAAAATTGTCTTTGTATAGGTCGATTACTTGGTAATCTTGGCCTTGCTCTGCGTAGATTTTTTCCATTTGTTCGAGGATGGCGTGATTGAAACTTTCTTGGTATGGATGTGTGTAGATTATGACTTTCATGGCTGCTCCTCCGTTGATTAGTTACTTTCAGTGTAACAAAAAATCCTGACTGATTGTTCAGCCAGGATGGGTTTAAAACTTCTTATAATTTACTTGTCTTAAATTACTGATTGATAGCATGGCTACCAAACTGATGACGTATAGTGCTGAGATGAAGATCATTACTGTCATTACGTTGTGATTGTCCAAGATCCAGCCGATTGCTAGACTTGAGAATCCTCCGATGCAGCGTCCGGTGTTCATGATGACGTTGTTGGCGGTTGCTCTGATCTCGGTGGGGTACAAGTGACTAACTACAGCTCCGTATCCGGCAAACATTCCGTTTGAGAAGTAACCAACGATGGCACCGGCGATGACTAGTGTCAACATGTTATTTGGCAATGTTAGTACGAAGACACCAATTGCTGAACAGACTAAAAAGATTCCAAAGGCTAAACGTGGTCCTAGGGTGTCTAAGATCCAACCAAAGGTGAACATTCCTGCACACATTCCTAAAATGGTCGCAATCATCCAAGTTGAACTGGCAACTTGCAAGTTCATTTGTTTTTGCATGATAGTTGGTAGCCAGTTCATTAAACCGAAGTATCCAGCGATTTGGACGATGGCCATGATCATTAGTGCAAAAGTTTGATATGCGATCTTTGGTGTTTCAAAAAGTTCTTTGACGCTGCCGTGCTTTTCTTTAGAGGCTTTAATGAAAGTGTCGCTTTCCTTTAAGTGGCGACGAATGAAGAAAATGATGAAGACTGGGATGATACCGAATAGGAACAGAGCGTGCCAGCCTAATCGAGGAATGATCAAGGTTGCTAAAACAGTGGCAACGATAGCACCGATCTGTCCAGCCATACCGACCCAAGAAGAGATACGTCCTAATTTGTTCTTAGAGAAACTTTCTGCAAGGACGGTCATTCCGATACCGTACTCGCCACCACCACCGATACCTGCTAAGAATCTGCAGATATAGATAGAAGTTAGGTCGTTGGCAAAGTACATTGCCCCAGTAGCGATTGCAAAAATAAAAATCGTGTAAGTAAAGGTTTTGATTCTACCGATTCGATCGGCTAAAATTCCAAAAAAAATACCACCTAGTAACATACCAATATTAGTGATCGTGGAAATTAATCCCGCTTGCGTTCCACTGATGTGAAGTTCAGCAATGATGGAAGATAGGGCAAAACTCAAGAACATGATGTCCATATTTTCCAATCCGAACCCAGCAGTTGTGGAAGCAACCACTTTTTTCTGGTAGCTATCTAGATGGTCTGATTGTGCAGTTGTAGCTATTTTCATTAAATTGTCCTCCAAAATGAACGCTCACAGGCGTTCTTTATTTTGATTCATATAATAACGTATCAGACAATTTTAGTTAGTGCAATGAAATGTGGCGATAATCTTCAAAAATCAGTCATGAATTTTGAAAAAGTTTTTCTATGTTTATTTTTTATAATCTTGTTCATAAATGTACTTGTGGAGCTTCAAATATTGGTCGCCTAGCTTTTTCTCATTGGCATTGTCTTTGGGATAATAATAGCGTTTGCCCTCTAATCCCTTCGGCATGTAATTTTGTTTAGCGATTTGTTTGGGTGACTGGAACGGCGAATCGATCAAGCCGCCACCGGTGATCTCTTCAGAGTGCTTGTAGTGCATGTCTCTTAATCCTCGAGGCATAGGATGTTCGTTAGGATGTTTCGTGTCTTCATCCAACAGTTCCCAAGCCTCATCAAATGAGCCTGATTTCGGAGAGATACACATCAACATTGTGGCAAACATCAGTGGGTATTTAGCCTTCGGCATGCCGACTTTTTCGGCTTGATTTGCGGCGACAACTATTTGGGTGACCTGTTGTGGATTAGCCAAGCCAATATAAGTGTAGGGGATCTCTCGCAATCTACGAACGACTGAAGGTAAGTCGTCGTTTTTCAACAGGATTGTCAGGTAATACAAAGCTGCATCAGTGTCTGATCCAGCCATAGAGTCAGAGTAGGCTGCCAAATAATCATAGTGTTTGGTGGCCTTTTTGTCGTAGTTAAAGTGTTGTTGCTGAGCAAATTTTTTAACATTGTCGACGGTTAATTTATTGGGTTCGATCGCATGCAGTGTTTCTAAGGTATTTAATCCAATTCTCAAGTCTCCATCTGCTGAAATTGCGATAAGTTTAAGTGCCTCTGGTTCGATTTGCTCTTTATCAAGTTGATAAACCTCATCAACAGCTCGTTGTAGCATGATGATGATATCTGATTCTGAGAGTGATTTGAATTCAAAAATCTGCGATCTGGAGCGAATAGCTGGAACAATCGACATGATTGGATTTTCGGTCGTCGAACCAATCAGCATGATGTGTCCATTTTCTAAGTATGGCAAAAGGAAATCCTGCAATGTCTTAGTCATCCGGTGGATCTCATCGATCAATAGGACGAACGAGTCATAGGGATGAAGGTTGATCTGCTCAGTTAATTTAGCCTTATTATCGGTTGAGGCGTTGAATGATTCAAAGGGATAGTTGTACTGTTTAGCAATGATTTTTGCCAAGGTGGTTTTGCCGGTGCCGGGTGGTCCCCATAGCAACAATGGGATGTTGACGTGTTGGTCAATTATTTGTCGAAGCGGTTGACCAGGCTTGAGCAACTCAGGTTGGCCAACGACCTGATCAAGTTCTTGCGGCCGAATCTTATCAGCCAAAGGTGTTTTGAATGCCAAGATAAATTCCTTTCATCGAAAAAATTTTAATCAATTACCTATAATTTACACCTGATTAATAAATTAGTTAGTTTTAACCACTTTTTCAATAAAAAAAGCACCCTCAGTTGAGGATGCTATTTCGGTAAGTCTAAACGACTATTTATCTGTTGCTGGTTCTTCTTTGTCGTCTTTTTTATCGGCAGCTTTGGCTGCGTTAGCTGCTTCTAGTTCACGGTCTTCTTTTCTATTTCTGAATAAGTAAACTAGGGCAGGTAAGACTGTCAAGGCACTGATTAGTGAGTAAGCAGTATCTAGAACAGTGATAAGTCCGAATGAACGAAGAACAGGGAAACTTGCGAACATGATAGCTGAGAATCCACCGATAACAGTTAGACCAGAAACTGTAATAGCTTGTCCAACCTTCGATACGGCATCAATGATAGCTTTTTCACGCGTAACATTGTTGAGTCGCTCTTCTCGGTACCTCTCAAGTATCAAGATCGTAAACTCAGTACCAATACCAAGAACTAATGAACTCAAGGCAATTGTAACTGGGTTATATGATGTGTGCATCAACCATAGAGTTAATGGTGATAGACCAAGAACAACTAGGATAGGAAGCACTGGGTAAATAGCTAGACGGAATTCACGGTATACAAGTAGCAAGACAATGAAGATAATTGCTAGACCGGCGAACATGATCAAGTTGTGGTTTGATGTAACATTATCGATACCGATAAGCATCATAACTTGTAGTCCGGCTGGTGCGATTTGTAAGCCGTTGTGATTTCCACCAATATCTTTATCGATCTTATCCATCAACTTTTGTTGATCCTTAGTTGATAGATGTTGGTCGATCTTGAATTGGATCGTAGCGTAATTATTGTTGTCACTGATAACAGTTTGCTTCAATGACTTAGGAATATTGCTAATTCCAGTATTGATTGTTGATTGACTAGCGTTGAAGTCTCCGCCTAATTGTTTATAAGTAGATGAAAGACTTGTAACGCCGGTAATATCTTTATACTTATCTTTTTCTTGGTTACCAAGTTTGTTGATCTTCTTGATCGTATCAGCTTTTCTAACGTCGTTACCCTTAACGAGGTAATCGATGTAGACAGTTGAACCAACTTGTTTTTGAAGATATTTAGTATTTTGTAATTCACTCATGTTTTGAGGAATCATCTTCATAATATCTGTTTCAGTGTTGATGTTATGTTCAACAGCGAAACCTAAACCACCAAGAACAACAGCGATGGCAAAGACCCATCCAGCATGTTTAGTAATGAAACGTGCATAGCTTCCAAGCCATTGTGATAGACGAGTTGTATCTTGTCCATTGTGTTTAGCTGTTCTAGCTTCATTTTTCTTAACAAACTTCTCATGAGCCTTGTCTGACTTGTCGATCAAAGTAAATGTTGAGAACATCATGAAGAACTCAACGATGTAAGCACAGAAGACACCAAGTGCTAGTGTGACACCGAATTGTTGCATCATAGGTGCTTTTGATAGGAACATTGTCAAGAAACTGAAGATCATAACGATCACAGCAATACCAACAGCTGGTCCCATCTTAGTAATTGACAACTTGATAGATCCTTCTGAATCTTCAGTTTGTCGGTACTCATCTTCGTAACGGTTCTGGAACTGAACACCGAAGTCGGTTCCCAGTCCGATAATAATAGGTAGTGTAGCCATAGTTGCCAGTGTGATAGGTAGGTTGAACCAACCCATAGCACCGAATGTCCAGATCATACCAATCAAAACAAAGAATAATGGTAAGATTCTTCTTCTAACTGGGAAGATCAAGGCTAAGATGATGATCATAATGATAACAGCGATTACGACCATGATAGCCATGTTTTGAATAACAACGTTCTTAACTTGTCCGATAACAACTGGGTTACCAGCAGTTCTTACTTTGACCTTGCTGCTGAATCCAGCTTCGTTAACAGCTTTATGAACATCATTCATTAATTTAACGTTGGTGTTCATATCTGTTGTACTCTTAGTATTTACCATCAAAATAGTATGTTTACCATTCTTAGGCAAAAGTTGTTGAATGGCTGATGGAACTTTGCCATTGTCGCTTAAGAGAATGTCACGCAATAATGCGTTTGACATGTTTTGAACCTTAGGAATCATAGGTAGAACTGCAGCAGTCAAAGCTTGTTTTTGTTGATCATTGATCAATGTCAACGTGTAAGCTTGAACTTGTTGCTTTTGGGCATCAGTCAACATACCCATCAAAGTACTTGATTGTTGGCTAGTCATCTCAGCAGCAGCAGCTTGTTGTTGTGCAGCAGGCAATTGGGCAATTTGAGCTTGTGCCTGTTGTTGAGCAGCAGCAACTTGTTGCTTTTGAGCATCAGTTAAAATACCAGTAACATAAGTTTGCACTTGTGCTTGTTGTTCGGTAGTTAAACCACTTTGAACTTGAGTCATCAATTTACTCTTATCAGAGTTGCTCAAGTTTGCCATTAAATCTTTTTCAGCCTTAGGTGTTAGGTTCAAATTCAAACCTGACATGTTTTGAGCTGCAGATGGATTCTTTTTAATTTGACCCATCTCATCGTTTAGTAAGTTAACGATATTTGTCGTTGAACGAACATTGTCCATCTTGCTGAGTTTCTTATCTAACTTAGCAAGTTTCTTCATATTCTGTTGCGACAAGACATCGTCTTGTTTGCCACTTACCATAACGTAAACTGCATCGCCACCAAAGTTCTTTTGGTAGGTCGATGTATCTTTGTAAGCCTTGGAATTAGGATTAACAAAGACATCATTACTGAACTTCATTTGGATCCTCGGTAAACCAAATGCAAGAACAATAGTAACTACTGCAATAAAAGTGATCCACAATTTGGCATGTTTGTGGACACTATTACTGAGCATAGTGAAAAATTTCTGCATAATAATCTCATTCCCTCCAATATCTCATGCTGAATAGTGTACCATTAATATACTTGTTTTTAAGGTACAAAAAGAGGCAGTCCTCTTAAAATAAGACAACTACCTCATTTTGTTTCATTTTTCGACCCATTTTCTGAAAAAGTCTTCGGTAAACGATGTAAATTCATCCTTTGGAATCTTAAAGTCATTGTCTTCGAGATACTCGACGACCCCAACCAGTGCACCGACGATGAGACTGATCATCAATTCCGGAGTGTCTGAATTCCGGATCATGATGATCAAAGGATCATCATCAGCACTTTCAGAGTTTTCGTACTTTCTAGTCACAATATCCTTTAAAATTAGACGGAATTCTGGATATAAATTTGCACGTGTCTGATACTGCGGCGAAACGTGTCGCATAAAATCGTTGTTCTTGCCGATAAAATCAGCAATTTGGGTAATGATCGATTCAGTCGAAAGACTCTCTTTTAATAGGTCATCCAATAGAAATTCGAAAACAGCATGCAATAAGGCAAACTTGTCGTTAAAGTATCGATAGAACGTACTGTGATTTATTTGTGATTCAGTACAAATATTCCCCACAGTGATTTTGTCAAAAGGTTTCTTTTCGAGTAATGATATCATTGCGGTGATAATAGTCTTTTGCGTTCTCTCAGTTACTTGCGACATAAGTTTCCTCCTCATTTGTTGAAATTATTCAACCTAAAACACTTTGATGTTTTCGTATCTAGTCATTAAAACGTTAAAATCATAATCCTTTAATTTGCTGATGCTTGATTCGCCATTGTAAAAAGCAGTCAAGCTGCCAGCTAACATTAGGTTTAGTGGTGGAGCCTCGTCAAAACGGACTCCGATAACAGGGACGTTGTTGGCAAATGCATATCCACATTCCCAAGCAGTTCCTGAATCGGGCTCGCTTAATTGTTCTTCAAGTTTGTAGTCAAGTTCTGCGACGACGACATCAGACATATTAATGTTGTTAATATCGTGTTTGAATACGGCTGTTTGCCATTCGAATGAGCCAAATTCGGCATCGGTGTATTCATCTTTACCAGGACGGAAAATGTCCCCGATCGTGTCGTTTTGCTTGAGAAGGGCTTGAATCTTATCTAAGCGCTCTTTTTGTTGGTCGCTAAAAAACGGACCAGCTAAATATACTCGGTTTAGTTTGCTCATTTTTATTCTCCTTTGTTTGGCACAATTATATTATACACAAAACACGTCATGTAGTGTAATATTAAGGGAATGTTACAGGGATATTTTTGTCTAATTAAATCGAGCAACTTTGGCTCACATTCACAATCTCTCGTGTTATAACTAAGTAGGTTAAAGCACGGAGGTAGTCATCATGATGAATAAAGGTAGCGTATGTCGTTTAAGTCGTAAAGACTTCAAGAAGAAAAGAAAAATTAACTACATTGCAGTATTAGGGATTTTTGTTGCAGTGCTATTGTTTATTTTGTAATTTAAAGGGGTGTAGCCATGCTGATACAATGTCAGTATGGCTATTTTTTTAGTTAGAGTAGCGCAAAGAGCGCATACTCTAACTTAACGCAACGCTCCGAAAGGACGTTGCGATTCCACGCTTTATGTTTTAGCAACAAGGTGCGTACTCTAACTTGACGGAACGCTCCGAAAGGACGTTGCGATCCCATGGTTTAGGTTTTGACACGCAAAGATCGTGTACTCTAACTTAACGCAACGCTCCGAAAGACGTTGCGATTCCACGCATTGAACCTTTTGCAAAAATATACGCACAGGGGACTACCAAGTATTAAGGAGTATTAAATTGACAATAAATATTAGAGAAGAGAAAACTGATGACTATCGATTAGTCGAAGAAATAACGCGTGACGCATTTTGGAATCTCTACGTTCCTGGATGTGGCGAACATTATATTGCCCACATGATTCGATCTCATGAAGATTTTATTCCTCAATTGGACCTGGTGATCGAATTGGACGGACAAGTCATTGGAAATATCATGTATACCAAGTCTAAATTGACTGATGATGATGGGAATGACAAAACTATTTTGACGTTTGGACCTGTCTGTATCGCACCTGAGTATCAACGAAAAGGCTATGGAAAAAGATTGATGGAACGCTCGTTTGAAATTGCACGCGAACTCGGCTACGATGCAATCGTGATTTTTGGAATGGCAGCTAATTATGTTGCACGCGGTTTTGTCAGCTGCAAACGCCATAACGTAAAAATTGCCAATGGCACTTCGCCAACAGCCATGTTGGTCAAGGAATTGGCAGATGGAGCCTTAGACGGTCATAATTGGATTTACCGAGAAAGTCCAGCATTTGAAGTGGACGAGACGCAGATCGACAAATTCGATGCTAATTTCAAACCAAAGGAAAAGCGTTGGCAACCTAGCCAAGAAGAATTTTACATCGTGAGTCATTCAAATCTAAATTAAGTAAAAGGGTTACTGAAATCAACGTCAGTAACCCTTTTTTGCTGT